>JADFYM010000188.1 GCA_015233035.1 Magnetococcales bacterium
AAAATGATTTGATCTGGTTTGGGACCGGGCATCGTCTTGATTTTACCTCCATGGTATTGAAACCTGGTAAAATCATACCAAACTTTCATTAAATGTCAATCCGTGGAGCTACATCTGCCCTCGTCTACTACCCTGAAGACGCCGCAGCGTAAACACGCGAACGACGGTTCCAGGGAATCCTATCCAAAAACCGGTCAACAGCCAAGGCCCGATTTGGACACCCCAGTGTAATAGGATTCACGATAGAAACTTCCGTGATTTTTTTGACATTATCCTTGTCAAGATCCCCAAAAAAGAAGGCCAGGAACGCACAAAACACAATGATGGTGGTGGCGATGATGGCCGTGTTGGTTTTGTGAAGCCAAATGGAGCGGCGATCATTGCATTGTGTATTCTCAGAGGAACAGCGGATAAAAGAACTCAACAAGTAGTCGAGAAAATATCTTGACGAGAGATCATTTCCTGCATCATACGACTCATAAGTTTCATCTAGTAATCGACGGTACTCCTCTGTCTCCTGGGCAGCGGGAAGCAAGACATACTCATTATTATGCCAAGACTTGACGAAGCAAACAATGGCACGAACCAGCGTAGCGGCAGATAAAACAACGAGACAAGTAAAAAGTATTACAGTATTGGAGAAACCGGAATGCCCATAATTTTGCAACAAGAACGCATGTACACCAATCAGCGATATGATGAGCGTAAGCGGTGTTTGCAGTCTTGAGTTCAGTTTTTCACGGGAATCGATTTCATGAAAGTAGAGTTTTTCATAAAACTGAAAAAGATCGTTTTCTTTCATGGTGCCAACATCCCATCAATTTGAGTCAGCAAACCAAAATAGTCCCTACACATCCAAGTTGACCACATTCAAGGCATTTTCCTGGATAAAATCCCGCCTGGGTTCCACCGCATCCCCCATAAGCGTCGTGAAAACCAGATCGGCCTCAATGGCATCCTCCACCCGTACCTTCATGAGGGTCCGTTTGGCCGGATCCATGGTGGTTTCCCACAACTGCTCCGGGTTCATCTCCCCCAACCCTTTGTAGCGTTGAATGCTCTGCCCTTTGCGTCCCTCCGCCATGACCCAGTTGACCAACGCCTCCATGCCGGTCACGACAATCTCCCGATTGCCCTTGCGCAATACCGGTTTGGCCCCCAACCGATCCCGCACCCGATGGACCCGCTCCACCATCTCCCGATATTCGGGCGAGCGGGTCAGCCGGTTATCCAGAATCGTCCGATTGGGCACCCCATGAATGGTTCGCACTACATGAATGGTCTCTGCCCCCACCTCCGCATCATGGACCACCAGCAGTTGCAACCGCTCGTCTTCATCCTTGGCCCGCGCAATGGCCAGACGCAACCGATCTCCCGCCGCATTGGCCCGCTCACTCTCTTCCAGCGTCTCCGACGTGATACCCACCTCTTCAGAGGCCAACGCCAGGACCAGGCGGTCATAGTGACGCGCCATCCGGTTGAGCAGGGTGACATATCGCTGACATTCACGCACCATATTGACCAGCACCAGCCCCGCCGGTTCGGCCTCGTCCCGCGCCGCATCGCCCTGTACGGTCACCCCCTCCAGACCGTTGAGCATCAGCAATTCATCCAACGCCTCTTCATCCTTGAGATAATGGACCGTCTTGCCCCGCATCATCCGATACAACGGCGGTTGGGCAATAAACAGATGACCCCGCGCCACAATGTCGGGAAATTGCCGATAAAAAAAGGTCAGCAACAAGGTGCGAATGTGGGCCCCGTCCACATCGGCATCGGTCATGATGATAATGCTGTGATAACGCAACTTGTTGATATCATACTCTTCGTTGCCAATGCCGGTCCCCAGGGCCGTGATCAGGGTGCCCACCTCCGCCGAGGAGATCATTTTGTCAAAACGGGCCTTTTCCACATTGAGAATTTTGCCCTTGAGCGGCAAGACCGCCTGATGTTTGCGGTTGCGCGCCTGCTTGGCGGAACCGCCTGCCGAATCTCCTTCCACCAGATAGAGTTCGCACAAGGCGGGATCTTTTTCCTGGCAATCGGCCAGTTTGCCCGGCAGGGATGAAATATCCAGGGCACTCTTGCGCCGGGTCAACTCACGCGCCTTGCGTGCTGCCTCCCGGGCCGTGGCCGCCTCCAGCGTCTTGGCCGCAATCTGCTTGGCATGTTGCGGATTTTCTTCAAAATAGGTGGCCAACTGTTCGGCAATGATCGACTCCACCGCCGTGCGCACCTCCGAAGAGACCAGCTTTTCCTTGGTTTGCGAAGAAAATTTGGGATCGGGCAGCTTGACCGAAATGACCGCCGTCAACCCCTCCCGGCAATCCTCCCCCGCCATGGCAATTTTTTCTTTCTTGGCAATGTTGGAGGCCACCATATAATTGTTCAGGGTGCGGGTCAGGGCGGCCCGGAAACCGGCCAGATGGGTGCCGCCATCCCGTTGCGGAATATTGTTGGTGTAGCAAAAAACATTTTCCTGATAAGAATCGTTCCATTGCATGGCCACATCCAGATGCACCAGACCCTTTTCATCGGTAAAACAGATGGGGGGTGCGTGCAAGGGGGTGCGGGCCTTGTTCAGATGCTCGACAAACGAACGAATGCCTCCTTCATAGTGAAAATGGTGATTTTTGCCGGAGACATCCTCCTGGATATAAATCTGGACGCCATTGTTGAGAAAAGAGAGTTCCCGCAACCGTTGCGACAAAATATCGAACGAAAATTCGGTGGCGGTAAACACTGCCCGACTGGGCAGAAAGGTGATTTCCGTACCGGTACTGGCGGTGTCGCCGGTGATCCGAATGGGGGTCACCGGGTTGCCATCCCGATATTCCTGGGTCCAGACCCGACCGTCGCGGCGCACTGTCAGCAATAATTGCTCCGACAGGGCATTGACCACCGACACGCCCACACCATGGAGACCGCCGGAGACCTTGTAGGAGTTTTGGTTAAACTTGCCCCCGGCATGGAGCACCGTCATGACCACTTCTGCCGCCGATTTGCCCTCTTCTTCGTGCATCTCGGTGGGAATGCCCCGCCCGTTGTCGCAGACCGTGACCGAGCCATCGCTGTGCAGGGTGACATCAATGCGATCACAATAGCCCGCCAGGGCCTCGTCAATGGCATTATCCACCACCTCGAACACCATATGATGCAGGCCAGAACCGTCGTCCGTATCGCCGATATACATGCCGGGACGCTTGCGGACCGCATCCAGCCCTTTGAGCACCTCGATACTGCCCGCTCCGTAGGTGTCTGTGCCGCTGCTTTTGCCCGTTCCGCTGTCTGGCGTGTCCATGTGTGTTTCTCCGCGTTACCATTTAAAAATATAAACGCACAGGATAGGCCAACCACCGGCCTTTGTCAATTGACCGAGCGGATGGGATCGGACCCGAAGAGGCGCGCGGCATCGCTCCTGCGGGTTGGCAAACCATGCTCAACTCTCCAGGTTAAATAAACAACATTAGATGTTATCTTCCCATGGCCGCATATAGTGCCGCCAAGTTTTGTCGTACCATGACCGTGTTGGGATGATCTGGGCCAAGAGCCTTTTCCCAGATTGCCAGGGATCGTTTGAGTAGCAACTCCGCCTGCGCATAATTGTGTTGCTTATAATGCAGTTCCGCCAGGTTGTTCAGGTTGGTGGCTACATCGGGATGGTCTGGGCCAAGAGCTTTCTCACTGATTGCCAGGGATCGCTTGTATAGAAGCTCCGCCTGTGCATACTGGTCTTGTTGACTATACACGGTCGCCAGGTTGTTCAGGTTGATGGCCACAGAGGGGTGGTCTGGGCCAAGAACTTTCTCCCAGATTGCCAGGGATCGTTTGAATAGCGGTTCGGCCTGCGCATACTGGCGTTGCTTTCGATACAGTTCCGCCAAGTTGTTCAGGCTGGAGGCCACGTCGGAATGGTCTGGGCCAAGAGCTTTCTCTCTGATCGCCAGGGATCGTTTGTATAAAAGCTCCGCCTGTGCATACTGGCCTTGTTGACCATAGATGGCCGCCAAGTTGTTCAAGCTGATGGCTACATCGGGATGGTCTGGGCCAAGAGCCTTCTCTCTGATCGCCAGGGATCGTTTGTGCAGCAACTCTGCCTGCGCATACTGACCTTGCTTGTGGTACAGTACCGCCAGGTTGTTCAGGCTGGTAGCCACCTCGGGATGGTCCGGGCCAAGCACTTTCTCACTGATTGCCAGGGACCGCTTGTACAGAGGCTCTGCCTGCGCATACTGGCCTTGGTCGTCATACATTCCCGCCAGGTTGTTCAGGCTGGTGGCCACCTCGGGATGGTCCGGGCCAAGAGCCTTCTCCCGGATTGCCAGGGACCGCTTGTACAGAGGCTCCGCTTGCGCATACTGGCCTTGCTTGATATACGGTGACGCCAAATTGTTCAGGCTGTTGGCTACAGCGAGATGGTCTGGGCCAAAGTTTTCCTCGCCCAAGGCCAATGCTTTTTTCGCAACAACAATCTCTTCTTCATACTTTTCAGATTTATCAAGTTGGAGGGCCTGTTGATCCAGTTTTAAGAGTTCATCTTGCGCCTTGAACATTGCAACAACTCTTTCCAGCCTTTGATCCGTTGTCTCACAACCACACAGGCCCAACGCGACAACAAAAGCGAACATGACTGCGGCTGTTCTGGGTCTGAGTCGTTTGTTCCCTGGCCACTTGATGCGCTGGATTCCTTTTGCTGCACGACATCTGTCACCAGAGTTTGCCATTGCCTGCTCCTTGTATGTCTGTTGGTATCCGGGTCATCTGCTCCAGACAGAAACCACATCCCACATCCGCCCCCAAAAAAACAAAACCCCTGCCCCTGGCGCGTTGCAAACGCACCTGAAGCAGGGGTTTCATCAAACCCCACACCTGACAGGAAAATCTAACCCGGATTTCGGTTCAACGCCTTGGCAAAGACCGAAGAGAACTCCATACTCCCTCCGTCCGCCTTGCGCCAACTGTCCTGGGCGGACCGGTTGGCTGTCTGGCTATGCACCCCCGCGCTTGGCTCCACTACTTGGCGCGGTACCGGTTTCCCTACCTGATGATAAAAATAGACCAATTCGGGACAACTGATGCTAAACATGGCTCCCACCGTCTGACAGCGTTAAATTTCCCCCCTGCTGACTATTGTTCGGATCTTTTGCGTACCAAGTCAAGCCCTTTTTTGTGCGGTGCACAAAAATATTTTTTACCTCATCCCTTTTTGTTCAAGACCACCCGCGCAATATGGCTCGGCACCTCCTGGTAATTGTTCACGCGCATGGTATACAAGCCGCGCCCGGAGGTGATCGCATTGAGAACATTGCCATAATCCAACACCTCGGCCATCGGCGTCTCGGCCTGGATGATTTGGTTGTTCGCCCGGGGCATGACCCCGGTGATTCGGCCACGCCGACTGTTCAGATCCCCGATCACATCCCCCAGCACATCGTCGGGGACAGTGATTTCCATGATCATGATCGGCTCCAGCAAAACCGCGCCGCCTTCTTCCATGGCCTTGCGAAAGGCCAGACCACCCGCCGTCCGAAAGGCATTGTCCGACGAATCCACCGGATGAAACGAGCCATCCACCAGGGAGACCTTGAAATCCACCACCGGATAGCCGCCCAGAATGCCCTTGCCCAACTCCTCCTGAATCCCTTTTTCCACCGACGGAATATATTGCCGGGGAATGGCTCCGCCCACAATATGGTCCTCGAATTGATTGCCGCCACCCCGTGGCAATGGTTCCACCACCAGCCAGCAATCGCCAAACTGGCCCCGCCCGCCGCTTTGTTTTTTCAACCGACCCTGCACCCGCACCGAACGGCTGATGGTCTCCCGATAAGGCACCCTCGGTGCTTTCAAGGTGGCGACCACCCCGAATTTGCGCTTCAAGCGGTCCAGGGTCACCCGCAAATGGGTCTGGCCCATGCCCGCCAGGATCATTTCATGGGTTTCGGCATCGCGAAAAAATTGCAGCGTCGGATCCTCTTCCGTCAGCTTGAGCAGACCGGCTGCCACCCGATCCTCATGTTGTGCATCCGCCTCCACGGCAAAGCTTAAGGTCGGATCCAGAAAACGCACCCGTTGATAATGAATCGGCTGGTCGATGGCACACAAGGTATCCCCGCTGCGGGTCTCCTCCAACTTGGCGATGGCACCGATATCACCCGCCTGCAACCGATTGACGGAACGCATCTCCTTGCCCTGCATCCGAAACAGTCGTCCGCCCCGCTCTTTGCTCTGCCGGTCGCTGTTGTAGCAGGGCTGATCCACCTCGATGGCCCCGGAAAAAACCCGAATCACCGACAGGCGGCCCGCAAACGGGTCGATGGTGGTCTTGAACACCACCGCCGAAAAAGGTTCGGTCACCGCAGGAGAACGGGCAATCTGGCGGCCGGGACGGCCGGGATCTTCGCCCACCAGTGGCTTGATGGCCACCTTGTCCACGGGGTTGGGCAAATAATATATAATCCCGTTGGCCAGGGCGCGCACCCCAATGTTGGCCAACCCGGAACCACAAAACACCAAAAACAGACGTCGGGCATGCACCGCCCGGCGCAAACCGGCATGAATCGTCGCCTCGTCGGGTTCCTCCCCGGTTTCCAGGTATTTTTCCAGCAGTTGATCATCGGCCTCCACCACCTTTTCCACCAGTTGGGTGCGGTAGTGGACGGCATCGGCCCGAACCGATTCGGGGAATGCAATCTGGGTAAACTGGCCATTCTTGGCCGACCAGGCGGTCATGGGAATCAGATCAATAATACCGGTAAATGTTTCGCCTGCCCCGATGGGAATGGTCAACGGCAGGGCGGTCACCTTCAGCGTCTGTTCAATATCGCCCAGCACACGAATAAAATCAGAACGCGGTTTGTCCATCTTGTTGATAAAGCCGATCATCGACACCTGTGCCTCGGCGGCCATGTCCCAGAGACGCTGGTTTTCCGGCTTGACCCCGGATTGCCCGGAAATGATCATGACGGCTCCACCCACCACCTGCACCACGCTGCGGGTGGACTCCAAAAAATCCACATAGCCAGGGGTATCCACCAGGTTGAACCAGTGGTCGCGCCAGGTGCAATGGCCCACGTGCGGGGTGATGGTGATGCCGCGTTCCATCTCTTCCGCTTCGGTGCTCATCACGGCGGTACCCGTACCCACCTCGCCACGGCGGTCGATGGCTTGGCCATTGAACAACAGGGCTTCGGCCAGGGTGGTCTTGCCGCCCCCGCCGTGGGCCAGCAGGGCGATATTGCGAATGGAAAGAATGTCCGGTGTTTCGGTAGACATGGAAAAAGACTCCCTGTTATTAATGATCAAACCCGCTCATTTGTTTGGCCCGTGCTGGGGAGGCGGAGAACCGCCCCCCCCCAGTTCCCCAGCCCGCCCTTTTAATCATAATTTCCAAGGGGGTCCGGGGGGGATTATCCCCCCCGGTGGGGTCCAGGGGCAAAGCCCCTGGTGGGGCTGGGGGCAAAGCCCCCACCACGGACCGCCACCCTGATCACAACCCTCTCTGCCGCCAATCAACCTCCGCCAGGGCAAACACGGGTCCATCCACACAAACCCGTCGATACTGTCCTGCCGCCATCAACGCCACACATCCCACACAAGCCCCAAAACCACACGCCATGCGGGCCTCCAGCGAGGCCTCTCCCCGCAGACCAAAACGCTCTGCCACCAGAGCCAACGCGGCCATCATCGGTGTGGGACCGCAGGTATAGAGCATTAAATCCTTCCGTTCCAACGCGGTCAACGGTTGCAGATGGTCGGCGGCCAGTTCCACCACCGTACCCTGAAAAAAACCCACCCGAGGTGTCATGGCGGCGAGACGGCTGGGGATCCCCCTGGCGTGCAAATGGCTCAAGACCGACCAGCCCTGCACCGGGTCTGGTTCGACCGGAAAAGGCGGGTCTGTCTCAATACCCCAAAGTACCGTGGTGGCGATCCCCTGGGCAGCCAGTTGCCGTGCCAGGAAATCCAGGGGAGCCAGACCCACCCCGCCCGCGACCAGTATTGCCTGCGTTCCGGTCGGCGGCACCGTGAAAGGATGGCCGATGGGGCCCAACACCGGGGTGACAAAACCCGTCTGCCAGGTGGTCATGCGTTGGGTGCCTTCGCCCGTCACCCGGTAGAGGAGATCAATGGTTTGGTTGGCCGAATCGCTGTCCAGGATGGAAAAAGGGCGGGGTAGCGTCAGATCGGGGCCACAGGTCAGATGGATGAATTGACCCGGCTGGGCCGGTGCCAGGCCGGGGACTTGCAGGCGTAACAACCATAGGGAATTGGATAGGTTTACGTTTTTTACTACCTGACCCTGGGTGTGCCGGATCCTCTCCTCACTGGTGCGTGGTTGAGATTGCTGGACTAAGGGCGGGTGGCTACAGTGGATCCGGCATCAGCTGGACACGCGGGGCGGGGCGGTTGTCCGGTTGGGGCGCGCTACTGCGCCACTGGGCTCGGTCGCCCT
>JADFYM010000189.1 GCA_015233035.1 Magnetococcales bacterium
GGGCTTGAAGGGGGTTCCCAATTTTCCGCTGCGCCCCACTCCCTTAGCCCCACTTTTTTGGGGGGGGCCGGGGGCCGGTCACGTCCCCGGGGGGGGTTTGGGGGGCGACCCCCCCAACGGGTTGATATGGTATGCCTCGCGGGGCTTCGCCCCGGACCCCACCAGGGGCTTCGCCCCTGGACCCCACCAGGGGGATAATCCCCCTGGACCCCTATAACTGCACAATATTCTTCGGATTTATTATCAGCATAAAGATGTGTGCATAGGGTAGGGACCCCTTATTTGTGCACCATCTCAAACGTGCCATCCCAATCCGCTGCGGGAGGATGTTCCATCAGAGTGGCACACCGTTCCAGATACATCTGTGCCGCCCGATCCTCTGGATCCTGTGCCAGGCAGGCACGAAAGGCCGCCTGACTTTCTGGCCAACGCCGCGCATAAAACAACTCAAATCCCTGCCGATAGCTCTCCAGTGCCGCCTGCTTGCGCGCCTTGTCCGGTTCCGGGTCCGCATCAAACACATCATAGACCAACACGGCCTGCTTCCGACCCTTGACGACCACCTGGTCCAGAGGACGGCAGAGAAAGGTATCGGCGGCCAACAGACGGAACAAATCTTCCGAGATGACAATCCGACACCCATAAAATTTGGTCAGCCCCTCCAGACGCGCCGACAGGTTGACCGCATCGCCAATCACCGTGGAATCCATGCGGTGGTCATTGCCCAGCGTGCCCAGCATCACCGAACCGATATGCAACCCGATCCCGGTCAGGATGGGTTTTTGCCCCGCAGCGGCCCGTTCCGCATTGAACGCCAGCAGATGGTTTTGCATCCCGATGGCCGCCCGCACCGCATTCGTCGCCTGTTCGGCCTCCGGGCCGTCAAACAGGGCCATGATCGCATCACCAATAAATTTGTCGATAAAACCGTGCTGTTCCTCAATGGGTATCTGCATCCGACTGAGATAACTGTTCAGGAGGGCGAACAGATCCTTGGGTGACATCCGCTCGGAAAGGGTGGTAAAGGAGCGGATATCGCTGAACATGACCGTGATGGTGTTCGACTCCACCGTGCCCGGCTTGATATTTTCCAGCCCCTCCCCGGCAATGCGTTGCAAAAATTGTTTGGGCACAAATTTTTCAAAGGTGCTGATCAATTTTTGTTGGGAAGAGATCAGGTTCTGATTGTCGATGGCGATGGCCGCCTGGGCCGCCAGGGCCTCCACAAACGATTGCAGTTCCGCCGAGAAGGGAATAATGGTCTCGGCCGCACGGGCATTGAGCAGTTGCAGGACACCCACCACATCGCTCCCCCGTGGCGACAAGGGGACCAGCAACAACGATTGGGAATGATAGCCGGTCATCTTGTCAAAACGACGAATGACCGGATAATCCTGCTCGGGACAGGCATACACATCGGGCACGTTGATGGGAACCCGCGAATGGACCACCTGCAAGGCAATATGGCCCAGATTGGGCTGCCCGGATTGGGGATCAAACAGGGCCAGTTTTGGAAAGGGGGTCGGTTTGCCGCCCTGGCCGCCCAGATAGATGCCCAGGCTGTTGGCGCGCACAATGCTGACCGCCAGATGCGTATGACCGATGCACACATATAAAATACCGCCATCGGCCCCGGCAATCTCCATGGCTCCGCTCAGGATGGAGTCCAGCAGACGGGCCCCATCCCGCTCGCTCGACAGACTGATCCCCACCTGGACCAGACGATCCAGCTTGGCCCGTTCATTGGTCAGGGCTTTGGTCCGTTCCGTGACCTTTTCTTCCAGAACCAGGTTCTGGTCGCGCAACAGATCCCGGATACCCTTCAATTGCAGATGGTTGCGAATCCGGGCCAGGGCGACCGGCGGACTGATGGGTTTGGCCAGATAATCGACGGCACCCATGGCCAGACCCTGCTGCTCATCCTCCTGTTGATCCCGGGCCGTGATAAAAATGACTGGAATGTCTGCCGTGTCCGGCGAGGCCTGCAACCGTCGCATCACCTCATAGCCATCCATGTCCGGCATCATGACATCCAGCAGGATGAGATCGGGCTGGGGAATGGTGGCGGCAATACGCAGGGCTTTTTCGCCGTTCAGAGCCGCCTTGACCTTGTAGGTGGTGCGCAAGACACCACCCAGCATTTCAATATTGTCCGGGACATCATCCACCACCAGGATGGTTTGTCGTGCTGCCGTTGGTTCCATGGTACCCTGTCCTTTCGCGTATGTCTCTATTGGCTCAACCAACCTGATTTGACAGGTTCTGAAAATGGTTGCGGGTCCAGGGGGATCATCCCCCTGGCGGGTCCAGGGCAGAGCCCTGGTGGGGTTCGGGGCAAAGCCCCGGAAGGGATACACACCTCGCAGGGGCTCTGCCCCTGCACCCCGCCAGGGGAGATAATCTCCCCTGGACCCCATAGAACTCTACCTGTCAAATCAGGTTGGTTGACCCACTATTGGGAAACCCCGACCCGCTGGGCCAACTGGCTGGCCTGCCGCAAACTTTCGGCCAGCAACTGCTGGGTGCGCAGACTGCGCTCCAGAATGGCCAGACTGGTGGCCAGCAGGGGCAAAAGATCTTCCAGAAAGGCCTGCTGGTCCGCCGTAAACGGGCGAAATGTGGCCAGTTCCAACACCCCCAGCACCTGACCCAGATGCAGCACCGGCAGAATGAGCACCATCGCGGGTGTCCCACCGCCCAGACCGGAAACAATGGGCAGATAGGCCTCGGTGAGTTGGGTCAGGACAATCGGCTGCTGGTCCACAATACATTGACCCACCAACCCATCCTCAATGGAAACCCGTCGCGCCCAGATCGCCCGCTCCCCGTGCCCATAGCCACCGATGCAGGTCAGTTGCTCCCCATCCACCTGGTAAAACACCCCGTGCCCCACCCCCAACAACGGGGCCAGCGTGCCAAACAGCGTCTGCGCCAGCTCCTCCAGCGAGACCGCCCGTTGCAACGCCGCCGAAAGTTCCGCCAGACGGGTTTTGGCCAGCGACCGGGCCTCCAGCAACTGGGCCTGGTTGTGCAGGACCCGCTCCACCTCCTGGCGTTGCCCCATCTCCCGCCGCAGACGACGGTTGGCCAGCAGCATGATGAGCAGGATCACCAGCAGGGCAAAGGCCAGGGGCCCGCCCCACAACAAAACCGCCCGCCAATCGACGCCCGTCTGAAACTGAATGGCCAGCCAACGGCTTTTGATGGTGGATCTTTCTTCCTCGCTCATGCTGGCCAGGGCCTTGTCCAGGGCGGAGACCAGCAGGGGCCAATCCTTCCGCACCGCCAGGGCCAGATCATGCTTGTACGGCGTCGGCGCGGCAATCTTCAGGTTGGTCAAGCCCAGTTTGTCCATGGTATAGGAAACGGCACCCAGATTGTCGACAAAGGCGTCCACCTGACCGGTCGCAAGCGTTCTGAGGGCGGTCTCCATGTCGGGCAGGGCGACCAGGGTGAGATCGGGATAATCCCGCCGGAGATTGGCCTCCACCACCAACCCCTTGACCACGGCCACCCGCAGCCCCTGCAAGGAGGCAATCCCCTCGATAAACTGCTCCTTGCGGATGACAATGACCGATGGAAAAGTCAAATAGGGTTGCGTGAACAGAAAAAATTTTTTCCGCTCCGTCGTGGGGGTCATCTTCGGGATCAGATCGATCTCGCCCGCTTTGGCCTTTTCGACCGCATCGGCCCAGGCCATCCCCTTTTGCGGCACCACCGTCAGCCCCAACCGTTTGGCCAACGCCTCCACAAAGCCCGCACAAATGCCCGCATAATGACCCTGTTCATCAAAAAACTCGAACGGCGGCCGGCCCGCATCCACCCCCAGGCGCACCGTTTTGCCCCGCAGAAAGGCCTGCTCTTCCGGGGTGAGCGGAATGGTGGGTTCCGCCGCACCCGTCGGCACCGCCGTGCACAATCCCAGCCAAAGCAGGAGACCAAAGGCAAAGCCCCCGCGACGAGAGAATAACCAGCGCGTTTTCATGACTCGGCACACCCATCACGCACCGCCTGCAAGGCGGGCAATGCCCCCTCCAGATCAAAGGCGTGGATGAGTTTGGCCATCGCCGCCAATGGCCCGCTGGCAAAGGCAGACTGCAACACCGGCCAATGGCTGTCCAGCCATTCCATCGCCTCCGAATCGTCATCCCGCAACAGCTTTTCCAACTGTTCCAGCACGGCCAGCCCCTCTGCCCGCTCTTTTTCTGCATCAGCGGTGGACGGTGGTGCCACAGTGGGCACGGCGGGCGTCTCTGCTGCTGGCAGCGACGGGTTCAGGGCGCACGTCAGGGCCGTGAGAAAGGGCACCAGTGCCTGTTCCATGGCGGACAGTGCCGCGTCGATGGCAGACTGGGGCTGTTGTTCCCGCAGCCGTTTTTCCAACTCGGCAGCCACCTGCTGCACCCCGGTCGCACCCACATTGCCCGCCACCCCCTTCAGGGTGTGCGCCAGTCGCTCGGCCAGGGCCATATCCTGCTGCACCAGAGCCTGGCGTATCGCTGCAGGCGTGCCGCCCTGGTTGGCCGCCAGTTTTTCCAACAGAGAACGGTAGAGCTGCCGATTGCCAACCACCCGCTTCAGGCCACCCACGGTATCCAGCCCCGCCACCTGGGCGAGGGGATCCGTCGCAGCCTCCGTCGGGACAACCGGGTGCGGGGTTGCTGACGGGGCTTCGCCCCGAACCCCACCAGGGGCTTCGCCCCTGGACCCCACCAGGGGGATGATCCCCCTGGACCCCCACTCCTCCAGAGGACCCGCCGCTTTGTTTTGCCGACTCCATTTGGCCAACGTCCGATAAAACTGATCGGGATCAATCGGCTTGGCCAGATGATCCTGCATCCCCTCCCGAAGACAGGCCTCCCGCTCCTCCGCCATGGCATGAGCCGTCATGGCAATGATGGGCAGCTCGTCAAAACGCGCCTCGGCACGCAGGGTGCGCGTGGCCGTATGGCCATCCATCTCCGGCATTTGCAGATCCATCAACACCAGATGAAAGGCCGCCGGTCCCGCCTGCTGCAACCGCTCCACCGCCGCCCGACCATGCCCGGCCACCGTCACCACCACCCCCACACTTTCCATCAACTCAATGGCAATCTGCTGGTTGATCTCATTGTCTTCGGCCAACAATACCCGCAACCCCTGCAAGACAGGCTGTTGCGCCCCGGTCTCCCGCTCCTGGGCAGCACGACCCGCCACCTCCGGGGCAAAGAGACGAACCAACGTATCGAAGAGGGTGGACTGGGTCACCGGCTTGACCAGAAAACCGTCAATCGCCAACTCGGTGGTCTCTTCCCGCACCTCTTCCACCCCGAAAGCGGTGACCATCACCACCGCTGGCACATGACTCAACGGCGCGGCCTGCCGCAGACGACGCACCGTCTCCACCCCATCCATGCCCGGCATCTGCCAATCCAGAAAGACCGCCCCGAAGGGATCTTGCCCATCTGCCTGACGCAAAGCGGCCAGACACTCGGGCCCCGAGGCCACCGCCTCCACCCGCAGATGCAACCCGGTCAAACAGTCCAGCAAAATTTCCCGCGCCGCCGCATTGTCATCCACCACCAACACCCGCATATGGTCCAACACGGCGGGAATATGAATCTCTTTCCGTTCCTGCTCCCCCACCCCAAACCAGGCATCAAAGTGAAAGGTGCTCCCCACCCCCGCCTCACTGCTGACGCCGATGGTCCCCCCCATCATCTCCACCAGCCGCTTGGCGATGGTCAGCCCCAGGCCGGTCCCCCCATAGCGGCGGGTGGTGGAACCGTCGGCCTGACTGAAGGCCTGAAACAGTTTGCCCGCCTGCTCCGGGGTCATGCCAATCCCGGTATCCTGCACCCGCACCCCCAACCGGACCTGCCCTTCCTGCCGCTCCAGCAGAGACACCTCAATTTCCACCGCGCCCCGTTCGGTAAACTTGACGGCATTGTTGACCAGGTTGGTCAACACCTGCCCCAGGCGCAAGGGATCCCCCCGCAGACCACCGGGCACCTCGGGAGCCACCCGCAGCAAAAATTCCAGCCCCTTTTCATGGGCCTTGTGTCCCACCAGGGTATTGACATTGGTCAGCAGATCGTCCAACCAGAAATCCACCCGCTCCATCTCCAGCTTGCCCGCCTCAATCTTGGAAAAATCGAGAATGTCATTGATAATGCCCAACAACGACAGCGCAGCATGATGAATTTTGCCGACATAATCCCGCTGTTTGTGATCCAAAGCGGTCTTGAGGGCCAGATGGGACATGCCGATGATGGCATTCATCGGGGTACGGATTTCGTGGCTCATGTTGGCCAGAAACATGGATTTGGATTTGGTCGCCTCTTCGGCCCGCTCCTTGGCCTCGCCCAGTTCCTGGCTCTTGGCCAAAATTTCCTGGTTGGCGGATTCCAGGGCACTTTTCTGGGCGAGCAGTTCATCTTTCTGGGTGGTCAACTCCTGTTCGGAGCGTTGCAACTTTTCGGCCTGTGCCTCCAGATTGACCGCCTGTTTTTGCGTCTTGTCCAACAATTCCCGGGTGCGCAGGTTGCGGTCCAGAATTTCAATGCTCATGGCCGTCAGGGGCAGCAGTTCCTCCAGCAACGCCTGTTCGCGGGGACCGAAAGCGTCCAGCGTGGCCACCTCCAGCACCGCCAGCACCGGACCGGAGGGCGCAATGACGGGGGCCGCCAGAATAAACCGGGGCGGAGCTTCCCCCAGCCCGGAACTGATCTGGATATAACCGTCGGGCAGATCGGAGACCAGGATCGGCGTCTGCTCCAGGGCGCACTGCCCGACAATCCCCTCACCGGGGGCAAACGAGTATACCTCCCCTTTGCGCGCCCGCCAGCCATAGCTGGCCAGCAGATGAAAGCGTCCCGTCTCCGGGTCCGGGAGAAAAAAGGCCCCCACCTGTGCCCCCACCAGCGGGGTCAGGCGCGTGATCAGTGTGCGGGCCAAAGAGATCATGTCGGCCTGTTTTTGCAGGGCAGCGGCAATTTCGGCGGTATGCCCCTTGACCCAACGCTGGTGGGCATTTTCCGTAGCCACCTCCCGCAGCCGGGCCACCGCCCGACCAAAGGTTCCGAATTCGTTGCTCAATGTCTGGAAGGGAATCTCCACATCGAGGCGGCCTTCGCTGATGTCGGCCACCCGTTCGCGCAAGGCGGCAAACTGCCGGGTGATCAATTGGGCCAACCCCAGACCCAGCACCAGGGTCAGCAGCGAGGTGATGAGCGTGAAAAAAATTTGGTTGCGGGTGGTGCTGGCACTGACTTCGGTACTCTTGTCAAAAAAATCTTTGGCAAAACCCTGGGCCAGTTCCAGTGCCTTTTCCAGGTCGGCGCGGGCCTGCAAGATATCGTCCCCCTCCTTGGCCTGGGTCAGCGCAAAGGCCTCCATCGGCTTGCCCTGATCCACCAAAGCGATCATCTGTTGGCGCACCAGCAAATGTTTGCGGTAATGTTCCAGGGCGTTATCCAGCACGCTCTTGTCGGCGAGCAAAGCGCGGGCGGCAATGACCGACTCGCTCATATGGGCATCAAATTCCTGGATCTCCTGCAAAAAGCGCAAGCGATCCCCCAGTTGCGTGGCCAGGACATAATCTTTTTCCGCCCGGCGGATCCGTTGCAGGGCAAACCGGGCATCATGGAGCAGATTGGTGGCCTTGAACGGATGGTTGTAGAGGGTTTCCACCTGCAAGGCCACCTCTCGCACCGCCAGTTGCCCCAGCACGGTGTTCCACACACTCAGGGTGAATATGATCAGCAATACCCCCATCAGGCGTTGCCAGAGAGAGGTATTGTCCAACCATCGCTTCAATGCGTGCATCGTGTGCTCCAAAAATGGCATTTGGCAAAATTTTGCTCATGAAATAGGATTGTCCTTGGTGTCGGGCGGTCTGGAGACAACCCAGCCAATCATGACATTGGCATCATACGTCATGGACGGAATGGCGTGCAAAAAAAATCACACCGCATCCTGCATAAAAAGGGCTTGATCCTCTTGCGCCCCGGCGCGGAAAAAAATTCTGGCTGTCCGTTGGCGCAGGCATGGCATAAAACAACATGTAAAAGATGTAAATTAAGCTAATTCTTCAATTAATTTCATGTTTTTCTGTGTCAATATTGAGATATAAAATTATAACATAAAACGATAAAAAATCATTGACACCCCCTGTCCGCTGTATTAATCATACATGTTGATACAGAATTATACATTGTCAAGACCATGTTACCGAACATCTCACGTTCGGATCTGTCGTCACCAACAGCCATTGCGCAAAAACCGTGTGGAATAGTGGGTTGCTCCGGGCATCATGCCCCGGCGCGTCGGCCTTTTTGCTCATTCGTGTAGTGGTGCACAGCGGAAATTCGGAACCCTCCTTCAGACCGCAAGGGGTTTGCCCTGGTAGGTCCAACGGAACGGTTTCGACATCGCCTTGTTAAAATACGCGATGAACGACGTGATTTTTTCCC
>JADFYM010000018.1 GCA_015233035.1 Magnetococcales bacterium
TTGTGGCGGTGGGAGCCGCGCCCCCCCCGTACCCCCCGCCCCCACCCCGGCGCACGGGCCGCGCGGTGGCGGCACGCCGCAGCCCCCACCAAAAAAGAAAAAAAAAGGGAGGAGGGGGGGGGGGGGGCGGGGCGTCGCCCCCCCCCCCCCCCCCCCCCCCAGCAGAGGCACTCAGCACCCCCTGGCACAAGTACTCATCAACTGCGAATAGGCCCGCGTAATCTCCTGCGTCTTGCGATGCGCCAAATCCCGCAACTCAACCCCCATGGACGCCACCATGTCCGGGTGATATTTGCGAATCCGTTTGCGCAAAGCCGCCTTGATCCGCTCCGGCGTCGGTTCTCCCTTGATACCCAAAATGCGTCGCTCCTGGAACCCCTTCTCCTGCGGCGGAATACACGCCTCCTCCCCCTCCTCACAATACCAATCCTCTTTGGGTTCCGGGCGTTCGTGACCGCGATGGCGCAACAGATTGACCTCCGTCTCCAGTTCAATCACCCGCGCCTCCAAAAGCGTCTGCCCCTGAACCTTGCCCTCCAACCGTTTGTTTTCCTGCTGCAAGGCACGCAAACGGGCCTCCAGCGGCATGATATCGGGTGTCGACCGACTCACCTGCTGCAACTGCTTCTCCAACAGGGTCAACCGACCCTCCCGCTCCTGCAAACGACTGCTCAACGAACGGTTTTCGCTCACGGCCTGCTCCCATTGGCGCAGGGTATCCCGATGGATCAATTCCAGTTCCGCCACGCGCTTTTTGGTCTGCTCCAGGGTGTGCAACAGTTCGGTCTGCCCGGACAACTTGCCCAACAGGGCCTGCTTGTCGTTGGTCAATTCCCGCACACTGTGGTTGAGCACTTCCACCCGGTTTTCCAGGCGCAGGCCGATCTCTTTTCTCTGCTCCAACTGGCGGATCAGATCCTCACACTGACTGCTGCGCTCGGCGTTGGCCTGTTTTTCTGCGGCCAGGCTCCTGGCCTGTTCCTCCACCGTGCGCAGACGGTTGCTCAGTTCGACCACCTTGTCCATCTGCTGCTTCAACCGTTGCCCCAGACTGTTTTTTTCTGCCTGCAAACGCATCAGCGACGTCTGCGATGACCCGTCCTGGCCACGCGCGGCGGCCAACTCATATTCCAATTGGCTGAGCGTCTCCACCCATTCCTGCTGGGTCCGATTGGCAATATCCTCATCCAGGAAAAACAGGTTGCCTCGATGGAGAATATATCCCTCCAGAGTTTGCACCCGATCACGAAAAATGACCGGATGCCCCTGATGCTCGATCACCGTCTCATAAAACATCTCATCTGACGTCTCGCGGATGGTAAAATCCAACCGGCAGTGGTGACACGACTGCACCTTGCCCACCTCCGACTGGGCCACAATGACGGCAGTGTTGCAGGTATAACACTTGGCCCGATAATAGGTGTGCCGTTCCTGGGTCAGACCGATCCGTTCCACGGTTTTGCGTCCCATCTGGTCATACACCAGACATTTGCGATGGCCAACAATCTCGATGGAATAGGGCTTGCTGCACGCCGGGCAGGTAAATTTCCAAAAAGTGACGGAAGTGGGATAGGCAATGGTCATCCCCTGGCCACAGGCTCGGCAATGGGTTGGCAGATGGTGGCATTTTTTTGTCGCAGGGGACGAACGATGCTCCATCTTCGCCTCCAGAGGCGGGATGGGTTGCCTCCGGGGCGGGACAACCTGGTGCGCAGCAACAGCAATGCCCATCTGATACCTCTTTGATCAATAACAGGATAGCTCACTCGACACGCCAAACCACCCGCATGTCATGCCAGAATTGCCGATATTAATGCAATTCAAAGGCCAAACACGCGAAAAAGCGGGCACAACACCTGCGATTCCAGGCAGGCGGGCGTGTCACAGCATGGCCAACGCGCTTGCCCTGATGGAGGGGTGACAAAGGGGTGCCGTTCTGTTAAATTTTGTCAGAATAACAGCCTCGATACGGATAATGGGGCGCGGAAGACCAACCAAACGAGGATATTTGCTGACGCCATGCCTGTCCGACCGTCTCTTTCCCCAGCAAAAGCTGCATTCCCCAGACAGACCACACCGGAAGGTGCGTGCCCTTCCTGGACGTGGCCATGGCACGCGCTGCTGCGCTTTGGTTGGCTGCTGGTTGTCCTCTGTGGGATGGGATGCGGTGGCGGGGTGGCCCTGGCCGCAACGGAAATTCTCAATGTCTCTTATGACCCGACCCGTGAACTCTATCAGGAGTTCAATACCGCCTTTATACACTATTGGCAAACCACCAGCGGCGAGCAGATCAGCATTCGCCAATCCCATGGCGGGTCGGCCACCCAGGCGCGGGCGGTCATCGATGGACTGGAGGCCGATGTGGTCACCCTGGCCCTGGCCTATGACATTGACGCCATCGCGGCCCAAGGCCTGCTGCCCCAATACTGGCAATCCCGCCTGCCCAATGCCAGTTCACCCTGCACCACGACCATCGTCTTTCTGGTCCGCAAAGGCAATCCGAAAGGGATCCAGGACTGGGGCGATCTGGTCCGACCCGGCCTTCAGGTGATCACCCCCAACCCGAAAACGTCCGGTGGCGCACGCTGGAACTATCTGGCCGCCTGGGGCTGGGCCATGCACCAATTCGATGGCGATCAAACCCAGGCCAGAGAGTATATGGCCAAACTGTTTGCCAATGTGCCAGTCCTCGATTCGGGTGCCCGGGGCTCGACCACCACCTTTGTCAAACGCGGCATGGGCGATGTGTTGCTGGCCTGGGAAAACGAGGCCATTCTCGCCGTCGAAAAACTGGGCCAGGGAGCGTTTGAGATTGTCATGCCCTCCCGGTCCATTCTGGCCCAACCGCCCGTGGCCGTGGTGGACCGCCGGGTGGATGCCCACGGAACCCGCAAGGTGGCCGAGGCTTACCTCCAATATCTCTATTCCCAGACGGGCCAGGAGATCATGGCCAAACATTATTATCGCCCGAACGATCCCGGCGTGGCCGCCCGCCATGCCCAACGATTTCCTGCGTTAAAGCTGTTCACCGTTCAGGAACTGTCCGGGGGATGGCAACAGGCCCATGCGACCCATTTTGCCGATGGTGGCCTGTTCGACCAGATTTACACACGGGCCAAATGACGCCGCCCCCGCCCTCGAAGCCCCGCTGGAACTTTTCCCGCTCCGGCACCCTGCCCGGTTTTGGGCTGACCCTGGGGTTGACGCTGTTTTATCTGTCGCTTCTGGTATTGATGCCGTTGGCCGGGGTCTTTTTCAAGACCGCCGGTCTGTCCGGCGCGGCCTTCATGGCCAAGGCCTTCAACGACCGCGCCCTGGCGGCCTATCGGTTAAGCTTTGGCAGCGCGTTGACGGCGGCCATGATCAATATGGTGGCCGGCCTGTTGGTGGCCTGGGTGTTGGTCCGCTATCGGTTTTTGGGCAAAAAATTGTTGGATGCCATGGTGGATCTCCCCTTTGCCCTGCCCACCGCCGTCGCGGGTATTGCCCTGACCGCCATCTATGCCCCCAATGGTTGGCTCGGTTCCCGGTTGGTGCCGTTGGGTATTCAGGTCGCCTTCACCCCGCTGGGCATTGTCGTGGCGATGATTTTTATCGGGTTGCCGCTGGTGGTCCGCACGGTGGAACCGGTCTTGCAAGATCTGGACACCCAACTGGAAGAGGCCGCCCTTACCCTGGGTGCCACCCGCATTCAGGTCTTCGTCCGCGTCATCCTGCCGATTTTGTTGCCCGCCTTGCTGACCGGCTTTGCCCTGGCCTTTGCCCGGGGTTTGGGAGAATATGGCTCGGTCATTTTTATTGCGGGCAATATGCCCAGCGTGTCGGAAATTGCGCCGCTGTTGATTGTGATTCAACTGGAACAGTATGACACCCTGGGTGCCACCGCCATTGCCGCCGTCATGCTGGTTTTTTCGTTTTTATTGCTGCTGGTGATCAACCTGCTCCAGGTTTGGCGTCAGCAACGGTTCCACCATTAAGAGGAATCGGCTCCCATGCGCGTCCCGTCGTCCGAGATGCCCTTTCTCAGCAATCGCTCGCCCCTGCTCAGTGAGCCGTTGTGGGTCAGAATCATTCTGTTGCTGTTGGCTCTGCTTTTTCTGGGCAGTTTTCTGCTGTTGCCGCTGCTGGTCGTCTTTGGCGAGGCCTTGTCGCAGGGCGTGACCGTCTATCTGGCGGCCTTGACCACACCCGATGCCCTGGCGGCCATCCGCTTGACCCTGTTGACCGCCGCCATCGTCGTCCCGTGCAACATGGTGTTTGGTCTGGCCGCCGCCTGGTGCATCGCCAAATTTCGTTTTCCGGGACGGGGTCTGTTGACCACCCTGATCGATCTGCCCTTCTCGGTCTCCCCGGTGGTGGCCGGGTTGATTTTTATGTTGATGTTTGGTGCGCAAGGATGGCTGACTCCCTGGATCCAGACTTTTCATGTCAAAATTGTCTTTGCGGTACCGGGCATTGTGCTGGTCACCCTGTTTGTGACAGTGCCTTTTATTGCCCGCGAGTTGATCCCCCTGATGGAGGAACAAGGGGTGGATGATGAAGAGTCCGCCATCATGCTGGGAGCCTCCGGGTGGCAAACTTTTTGGCGGGTGACCCTGCCCAACGTGCGTTGGGGGCTGATGTATGGCGTGCTGCTCTGCAACGCACGGGCCATGGGTGAATTTGGGGCTGTTTCGGTCATTTCCGGGCATATCCGGGGGAGCACCAACACCATGCCGTTGCATGTGGAAATTCTCTATAATGAATATGAATTTGCCGCCGCCTTTGCCGTGGCCTCGCTGCTGGCCTTGCTGGCCCTGGTCACTCTGGCGGTCAAAACCTACCTCCAATGGCATTATCGCAAGCAACTTCGGGCCATGGGCCACTAAAGGCACCCCTCATGATTGACATTCGCTCCGTTTCCAAGACGTTCAGCAATGGTACTGTGGTGCTGAACGATGTCTCCCTTCGGATTGCCAAGGGAGAGTTGGTCGCCCTGCTCGGCCCGTCGGGTTCCGGGAAGACCACCTTGCTGCGTGTGGTCGCCGGGTTGGAACGTCCCGACCAGGGCGAGATCTATTTTGGCGATACCGATGCCACCCGGCTGAGTGCCCGGGAACGGCAGGTTGGCTTTGTCTTTCAGCATTATGCGTTATTCCGCCACATGACGGTATTCGGCAACATTGCCTTTGGATTGGAGGTGCGCCCACAGGCCGCTCGACCGGACAAGGCGGAGATCCGGAACCGGGTGGAGCAGTTGCTGGATCTGGTTCAGATTGGTTTTCTGGCCGATCGGTATCCGTCGCAGTTGTCAGGCGGACAACGGCAACGGGTGGCCTTGGCCCGTGCCCTGGCCATTGAGCCACAGGTCTTGTTGCTGGATGAACCGTTTGGCGCGCTGGATGCCAAGGTGCGCCGCGATCTGCGCCGTTGGTTGCGGCGTTTGCATGACACGTTGGGCATTACCGCCGTGCTGGTCACCCATGATCAGGAAGAGGCCATGGAGGTGGCCGACCGGGTGGTGGTGATGAACCAGGGTCGAATCGAGCAGGTGGATGTTCCCGACCATATCTATGACCACCCCTCCTCCCCCTTTGTCTATCAGTTTCTGTGCAATGTGAACAAATTGGCCTGTCGGGTCCATCGGGGCCAAGCGGAGATTGATTCCGGTCTGTTTATTCCTCTGGGAGAGGAATATGCGCAGATCGAGGATACGCCGGGGCTGATGTTTGTGCGCCCGTTTGACATTGAAATCACCTCGCCCGACCATCCGGGTACCTTTCCAGCCACGTTTGGTCATCAGGCCATGTTGGGACCGATGGTGCGCCTGGAATTGATCATGGCGTCGGGGCAGATTCTGGAGGCCGAGGTGACCCGTGCCCGGCATGGCGCATTAAACCTGCGGCCCGGCACACCAGTCGGCGTGTTGGTGAAACAAAAAAAGCTGTATCTGACCGAAGATATTCCGGTACCGACCAGTGGTCGGGTTGGGGGGGGAACGCATTGAGGGCGCGGCAGAGTCGGCACGGGATGCAGACAGTTGCAGGCAAAAAACAACGGCGTAACGGGCAGTCTGTTACGGGCTTGCGCACAAACCAGGCATGGCCTCCACATGCTCTACCAACCGATTGACCTGCTCTTGAATCTGCGCCCACGCGAATGGCTCTTCTTCATAGAGCGCGTAACGAAATTGCACAGCGAATGGATTTAATTCCACCATGGACAGAAACGCAGAGACTTCCTCTCCAGCCTCTTCCAGGGCGGCAAAGAGCAGGCTCAAGTCATGGACTTTGGGCGACACCACCCCACGATAGCCCAGCCACGCCTTCAGTGCCTTTTCTGTTGCCTGCTGCAAATGGAAGCCGATCGCTTCCGGTTCTGGATCAGAGGCTTCCGCCAAAATTCTGGAGACATTGAGATCTTTGCGGGCCAGCAACAGCAACATGCGCGCCTGTTCATGTGCGCTCATAGAGCATTCTCCCTTCCTTCATGGCATGATACACCACGTGGTCGAATACATCTTGCAGATGGCGCACCTCCTCTTCCGTAAACACCAGGATGTCCTTGGGGACGCGAAAACGGGCCAGGGCTGACCAGAGTTTTACCGCTTCTGCGCGTCGGCTACGGGTCGGACCAAAGGCGGTTTTTTCAATCACCAGCAGGTCCACATCGGAATCGGCACGGGGGGTGTTCGTGGCCCGCGACCCAAACAAGACGATACGCACGGGGTCAACCTCCCGCACAATGGTTTGCACCATCTCCTGTAACATGCCATCGGTCACCGAAAACTCTGTTTGCACTTTTCCCCCCCCTCGCATCAAGAAAGCCGCTGGCAACCGTGATGGCATGGTACGCCTTGCTCACCTGTTGTTCAAGTGGTCCAGCCGTTGCCACCGGATGTTCGGGTACCCTGCCGCCGCCCACTCTTGCTAAACTCCGTTTGACATCACCCGGAAAATCCCGTACAAAAGGCACGTAGACTGCCCGCTGCCTTGTGTATTCTGACCCCTGTTGACCCCCTGCTGACGGAGAAACCCCCGCCATGGCCCGCCACCTGCTCATCTTGCGACATGCCAAATCCGCCTGGGATACGGCAGCCGCTGCCGACTTTGATCGTCCCCTGGCCAAACGCGGCCAAAAAGATGTCCCGTTGATGGGTGCTTGGCTGCGTGAGCAAAAACTGATCCCGGATCATGTGCTCAGTTCCCCGGCGGAACGGGCCAAACAGACCGCACTGGGCGTCTGTCACCTCCTGGATATCAAGGAAAAAAAAATTCATTGGGATCGCCGGATCTATGGAGCCGACACGGAAGAGTTGCTGGAGGTATTGTCCGAACTCCCCGCCGAGGTCAAGACAGTCCTGCTGGTGGGACATAATCCGGGTCTGGAAGATCTGGCGGCCTATCTGGTCGGCGATTTGAGCCACAAGGCCGCACAACTCTCTGCCACCGACGCCGATGACGCGGGCGAATACGGCATCGTCAAGACGGCCACCCTGGTCCATCTGGAGACAACCGCCGAGTGGGATAAACTCAAGCAACGGTGTGCCACCCTGCTCCAGGTCAAATATCCACGCACCCTGCACCCCTCTGCCGAATAATGGAGACCCTCTTCCAGGCGTTGCGCGCCACCCGCACGGCCAGACAGGAACAACTGGAGGCTTATCTGCGCATTCCGTCCATCTCCAGCGATCCGCAACACGCGCCCGATATGGCCCGTTGTGCCGAATTCACCGCCGAGTTGCTGCGCCAGGCGGGGCTGGAACAGGTCACGGTACACCCCACGCCTGGCCATCCGCTGGTCGTCGGGAGGTGGCAAAAGGCTCCTCATCGTCCCACCGTGTTGATTTATGGCCATTATGATGTGCAACCCGTCGATCCCCTCGACCTGTGGGTGCAGGAACCTTTCACGCCGCGTTATCACAATGAGCGCATTTTTGCCCGGGGCGCGACCGACGACAAGGGCCAGTTGTTGATGCACATTCAGGCGGTGGCTGCCATCCTGCGGGCAACCGGTGCGCTGCCGGTCAATGTGATTTTTCTCCTGGAAGGGGAAGAGGAGATTGGCTCGCCCCATCTGCCCGCCTTTATTGCGGCCCATCGGGCCGAGTTGGCGGCGGACCTTGCCCTGGTGTCTGATTCGTTCATGTGGGCAGAAAACCGGCCTGCCATCACCACCCTGTTGCGTGGTCTGGTGGAACTGGAAGTGGTGTTGACCGGCCCCAACCAGGATCTCCATTCCGGCAGCTTTGGCGGCGTGATCGCCAACCCGCTCGAAATGCTCGCCCGTCTCCTGGCCTCCATCAAGGATGATGCCGGTACCATCCAGATTCCCGGCTTTTATGCGGCCGTGCGGGAACCCAAGGCCGCTCTCCGGGCCCAATGGGCCGCATTGCCGTTTGACGAGACAGCCTATTTGCACCGACTGGGTCTCACCCAGGGCTGGGGAGAGGCAGGCTACACGCTTCTGGAACGTCTCTGGCTGCGTCCCACCTTTGAGATCAATGGCTTGTGGGGAGGATACACCGGACCGGGCGGCAAGACGGTGTTGCCCTCGCAGGCACACGCCAAACTTTCCCTGCGACTGGTACCCGACCAGGATCCCGATGTCATGGCCGAGTTGGTCAAAAATTATCTGCTCGCCAACACACCACCCCAGGTCACGATAGAGGTGAGCCGCGCTCCGGGCGGTGGGTGTGCGGTGGTGGTGCCACAGGAGTGGTCTGCGTTGCAGGCGGCACGGCGGGCATTGCAGGAGAGTTTTCAGCAGGAGCCGTTGCTCATCGGCGAAGGATGTTCAATCCCCATTGTGGCCGATTTTGAAAAAATGCTGGGCTTGCACACCTTATTGATTGGCTTTGGTTTGCCGGACGCCCAGGTTCATGCCCCCAACGAAAGTCTGCACTGGCCCACCTTCCATACGGGGACCGAGAGCCTGGTGCGTCTGCTGCATTATCTCGCGGAAGATCGTTAAAAAAAGCGGACGAGACCCGCGATCCCAGGATCGAGCGTCCAAAAATTGCACATGCGATTGCCCTGACCACCCCATCGGATATATGGAACATTTATTGCTTGAAACCATATCAAGGCGCATACCGCGAGGATATGTCGTGCCTGGTCCGCTACAGACCCTGGCCAGTGGGGTTGATCAAAGTCCACCCCAACCTGCCCAATCGGGTACTCTGTAGCACATATAACTGTTTTTGATGAGGTTTTCTGGTGAGACAATTGAGTGAGTTGGTGGTGGTGTTGATGGTGTGTGCCAGTGGGTTTTTGATCCTGTCCGACCTGTTCAGCGCGAAAAATCCACGCGGCCGAAAGTCCGCCCCCCCTTCCAGGCGGTTTTCCGCCAGTTGAATGGCACCTCTCGAGGTGCATGGCTCCGCGTTCGGGGCTTCGCCCCGGACCCCACCAGGGGCTTTGCCCCTGGACCCCACCAGGGGGATGATCCCCCTGGACCCGCAGAACCTGTGTTCAAGACCTGACCGCTTCAAGACACCCCGTCAGAAGGGGGAACACCGTTCGCTTTTGTTCCACTGCGGCAGGCAATCCACTCCAAGGCCTCCCGATCCACCCCCTCCGCCGGCTCCTGCAAGTCGGACAACCAGTCCAACAAGTCCCAATCCGGTTGTTGCAACAAGACAATCACCCGCTGGCACTCCTCATCCGTCAACTGGGCAAACCGCTCGGCCAAAAAACGGCTCAATACCCGCTCCATCTCGGCAATGGAACGACGTTCCGCCAGGAAAATCAACCGCTTGCGTATTGTCTCCCTATTCTCCATCAAAACTCACCATTTTTTTGCCCAACTCCTCCTCCGCCGAACAGTGGCCATCCCACGGTGATTTGCCATAAAAAATGGCCCCGTCCGTCACGACCCGCTCATAGTGCGCCGCATGAAAATTGGTCTTGCGCAGATCCACCCCGGACAGGTCACACGCAACAAAGCGCGTCCCCTCCAGGGAAGACTCCCGCAAACTGGCCCCACGCAAACAAGCACCGGTCAGGTCGGCTTGATCCAGATTGGAAGAAAGAAGATGGGCCTGGGTGAGATCCGCGCGGGAAAACGGTGTGCCCGCCAGGTTGCACAACAAAAACCGGGCATGACACACCGCCGCCGCCGTAAAATCACAGTCGATAAACTGCGCACGCTGACTGAAAGAATATTCCAGACAACTGCCCGCAAAAGAGACACCGGACAACAAACATTCCTGGATGTGCAACTCAGTCAGGTCACACCCGGCCCAGTTGACATCATAAAACCGACTGCCCACCAGGACCGCCCTGGCCATGTTGATACCACGCAGGTCAACGGCGCGGATCTCCATGAACGAGAGATCCGCGCCTTGCAAATGACCGTCACGACCACAAGCCTCCAACAAGGCTGCTTTTTGCGTAAACTTCTGCACGATGGACAACCCGATCAGGGACGAGCGAGGTCAATGATCTTGTTGATATCATACCCAGCATGACCGCCCACTTTCTTGACAATTTCCGCCAGACGCTCATCCAGAGTGGGCTTGTTGATCTGATACAGCAACCCGATGGGAGTCGGATCTTTTTCTTCACGGCGCGCCAACTCCATGGCTGCCCCCAGATTGGTCACATCATGCCCTTCGGGCACCTCTTTGACCAGGTCACGATAATATTCCACCGTGTCAATATTGTTGAACGTCGGGCACTGCGAAAGAATATGCACATAGGAAAAGCCCTTGTGCTCCAGGGCACCCTTGATCAACTCGGCACACAATTGCGGCTTGCCGGCAAATCCCTGGGCGACATAGGTGGCCCCATAGGTCAACATGTACAGCAACGGATTCAACGGCTCATCCGGTCCACCATACGGTGTGGTATACGCCTTCAACTCCGGCCGGGAGGTGGGCGAATATTGTCCTTTGGTCAGACCATAGATATGGTTGTCATACAAGACATAGGTCAGGTTGACATTTTTGCGGGCCATATGCGGCATGTGACCACCGCCGATGGAATACCCATCGCCATCCCCCCCCGTGACCAACACGGCCAAGTCCGGCCGGGCCAGTTGCGCACCCGTCGCCACCGGTCCCGCCCGGCCATGCAGGGTGTGCATCTTGTACGACTTGATAAAGTAAGGCGTCCGCGACGAACAGCCAATGCCGGAGATGGACATCAGGTTGGAAGAATCCACACCCAACTCTGACAACGCCCGATAGATGCTGTTCAAAATGCCATGGTAGCCACAACCGGGGCACCAGACAACATTCACCTCGGACTTGTAATCTCTGGGTTTCAGATCAACTTTATGGAGCGCAGCAACAGACATCAGAGTATCTCCTTGACTTTATCGATCATCTGGATGGGCGTGAAAGGCATCCCGCTATAAATCGTAAACGGGATCGGATTGAGAGAGGTCTCAGCCCGAATAAAATGGGACAATTGACCCTGATAGTTCACCTCCGGCACCAGAATCTTTTTGCACGTCGCCCCAAAAGCCTCATACTGCGCCACCTGCATGGGCCACATCAGTTTGGGATAGAACCCCTTGACTTTGTACCCTTCCGCCCGCAGACGGGCAACCGCCTCGCGCGCCACACCGATGGTGCTGCCCCAGGTAATAATCCCCACATCGGCCTCACCCTCACCATCCACTTCGGCAGGATGATAACGGTCCACCAACGGCTTGATCTTGTCAAACCGCTTGTCCAGCATCTGCTCATGGACCTCGCCCTTGAAGCTGGGCGCGCCGGTCTCGGTATGTTCCAGACCCGTGGCAATGTGCATCCCGCCCGGCGTACCCGGATCCACCATCGGCGAAATGCCATCGTCCGTGATCGCATACCGCTTGTAGGTACCCTCGCCATCCCACATTTTGCGCCGGACAATCTTGAAATCACCCGGCTTGGGACGCGGCACCGTCTGCGTGGAAAAAGCCAACGAACCGTCCGACAGCAGGATGACCGGGCTTTGATATTCCTCCGCCAGATTCAACGCATCGACCGTCATATCGATGCAATCTTTCACATCCTCCACCGACAGGACAATGCGGGCCGCATCGCCATGGGCACCATGCAGTGCCAAAAACAGGTCGGATTGTTCGTGCTTGGTCGGCAGACCGGTGGACGGACCACCCCGTTGCACATTGACCAGCATCACGGGCGTTTCGCTCATGGAGGCCATGCCCAGCATTTCCGTCATCAAGGCCAACCCCGGACCAGAGGTGGAGGTCATGGACCGCTTGCCCGCATAAGAGGCTCCCAGCACCTGGCCGATGGAGGCAATTTCATCTTCCGCCTGCACCAGAGTGCCACCCAACTTGGGCAAATGGGTCGCCACATACTTGGCAATCTCGGTCGCTGGCGTAATGGGATAGGCGGCGAAAAATTCCAACCCACCCAGCAGCGCACCCAAACCGGCGGCATCATTGCCCGAAATCACAATCACATCCTTGGGGGGGGCCGGATCAGCCACCCGCCAGGCATCGGTCTTGTTCAAGGCCAACGCCAACTCGCGGCCTTTCTCGAACGCCTGCAAGTTAAAATTGAGAATTTCCTCGCCTTTTTTGCCAAACTTTTTGGTCAAAACCTGCTTCAGCGTCACTTCGCTGATGTTGAACAGCACAGACAACGCACCCATGGCCACCATATTTTTGGACCGATAGGATTTCATCTCCTTGGCGGTCTTGGACATGGGAATGGGATAGGCATGGACCCCCTCGGGAATGGCATCCGGTTCAAAATCACCACCCGGATAGTCATAAACAAAGGCCGTGCCGGGGGTCAACAAATGTTTGTTGGCCTCGTAAGCCTCGCCATTGAAGGCACAAAACACATCGAACGTGTCACCCTGATTATACACCCGGTCAGGACTGGTCCGTATCTGGTACATGGCATAACCGCCCCGAATTTCAGCCGGAAAGGTCTTGAAGGTATAGACCTCCAGACCCGCTCGGGCACACGCAGCGGCAATAAAATCCCCCGTGGAGATGATACCTTCACCACCCTCCCCGGCTACTCGAATTATTAGGTCATTCTTTGCCATTGAAACTCCTTCCTAGCCTTCTTTTTGTTTTTGATAGACCCTGTGCGGCAAATTGTGGCAGCGGCCATTGCAGAGAACCGCCTCCCCAGCCCCCTCCACCCTTTTTTTCAATCACTATCAAGGGGGTCCGGGGGGGATTATCCCCCCCGGTGGGGTCCAGGGGCAAAGCCCCTGGTGGGGTCAGGGGCAAAGCCCCTGTCGTGGCCAACAAACCACACCCAAAACCGGCAAATTACCCTCTGAGTGCCTTGAAGACCGTGGTACCCATTTCCGCTGGCGAACGGGCAATATGCACCCCCGCCGCTTCCAACGCCGCAAACTTTTCAGCCGCCGTCCCCTTGCCACCCGAAATAATGGCCCCGGCATGACCCATCCGCTTGCCCTTGGGAGCTGTCGCACCGGCAATAAAGGCCACCACCGGCTTGCTCATATGGCGTTTGATCCAGTCTGCCGCCTCTTCTTCGGCGGTCCCGCCGATCTCACCGATCATGACCACTGCCTCGGTCTGCGCATCCTTCTCAAACAAAGCGAGGCAGTCGATAAAATTGGTCCCATTGATGGGATCGCCACCCAAACCGACACAGGTGCTCTGGCCCAGCTTGACGCTGGTCGTCTGCGCCACCGCCTCATAGGTCAGCGTCCCGGACCGGGAGACCACACCCACACAACCCACCTGGTGGATATGACCCGGCATGATGCCGATCTTGCACGCCCCTGGCGTAATGATGCCCGGACAGTTGGGCCCAATCAAACGGGTCTTGCGTCCTTGCAGATAACGCTTGACCCGCACCATATCCAACACCGGAATCCCCTCGGTGATGCAAACCACCAAATCCAGGTCAGCCGCTGCGGCCTCCAGGATGGCATCCGCCGCAAACGGGGGTGGCACAAAAATGACCGACGCATTGGCCCCCGTCTCCCGCACGGCATCGGCTACGGTATCAAACACTGGCCGATCCAGATGGCGGGTTCCCCCCTTGCCCGGCGTCACCCCACCCACCAACTGCGTACCATAGGCAATCGACTGCTCGGAATGAAAAGTACCATGGGCACCCGTAAAGCCCTGACAAATAACGCGGGTATCCTTATCGACAATAATGCTCATTTTGCACCTTCCTATCGAAGCGTAGCCACAGCCTTTTCGGCAGCGTCGTTGAGATCATCGGCCGAAACAATGGCCAGCCCGGATTCCGCCAAGATTGCCTTGCCCCTTGCCACATTGGTGCCTTCCAGACGTACCACCAGCGGTACCTGAATACCCACCTCGCGGGCGGCGGTCACCACACCCTCGGCGATCACGTCACAGCGCATGATACCGCCAAAAATGTTGATCAACACCGCCTTGACGCTGGGATCGGACAAGATCAGTTTAAGGGCTGCTGTGACCACCTCGGTGGTGGCACCGCCCCCCACGTCCAAAAAGTTGGCTGGCTTGCTGCCCTTGAGTTGAATGATATCCATGGTGGCCATGGCCAGACCGGCCCCATTGACCATGCAGCCGATGGAACCATCCAACGTAATATAGTTGAGACCATACTTGGAGGCCTCAATCTCTTTGGGATCCTCTTCGTTCAAATCCCGCAACTCCGCAATATCCTTGTGCCGGAACAGTGCGTTGTCGTCAAAGTTCATCTTGGCATCCAGGGCCATGACATCGCCGTCTTTGGTCACCACCAACGGATTGATCTCCACCAGGGAGGCATCCGTGTTGAGGAAGGCGTTGTACAGTGCCGTCATCAAACTGACCGCCTTGTTCACCTGCTTGTCCACCAGGCCCAGACCAAACGCCAGATTGCGCGCCTGGAACCCGGAAAAACCGGCTACGGGATCAATGACTTCCTTGAGAATTTTTTCCGGTGTGCGGGCGGCAACCTCTTCAATCTCCATGCCCCCTTCGGTGGAAGCCATCATGGTGATGCGACTGCTGCCCCGGTCGATGACCATGCCCAGATATAATTCCCGGGCAATGTCACACCCTTCTTCAATATACAGCCGTTTGACTTCCTTGCCTTTGGGGCCCGTCTGCTTGGTGACCAGCGTCATACCCAAAATCCGCTCCGCCTCCTGCTGCACCCCTTCGATGCTCTTGACCACCTTGACGCCGCCCCCCTTGCCGCGTCCGCCCGCGTGAATCTGGGCCTTGACCACATAGACACTGCTGTTCAATTGCTTGGCTGCCTCCACCGCCTCCGCGACGGTAAAGGCCACCTGCCCACGGGGTACTTTCACCCCATAACGGGCAATAATCTGTTTGGCTTGGTATTCGTGAATATTCATGAGAGGTTCCCGTTCGCTCCAACATTATTCATCGTCATTCATCTCACCCGAACCCGCTCCCAGGAAACTCTCAGAAGCGTTCGGAAATTATAAGCGGATCGCGTCCAGTAAGTCCATGCCTGGAATGGATGTCGAGCACGGCAATGGACCATTTTTTTTTGTGAAAGGAAGGAGCCTGGGAGACAGGCTCGTCTCCCAGGCTTTTACAGAAGGAATGAAGGTGGTCGGCATGGCCAGTGGGGGCTTCGCCCCCAACCCCACCAGGGGCTTCGCCCCTGGACCCCACCGGGGGGGATGATCCCCCCCGGACCCCCGCAATCTTTTACAAAGATTAAAAAGAAAGGGGGGGGAGCCGGGAGGGCCGCCTATCAGATGGCATTCACGATGGCGTTCAACGTCTGACTGGAACGCATGGCCGCCGTCACCTTGGCCGGATCGGGATGGTAATGACCACCCAAATCGACCGCCTTGCCAGCCAGCGCATTCAACTCGGCCACAATCTTGGCTTCATTGGCCTGCAATTGCTGGGCAACAGGAGTGAAATGCTTTTTCATCTCCAGATCGTCATTCTGCGCCGCCAAGGCCTGCGCCCAGTAAAGGGCGATATAAAAATGGCTGCCCCGGTTGTCCAACTCACCGGCGGCCCGGCCCGGCGACTTGTCATTCTCCAACAACAGCCCGGTCGCCTGATCCAATGCCCTGGCCAAAACCGCCGCCTTCTCGTTCTTGCGTACCTGGCTCAAGTGCTCCAGCGAGGCCGCCAGGGCGCAAAAATCACCCAGGGAATCCCAGCGCAGATGCCCTTCCTGAACAAACTGCTCCACATGCTTCGGAGCCGAACCACCCGCGCCCGTCTCAAACAACCCGCCACCATTCATCAGCGGCACAATCGAGAGCATTTTGGCACTCGTACCCACCTCCAGAATGGGGAACAGATCGGTCAGATAGTCCCGCAACACATTGCCCGTCACCGAAATGGTGTCCAGACCTTCTTTCATCCGCTGCAACGACAACAGGGTCGCCTCCACCGGCGAGAGAATCTGGATGTCCAGGCCCGACGTATCATGATCTTTCAGATAACGCTGCACCTTCTTGGTCAACTCGACATCGTGCGACCGCTTGGGATCCAGCCAGAAGACCGCCGGAGTACCCGACAGCCGCGCCCGGTTGACCGCCAGTTTGACCCAGTCCTGGATGGGCGCATCCTTTGCCTGACACAAACGCCAAATATCCCCCTCCTCCACCACATGAGAGAACAGCGTCTGACCCGCCGCATCCACCACCCGCACCGTGCCATTCCCCGGCACCTTGAAGGTCTGATTGTGCGAACCATACTCTTCCGCCTTCTGCGCCATCAAACCCACATTGGCCACACTGCCCATGGTCGAGGGATTGAACGCCCCATTCTTTTTGCAAAATTCCACGGTGGCATCATAAACACCGGCATAACAGCCGTCCGGGATCACCGCCTTGACATCCCGCATCTTGCCATCCGCCCCCCACCCCTTGCCGCCTGCCCGAATCATGGCTGGCATGGAGGCGTCAATGATCACATCGCTGGGGACATGCAGATTGGTGACACCCTGCTCGGTATTCACCATATACAGATCGGGCCGCTTGGCCTTGCAGGCCGCAATATCCGCCTCGACCGCCGCCCGCTGCTCCGCCGGCAGGGCCTGAATCTTTTTGAGAACGTCCGCCCAGCCATTGTTGGGATCAACACCGATCTCCGCAAACAGTTTCGCGTGCTTCTCGAACACATCCTTGAAATAAACCACCACCGCATGGCCAAAAATGATCGGGTCCGAAACCTTCATCATGGTGGCCTTCATGTGCAAGGAAAAAAGCACATCCTGCTTTTTCGCGTCGTCCATCTGCGCATCCAGAAAAGCGCGCAACGCCTTGACGCTCATGAAGGTGCCATCAATCACTTCGTCCAGTTTCAGGGGCAGTTTTTCCTTCAACACGGTGACGGTCCCATCCTGGCCGACAAATTCGATGCGTCCCGTACCCGCCGACGCACTGCCGATGGTCACCGATTTTTCATTGGCATAAAAATCGCCACCCGCCATGTTGGCCACATGCGTCTTGGAATTCGGGAGCCAAGCCCCCATGCTGTGCGGATTTTTCTTGGCATAATCCTTGACCGCCTTCGGGGCGCGCCGATCCGAGTTGCCTTCCCGCAAGACCGGATTGACGGCACTGCCCTTGACCTTGTCGTAACGTGCCCGTACCTCTTTCTCGGCATCGGTCTTGGGGCTGTCGGGATAGTTCGGCACATTGAGACCATGCCCCTGCAACTCCGCAATGGCTTCCTTGAGTTGCGGCACAGAGGCACTGATGTTCGGCATTTTGATGACATTGGCTTCCGGCTTGACGACCAGTTCCGCCAACTCTGCCAGATCGTCGGGCTGTCTTTGCGCCTCGGTCAGGTTTTCCGGAAAGCTGGCGAGAATTCTGCCTGCCAAAGAAATGGTTTTTGTCCCAATGGAAATGCCAGCCACCTGCGTAAAGGCACGCACGATGGGCAGCAAGGATGCGCTGGCGAGTTGAGGAGCCTCATCGACAGCCGTAAAAATGATATCTGCTGGGCTTTGTGTGGTCTGTGTGGGCATTATGTGTTCACTCCGATGCAAAGGTTCAAGGTAGACAGGCCTTCCCGATCTGGTGCCCAATAATGCCCGAACCCAATTTCATCGTCAAGGAATCTCCCACCCGGCAGGGAGCACAAAATCACGGCAACGCAGGAGAATAGCCAAAATCGGCGAGGAGAGCATGGGCCATGGTCAGGCGAAACGATTTGACATCCGGCCCACAATATTGGGAGCGAATATTCTCGCCCTGGTGATGTTCCAATTGCTGATTAAAAATGGGATGCTCGCCGTCCTGGTGATAGGCATCCACCAGGCCGAGCAAAGCTTGCAGCAGCCCCGCTTCATCCTGCGGGCGATACGAACCGACAAAATCGGTCAAAAAACGCACCTTGTCCAGTTGAAAAGTACCGCGCTCCGCCATCACCCGCAACGCACGGCACAACAAGCGCGCCCGGCTCTCGGGATGCCAGACCGGTCGGCGCGCCAAACTGGAGAGAACCAGACGATCCGCACCCCCGATGCCCGTCTCCAGCAGCGCGCACACCAAAGGATGCACCGCCGCATTCAGATGCAACAAACGCACATACCGGTCGATCACCACCGCCATGACCGGCACCGCCTGCTCCCGATGGCCATAGGAGACAGGGCAAAACAAATTCTCTGCCGCCAAAGCGGTAACCAATGCCTCCACCACCGCGTCGGTCAGCCCCGCCAACGGCAGGGCCGCCTCGCACGCCTCCATCTCCTGAGGGGTCGGCGTAAACAAAGACGACAACAACCACTCCACCTCAAACGGCTCACGGGCCGTCAACACCTCCAGACAGAGACCATCCAGCGGATCGGCCACCTCCAGCAAACCACAAACGGCCCCCCCGACGCGCACCGAGAGCACCCGTGGGCGCAACAACTGCACACGCACACACGCCAGAATATTGTCGGGCACAGAAAGGACCATTATTTTACCAAACGGCGCACACAGAAAAACCTGGACTCAAAGAACGACCCCTTCCCGCCACTCCACGTCACAGCACAACACATGTTGCATCCCCTGAATGGTGACCGTCACCGACAAGGTAAGACAAATGTTGCGACTGGCATTGGAACGGTAAGGCGGCGAAAGCTGCACCACCCCCGGATTGCGAATGGCATCGTGGAAACTGAACCGGCGGGTCCAGGTGGCCCCTGTCGATTCCCGCAAAGGCTTGAAACGCGGATCCAGATGCAGAGGTTCCCCCTTGCGGAAAATATCCGGCTCGGTCTGCACGCCGTGATCATTCAGCAGATAGACCCGCTCCACCCGTGGCATCAACAGCAAATCATGCGCCGCCGTCGCCAGCGTGGCACCATCCGCCAAGGCCCAGGCACACTCCATGACATCTTCACTGAAAATGCCCATCTCAAAATCGACTTGACGCTGATCCTGCTCCACGGCCCACTCGCTTTTGGCCAGCAGGACGGCAAAGGATTGATCCACCGAACCGCTCGTGGCATGTTGCTCCCCGGAATGGACCAACTCGGCGTCATACGTCCCCCAGAACGGCCCCTGGACAAAGTCGGCCTCCATGCGCATGGCCATGAAGGCCTCCGCCTCCGAGGCAATCCCTTCCATCAGTACCAGAGCACCAGAGGCATGGACCAAAGCGACCAGCTTGGCCAACATGCGACGGGCCCGCCCGCTCTGCGCTGCATTTTCCAGCCAGAGACGGTTCAGCTTGACCATATCCGGGCGCAACTTCCACAAACTGTCCAGATTGGCCGACTCGGCCAGAAAATCATCAAACATCACCAGACAGCCCAGGCCACGCAACACATCAATCACCCGGACCAGCTTGGCCTGCCGGGCCTGCGTGTGCTCCCGCACCGCCACCACCACCTGGTTGGGCGACAGACCGGTATGGTGCAAGGCCGCCACCAGAAAGGCCGGATCCGGCTCCTTGTGGTCCAACATGGCCCGTGAATGCAGATTGGTGAAGAGCCAGCGGTCTTTCAGCTTGGCCGCCTTGAAACTTTTCAGATGCAGCAACATGCGCAACCGATCCAGCAGTTCCATCCCCTCCCGCTTGCCCATGCTGGCAAACAGATCCGCCGGGGGCACCAATTTCCCATCAGGCCCCTCTCCCACACAGAAGGCCTCAAAGCCCACCCCTCTTTGCAGAGTGGAGCTGAAAATACGCTGAAAATTGGAGGAGATCGAAAGGGAACCCAACTGAGATCCGAAAGAACCGTCCCGATCTTCAATCAATCTCTCCAATGCCTGCGGCGAATCATCTCCCGACAAATCTTCGAACGAAAACCGTGTGCCTGTCGTACCCTGTTGTGCGGACATGATACCTCCCTCCGGGTTTTTGATCACATGCTCGATCCAAAAAATCACCGGTCATTAGAAACCAGTTACAGAAATTTTTCACCAAAAATCGACACTGCCACCCAAAAAAACACTCCTAACGACCCGACCCCCGATTGGCCAGCTCTTCCGTCTGATCCACATTGACAATCCCGGCCAGTTCCTGCAACAGCCGCCAGTTGTCCAATCGATCCCGCATGGATGTCTTCAGGGTATCGCTCGGGGTGCCGTTCTTGTCAAACTGCTTGGAAAAACGTCCCTCCCCACGCGCAAAGGTGAAAAAGTCGACAACTTCTTCTGTGCCGCTCTTGTTTTTGCGCCGGTGCCAGTCCCGATTGACCGACGGATTGCCTTGCAAGGAAAGCCGCGAGGCCAAAGTCGGCCCGCCCTCCGGGTTGTAAATATAGACCGGAAAAGCCCTGGACTCGACCGCCATGACCGCCCGCGCGCACGAACGATCGTCGGCGACCTGATGCTCCGGCTGGCAGGTGGTATAGATATTAATAAGGGCTGGACCCTGAAAGCGCAATGCCTGCTCCACCGCCTTGTAAAAATGGGTGATCATGGGACCAACCGTCTGGGCCACAAAGACCCGAGGGTGCATCATGGCAATATTGGCAATCTCTTTGCGACGTTCCTGCTTGCCCAGGACCGTCGAACCATGAATGGACATCTTGGCATCCTGCCCCAGGAAGGTGGCCGTGGAGGCCTGCCCACCGGTGTTGGAATAGACCTGCGTGTCCAGCACAAACGCCTTGATGTTCATGCCCGAGGTCAACATGCGCGACAGTGCCTGAAAGCCAATATCCAACATGGAACCATCGCCACCCAACACCAACAACTGATGATCGCCCTTGCCGATCTGATCCCAACGGGCGCGAATACCCATGGCAACCGTCGCCGCATTTTCAAACAGGGAGTTGACCCAGGGGGCACGATAGGGATTGTACGGATAGGTGGATCCGTACACCGTATTGCAGCCGGTGTTGGCCACCACGCCATACTTGTTGCCCACCTGATCATGCACAATCGCCAACAGTTGCCGCAAGGCCGAGGTCTCCCCACAGCCCATACAGGATCCGGCCCCACCGACATATTGATTGGACGACGGCTTGAGCATCAGATCGCCGCGCAACTTGGGATTGATGTACACGGGCGGAGTGGGCGGCAGTTGCTTGTAAAATTCCCAGGCCGCAAAAATGGCGGGCAGATTGTCCCGGGTCTTTTTGATCATCGTCAGGGCACGGTGATCGCCACAGGCGGTCACACACTCCCCACACCCTTTGCATTTGGTGGGATCGATAAAAATGCCAAACCAGGCACCCTCCGGGGAGTTGGGATCGGTTTCATGCTTTTTCTGATAGGTTTTCCAGAATTTGGTCGTTTGCACCAAACGGCTGCTCAAGACATCCCGCACCTCTGCGGGGAATGCCTCCAGAGCGATTCCCCGCTGGGCGGGCACCACCACTTTGCCCCAGATGGCCGAATCGGGACAATTCTGCACGCATTCCATGCACGCCACACAAGCCTCCGCCCGATATTCGGGCAGATCCGGGGCAATATAGGAAAAATCCCGGTAAGAACCGCTCCCGGCGGGCACAATGGAACGGGCCACAAACTCATCGGCGGGCTGATTGGAACTCGCACCCGAGTTGTAAGCCGCCATAATCTCCCGCGCCCGCTTGGCATCATACCACTCTGGGGTCGGTTCGGAATAAATGATCGCACGTTGGGTCATGGTGTCTCTCCGTTTGGATCTCGGTCAAATAAAGAAGGCATTGACATCCTTGCCCTTGGCATCCCAATCCGCCTTGCCCTGGGCCAATATCTCCGGCTTCGTGGCCGCCATGATATCCGGGGTCACCTGCATCACCCGTTGATAGCCGTGCCTGGCCGCCAGCAGATTGTTCTCCACCACCTTCTCACCCCGTTTGCCAAAATATTTGGTCAAGGGTTTGCGCACCAGCTCAAAAAGCTTTTCCTCAGACAGGCCAGCCTGCTCCTGGAAGGGGGTCACGCGCAAAAACACCCCCAGCAACACCACGCCCTGAAACCGCTGAATCAAGGAAAAATCATGCAGACAACACTCCCGGGCAATCGCCACCGTGTCAATGCCATGGAAGCGGATGCCATTCTCCTTGATAAAATATTGGGCATAGGGCGGCAGCGAGTCCCACAACCCCTGCGGTGTGGTCTCATCCGTATGCTGAAAGACAATGCCGCCCTGTTGCAATCCCACCAGAGGATTGCCCATATACCAGGTGGTCGGATCCATCAGTGGGACAAAATCCACCTGCTGAAGTTCACAGTGGGTCAAAATTTTGCCACGAGGCGTCACCGTCAGATAGGTATTGGTCGGCAACCCCTTCTTCTCCGAACCATACTTGGGAGCCGCCTGCACCCGGAAGCCAAAAATACTCCCCAGGATGGTGGCAATAATCTTGTTGGTCGTCACCGAACCATAGCCACCCACCGAATGGCCCCGCACCGAGAACGATCCCTCCGGGCGGACATCCGGCTCCACTTCGACGGGCAAGGCGGTCGGATGGTCGATCCCCAGGGAAAAGTACACCTTGCCCTTGCGCGGACCGTCCAGCATATTTTTGACTACCGCCACCATATGTCCCGGCGTGGTATCCCGGGAACCCAGACCGGCCGTACCGGAATAGACAAAGGGAATTTGATCCACCCGCTCGAACCCCGGCGCACCCATGATCGCCTTGGCCAGGGAGGCCTCCACATCCGTGGTCAGGGGATTGTCCACCATGGTGGGAATATCACACCGCTCAATCACCGTAACCGCCTTGCACCGCTTGATCATGCTGGCCAACCGGGCCGCCGGAAAAGGCCGATAGCAGGTGACATTGACCACCCCCAACTGGACCCCAAACCGCTTCCGCACCGTCTCAATGGCCGAGGCCGCCGTTTCCGACAATGTCCCCATCGCAATGATGGCATACTCCGCCCCTTCCATGCCCATCGATTCCACCGGTTGATACCGCCGACCGGTCAGGGCATAATATTCATCCATGGTTGCCTGGATGATACCCGGCAACTTGTCATAAAAAAATCGCTGGGCAATCTTGCCGAGCATATAGGCCTCTTGATTTTGCACCACCCCGATTTGCAAGGGAAACTGGGGATCAAACACGGCGCGCATCTTCTTCTGTGAATCACCCAAAAATTCCCGGATCAGGGCATCCTCCGGAAAGTTCAAATTTTCAATGGTATGCGTTCCCAGAAAGCCATCCTGGACATTCATCATGGGGGTTTTGGCATCTTCAGAGATCCGGCGGGCAATGAGGCATAAATCAGCCGCCGCCTGGACGCTGTGTGCAAACAAAATACCCCACCCGCAATCCGCCACGCCCATGACATCGTCATGGCCAGCATGGACATTCAACGCCTGAGAGGTCAGGGCACGGGCACCCACATTCAACACCTGCGCAAGACGCTTCCCGGCGATGGTATACAACACCTCCTTCATCAGGATCAGCCCCTGACCGGAGGTAAAGTTGGTGACCCGCCCACCCGCCAAGGCAAACCCCTCACAGGCAGAAGCCGAAGAGTGCTCAGACTCCAACTCCAGCCACGTCAGCGGGATGCGATCTTCTTCCGCTTTCAACTGCTCCCACACATTACAAAACCCATTGGCAACCGCCACTTGATACAGCTGCCCCATGATGGTGGAAGAGGTGATGGGGTAAGCCGCCGCCCCATCCGTTGCCCGAGTCTCCACATACGCAATGGCATCAGAACCGTCACCGGTCCCCGGAACGCCTGGATAAGGAAATTCTTGTTTTTTTACAGCATTCAAGGTGGCCATACAAATGTGCCCTCCATGATGGTTGGGATGAGACCGAAAGCAAACGGAAATCGATAGAACGAACCATACAAAATTATGCTGCGCCGCACAATGGCTGTTCTGCTGCACTGCACAATTTTTTCTTTGTCAAAAATTCCGTCGCCCTGCCAGGGCTTGATACAGTGTTGATTCATCCAGATATTCCAACTCCCCCCCCATCGGCATCCCATAGGCCAGGCGGGTGATGCGCGGCACCAGCGAAGAGGCCATCTGCGCCACATAATGGGCCGTTGCCTCTCCTTCCACCGTTGGGTTGGTTGCGATAATCAACTCCGTTGTCTGCCCGGTCTGCAAGCGGGCCTCCAACGTAGCCAGGTTCAGTTGTTCTGGTCCCATGCCACCCAACGGATTCAACCGCCCCCCCAAAACATGATAGTACCCCCGGAACAAGCCCGCTCTTTCCATGGCCAGCAAATCCATGGACTCCTCGACGACACACAGCAGGGCGGCTTCCCGGCGCGTATCCTGGCAAATCCAGCAGCGTTCATCCTCGGCCAGATTGTGACACACCGTGCAATGCCCCACCCGGTCAGACAAGGCCTGGAGCGCGTGCAGCAGTTGCACCACTCCCTCTTTTTCCTGCCGCAACAGATGATGAATCATGCGTTGCGCGCTTTTCCGACCCACACCGGGAAAACGGGAAAACAACACAATCGCCCGCTCCACCGAGGGCAACCCCACCGCCACCGGTATCGGGTCACCCAGGCCAGTCATCGCGGCACCATGCCCAGACGGCGCGGCATCAGAATGGCAAATTCAGACCGGGAATATTCAACCCACCGGTCACTTTGGTCAAATTTTGCTGGGTCAATTCCAGAACCTTGTTCTGGGCATCGTTCAAAGCGGCGGTAATCAGATCTTCCAGCAGTTCCACATCCGCCGGATCCACAATGGAAGGATCAATCCGAATTTTTTGCACGGTCTGCTTGCCGTTGAGCGTCACCTGAACCATGCCACCGCCGGACTGACCGCTGACCTGGGTCATGACCAACTCTTCCTGCATCTTGGCCATGCGGCTCTGCATCTCTTGAGCCTGTTTCATGATGTTACCTAAATTTTTCAACACACCACTCCCTTACTCGACACGTTAGGCTCCCTGGCCCACCTTGCCGCTGACCAGCGGCTCCACCCGCACCAGTTCCGCCTGCAAACGGGTGATGATTTTTTGCATCACAGGATGATTGCTCATCTTTTCCGTCAATCGGGCCTGAAGTTCCCGGCGCAGCCGCACGGCGGCCTCCCCCAGGGTATCCCGCCGGGGCGCAGCCGAAACAGGCTCCACCGTGATGCACACGTCTGGCATTCCCTGCGCGGTCAAAAACTGCGCCAATGACTGCTTGAAATGGTCCGGCGTGCCATAAATATCACTCGCCAGACGCAACGCAATCGTACAGGGCACACCATTCGGGTCCGTTTCAAAGCGGGAACAAACCACCAACTGCTCCAACTTGACGGCCAATCCCCCTTCCCTGCTGGCGGCGAAGGATACCAACTGCTGCCAGGAAGTCAATGGTTGCCCGCCGATCACCGGCGCAGCCCGAACCACGACGGGGGCGGGATCTGGTGCGATACCCGGCGCAGAACCCGTTACGGAACCCGGCGCAGAACCCCCAACCGCCTCCCCCGGGGGAGCCGGATCCGAGTTTGGCAAACTGGCCAATAATTTTTCCAGACTGGGCACCGGCTTGAGATAAGCCACACGCAGCAACAGCATCTCCAGGGCCTGCAAGGCATCTTCCGCAATACGCAAATCCTGACTGCCCCGCAACAATACCTGGTAGACCATCTGAAAATGTTCCAGCGAAATTTCCGCCACCAGACGCGGCAAAATGTCGGGGGTCGTCCCCTGGGCCCCGGTCGCCAGAGTCACGATGCCCAACAGTTTTTGCTGGGTCAAGCGATGGGTGGCATCCAGCAGTTCCCGGACCAGGCTGTCCGGTTCCACCCCATGGTTGTAAAAATCTGCCGCCCCCTGCAACACCTCAGGCCCCCGACCATGCAGCAGCGCGTCCAACAAGTGCAGAATACTTTCCGGGTCGGTCAAACCGAGCAGATCGGACACGGCGGCAAACCGGACGGCACCCGCACCGTGCGCGATGACCTGATCCAAGAGCGAGAGGGCATCCCGCACCGATCCACCCGCCGACCGCACCACCGCCTCGACCCCCGCCGGATCAAACGGGATGGACTCCGTTTCCAGAATCTGGCGCAAATGGGCCGTCAACAGATCGCGTGGTACGCGCTTCAGGTCATAACGCTGGCAACGACTGAGTATGGTCGCCGGAATCTTGCGTGGTTCCGTCGTCGCAAAAATAAATTTGACGTGCGCGGGTGGCTCTTCCAATGTTTTCAACAGGGCATTGAAAGACTGGCTGGAGAGCATATGCACTTCGTCCAGGATATAGACTTTATAGCGGGAAACGGCGGGAGAATAACCCACCATATCCAGAACCTCCCGCATCTGCTCCACCTTGGTGCGGGAAGCGGCATCAATTTCCAGAACATCCGGGTGGTTGCCCGCGACAATCTCGCGGCAGGAGGTGCATTGACCGCAGGGATCCGCCGATACCCCCTGTTCGCAGTCGAGGCACATGGCCAACAGACGCGCCAGGGTGGTCTTGCCAACCCCTCGAATACCGGAAAAGAGAAAGGCGTGCGGCACACGCCCCATCGTCAAGGCATGGGTCAAGGCCTGGGTGACATGCCCCTGCCCCACCAAAGTTGCAAAGGTGCGTGGACGCCAACGACGTGCCAAGACGACATAGGAAGACATAAGATTAAGGGCGGCTCCGGCCAGGTCGTGTACGGCACATAAAAAACATCGCTACCGCTGCTACCTTCCGGTCCTGACGGGGTTTGCGGGTTCTTATTGCGTACAACCTGACCATCAACGCCGCCCACTGAAGACCAAACGACACGATCATAGTGTAGCGAATTCAACCTCGATCTGTTGCGGTATATGACCCGTGGCCGGATCTCTCTGCCCGGCATTCCGGTCACAGCAACCACAAAGGTGGCGGAGAGAGAGGGATTCGAACCCTCGGTACCCTTTTGGAGTACACACGCTTTCCAGGCGTGCACCTTAAACCACTCGGTCATCTCTCCTGAGTCTGCCTGCCAACAACACGCTCTGGCGTTCCCCCCTGTCTGCCCCGCCTCGGCGCAAAATCTCAGAACGGCCCATTGAATCAGATCTGGCGTCTATTATCAAAGAAAATTCGCAACAGCAGGCCTGCGTCCGCTGCCGGTTCCGTGACATGAGCGGCGGAAGAGGAGACAACTATTGAATCTGCATCGTCTAAATCCTGGACGTATTCTGCATCCACCACCGGTTGATAATGCTGTTCCGGTGTCGGAAAGGCGGATGCGGTACCCAGTAACGGATTGCGTGCCTCATAGGTTACCTGGACCACACGCGCCATCCCCAGTGCCGCCAGACACATGGGGCATGGTTCCAGCGTGACGGTCAACGTGCTGCCTGTCAGGCGATAATTGCCCACGCGGGCGGCCCCCTGGCGCAAAAGGCGCAATTCCGCATGACCGGTGGGATCGTGGGCGGCAATCTGATTGTTGCCGCACTCACCCAGAAACCGCCCGGCGGCATCGCGCAAAACGGCTCCGACGGGCACCTCTTGTTGTTGTCCAGCCGACCCGGCCGCCACCAGGGCCAACAGCGCAGCACTTTGTCCGTCTGTCAGGTAGGCCATCCCGGTCATGGTGGTGCCCCTTTCTTGAATGGCAGTATCTCCGCAGGGACGCCTCGGGACCCCACTGGTTCGTCAACTCCACCCCCTCCCCGTCTATTTCTGCTCTGTTTTTCCAAAGGCGTGGCATTCCTCATTCCTTGCGCCTCCCGGCCGCGCACCCTCTAGAGCGCCGTGGTCCCGTGGCGCAGCTCCAAACCCCCACGCAGCCGCGCGGCCGTCTGCGCGCGTCGCCGTTCCGCGCCTGCCGCCACGCCCC
>JADFYM010000190.1 GCA_015233035.1 Magnetococcales bacterium
TCCATTGGCACCCCCAACAACCTGAAAATTCCATATAAGAGTTCCCGGACCGTTTCCCACCCCACCCGCGTTCAGTCCAACCAGGTTTTTGCGTCGGCAAGCGACGCAAAAAGCCTTAATTCGTTGATCTTGAACAGGTCGACCATCAACGGTGATCGCGATTGCAATCTGCTTTCTGTCAATCAATTTTCGGTGATTGGACAATATGCGGTGAATGAGTGGCAACAACGGGACAGGTTGCAGTATGGCCTCATACCGTCCTTGTTCCATATTGATCAGGTTCATGGACATGTTGACCATTTCCTGCATTTGGTTGGCAGCGTCGAGGATCAGATGATAGTATTTGTTGATTTCTGGTTGAGTAAGTTTGACATCCTCCAGCAACAACAGCTCCATACATCCGATAATGCCATTCAGGGGGGATTTAAGATCATGGCGGGAGATGGCCTCCACATCTTTCCGCAGATTGTCCATTTCCTGCAGGGCCATGTACTGCTGCCTGAGTTGTATATGGGCCTGATGCATCGCCAGATGGAGTTCTGCCCGCTGCAACCAGGCTTTGATACGTGCCTTCAAAATGATGGGGTTGGGGGGCTTGGTAAGAAAGTCATCACCGCCACATTCCAGGCACCGAGCCAACTCCAGGTCGGTCTGTGCCGAGGTCAAAAAGATTACGGGTACGAACCTGCCCTGCTGGTACTTCATCTTGAGCCGTTCGGTTGCCTGATACCCATTCATTACCGGCATGTGAATATCCATCAGGATCAAGTCGCATCTGCCCTCATCCAGACGGACCAGTGCTTCCTGGCCATTCACGGCAGTGATCGCCTGGTATCCCTCCTGTTGCAGCAACGCCTCCAGAAAAATACGAGTCCCCGAATCATCATCCACAATCAAGATGGTCGTCATGGGCGAATCTACCTGGGAGAAAGATGCCGGGACAACGTGTCCTGGTCGGGTTGATCTGTGTCCGAGTGGGCATCCTTGATTTTCACTATCTCTGGCAAGATATCGAGAAACACTCGCACCAGGTTGGGGTCAAAAGCCGTTCCCGAACAACGCTGGATTTCATTCACCGACTCTTCCACACTCCAAGGCTGCTTGTAAGGACGTTTGGAGGTAAGGGCGTCAAACACATCCGCCAGACTGCAAATGCGACCCATAAGAGGAATATCCTCCCTCTCCAATCCAAAGGGATAACCACTGCCATCCCACCGTTCGTGGTGCGTGAGGGCAATGAGGTAGGCAGTGCGCAACAGAAGAGAGGGTTCCTCATCTAAAAGTTGTCCACCCAGAGTGGTATGGGTCTTCATGATGGAAAACTCCTCGACAGTCAACTTGCCTGGTTTCAGGAGAATGCTGTCCGGGATACCGATCTTGCCCACATCGTGCATGGGAGCCGCATTGAGCAGCAATTCCTGGTCATGGGAAGAAAGTCCCATGGTCCGCCCTATCAAGGCGGAATATTGACTCATGCGTTGGATGTGGCTGCCGGTTTCGTTATCCCGGTATTCTGCTGCCCAGCCCAAACGTCGGATGATCTCCAGTCGGACGCGGACCAACTCCAGCTTGCTTTCCTCCAGAGCCTGGGCGGTACGAGCACCCCGCAGAATGTAACGTACCCGATGACCGATCAGGCCCCAATTGATGGGCTTGGTGATGAAATCCGTGGCCCCCGCATGATAGGCACGCTCGATAGATGCCAAGTCGTCCAGGGAGGTGGCCAGCACGACAGGCAGGTGTTTCAGTTCCTGCCGTTGACGAATGGTTTGACACAAGGTGAACCCATCCATCCTGGGCATCACCACATCGGAGATCACCAGGTCGGGACGCTTGTTTTGTACAAAATCCCAGGCCTGCATTCCGTTTTCTGCCTCCACCACACGAAAACCGGCCTGTTCCAGGGACTCCCGCATGGGCAGTCTCTGCAACAACTCGTCATCCACGATCAGTACGAGTGGATTCTTCAACTCTTCGACCAGTTCATTCATGATAATCTCCTGTTTGCTGTGCAGCACACAAGTCACTCAATGCCTGTTTGGCTCCAGCAAAAGAGGAACCACTCTGTTGAAAATATCGACGTGCCTGAACCAGATTGGTGTAATCTGTTTCCATGGCTTGCCCCATTTCCGCCAGGCGCACGACACCCATGGTGAGGCTGGAAGATTTCAGAGTGTGGGCAGCGACCCGCACCGCCTCGTTATCATGACGATCCATGGCTTGTTCCAGTTCTGCCAACAATACCGGTGTCCGCGTCAAATAGATCTCTACCATCTTGCTCAACAGACCTTTATTTCCATCCTGATCCAATTTAAGAATGTGGTCCAAGACAACCAGGTCCAACACGGGGGCGGATGGCAACGTGGCCATGCCACCAGTATGATCGCCAGCAGGTGATACTGGGGGGGAATCAACCGTATCCTGATCCGGGTCAGAGGATAACACTACTGTTTGCCCCTGTTTCACCGTATCATTATTTTCCCTGGGCAGCCAACGATACAGGATGGCACCCAGATCGGCTTGACTGAATGGCTTGCGCAGATAGTCGTCCATCCCGGCTTCCTTGCACTGTTGCCGACTCTGCTCCAGTACATGGGCGGTCAGGGCAATGATGGGTGTGCGCGGCCGTCCCGTATCGCTTTCCCATTGGCGCAGACGCCTAGTCGTCTCGAAACCATCCAGAATGGGCATTTCGCAATCCATGAAGATGGCATCGAAGGGGGTATCGGCCTCGCGCACAAGGGGCATGGCCCGCTGACCGTTGCAGGCAACGGTCACCTGACAACCGAATAGCTCCAAAGTTGCTATGGCCACCTCCTGGTTGACCTGATTATCCTCCACCAGCAAGACTCGTCCCTTGAAACGGATGTTGTCCGGGGTAGGCGATCGTTGAACAACCTGCCAAGCCGCGATCTCTTGTCGGTCCCCCTCTTGTTGCTTGCCAAAACGGGCAGTAAACCAGAAGGTGGATCCTTGACCGGGGGCACTTTCCACACCCAAATCACCATCCATCATGGTCACCAACCGTTGGGTAATGGCCAATCCCAACCCGGTTCCACCAAACTTGCGTGAAATCGATGAATCTTCCTGGGAAAAAGGCTGGAACATTTGTTGCTGGTAGGTTGGAGCAATGCCGATACCCGTGTCGGTCACCTGGAATCGCAAGAGGATATCCACCTCTCGTTCCTCCGTGACCTCTACCGTCAGTCCGATGGATCCCGCCTCGGTAAATTTAATGGCATTGCCCATCAGGTTGAATAATATCTGGCTGAGTCGATAGGGATCCCCCAGGAGGTGTATGGACACGCCATCGAGCATCTTGCAGTGGATGGCCAACCCCTTGCTTTTTACGCGTCCCGCGAACATGTCGATGATGTCATGGACGACTTCATCCAGGTCAAACCGCAACAGTTCCAGGACCAGCTGACCGGCCTGGATCTTGGAGAGATCCAGAATGTCGTTGATGATGCGCAGCAGGGTGCGTCCAGATCGATGGATGGTCTCCGTATAATGGCGTTGCTGGTCTGTCATCGGGGTTCCCAGGAGCAGGTCGGTCATCCCCAGCAAACCGTTCATGGGGGTACGGATTTCGTGACTCATGGAGGAAAGAAAATTACTCTTGGCTGTGGTCGCCACCTCAGCTTGCTTCTTGGCCTCACGCAAGGCGTCCTCCATCCGTCTGCGCTCGGAAATGTCCAGTCCCATACCGATCAGGTAAGACATGCCATCCCGTTCGATACGCTGCCCAACAAAATAGTGTGGAGTTATCGTACCGTCTTTGGCAACGAGGTTGGCCTCGGCGGCGGCAGCCCCCTGGGTAAACACTTCTTGCACGCTTTCAGTTATGGTTGCCACGTCCTCGCCCTGAAAAAAATCAGCCGGTGACGCGATCATAATTTCCTCCGGGGTGTATCCGGTGTTTTCTTCAAATTTCTTGTTCCATAACTTGAATCTGCCCTCTTGGCTGATCAGACAGAAAACGCCTGGCAGGGCGTTGATCATCTCGCGAATAAAATCCTGCTCTTTGCGCAGGGCATCCTCGATTTGTTTGCGCTCAGTAATGTCCCGGAAGGCCAGCACAGCCCCATGCACTTTTCCTGTGCGGTAGATGGGCGAAGCACTTACCACCACCGGGAAACCACGTCCATCCCGTCGCCACAGCCACTCCTCATCCGTAGTAACCACCCTGCCCTGGTGCAACACTTCATACAAGAGACAATTGTCCGGGGGGTGGGGAGAACCATCAACCAGCGTATGATGAAACAATGCGTGGGAGGATTGGCCCAACACCTCTTCCTCCCGCCATCCTAAAATGGTCAGGGCGGTGGGGTTGATAAAGGTTACTCGTCCTGCCAGATCGACCACATACAGACCTTCCGCCAGGGTGGCGGTGATTTCCCGCAGATTGTCACGCTCCTGTTGCAACTCTGCCTGGATTTGTTCCCGCTCCTTGATCTCATGCTTCAACAGGGTGTTGGCCTCCCGTAGCGAAGTCTCAACCTCAGACTTCCTTCTGCGGATCCGGTATCCCTCGATGATTCGTGCGCTGGCGGACACCACTGGTCCCAGGTAGTTCACCAATGACAAATCGTAACCCTGTGGACGATTGGCCATTCCCAGCACACCCACGATCTCCTCTCCTTGTTTGATGGGCACTCCCAAAAAGGTCTGCGGTGTGGAACAACCGTCAAACAGTACGCCCCAATGGGAATCCTGGGGCGGTACGTTGATGATGACCGGTTGACCGTTCAGGATTGGGTCATTGTGAAAATCATGTATCCTGCTGAAACGGGAATCGGCAAGGATGTTGTTATTGGAACAAGATTTGGCTGCCTCATCCCCGACATCGCAGGAAATCGCCAAAACCCGAAGCGAGGCTACTTCCTGTTCGTCACGCATGACTTCGGCAATGAATCCATGGGTACTGGCAGTCAACTCCAGGATTTCCAAGAGGAGAGCCTCGAAGAGCATGTCCGGTTGGGACTCGCCGATAAACAGATTTTGGATACGGTTGATGCAATTGACCTGAAGCTCTAATTGATTTTTGGCCGCCAAGAGTTCCATCTCGGCAATTTTTTGGACGCTGATGTCCTGGATTTGTGTCACGAAATGGATCGGTTGACCATCTCCGTCCCGGACCATGGCGACGCTCAGCAGTACCCATACGACGTGGCCATCCTTGTGAAAATAGCGTTTTTTTGACTGGAAATTCGAAATAGTCCCTGCCAGCAATTGGCGCAAACAAGCCAAGCCGACGCTCAAATCATCGGGATGGGTGATGGTCTGGAAGTCGGTGGCCAGCAGTTCCTCTTCGCCATAACCGAGAATGGTGCACAGGGATTGGTTGACCTTGAGCCATCGGCCTTCGGGAGAGACCAGTGCCATGCCATGGGCGGCGGTTTCGAATGCACCACGAAAGCGGGATTCACTGAGTCGGAGTGCCTCTGACTGCTTGCGTTCGCTGATGTCGGCGAGGGTGATGCGTACCATGGCCGGGGAGTTGTTTCTGGCCTCCGAGTACATGCCACTCAGGTGGGCGAGAAAGACAGACCGGTCCAAACGTTGGAGTGTCAAGTCGCAACTTTGCCTCCCACCCCGACGCAGATCGGACAAAAACCGGTTCCAGGGCATGACATCTTCAGCGGTGACAAACCGGGCGAAACGACAACGGAGCAGTTTGTTGCGTTCCACCCCGAGGAGCGAGGCTCCGGTGAGGTTTGCCTCCACAACCATGCCGTTATCGGCCAGGGTGAGATAACCGACCGGGGCAAAATCATAGAGGTCCACATAACGATCATGCGAAGCGGCCAACTCCAGGTGGGTACGACGCAACTCCTCGTTTTGCATCTCCAGTTCGATCTGGTGGACGTGCAATTCGTGTTCAAGGCTGTCGACGGGGATGGTGGCCGAAATATTCGTCGGTGGGTTGCGGACGAGTTGCGCCTCGGCGATTGTGCGCATTGCGTTTGATTTGGTCGACTTCTTGTGCATCGGATTATCCAGTGCTCCCTTCAGTTGCGCCAAGTTAGAGTCGGGAGTTTACCTGTTGTTATTACCCGACGCGGACAAAGGTAGTATCTTACCAGTCAGATCCCACGCAAAATGGTTAAGATTATGAGAGGACAGTCGGTTGTGTCAGGGACGGAATGATAACGAGTTCGCGCAGTTTGAGCCCAGACGCGATGACAAGGCGGCCCAAACTGGTCAAGTGGTATTTGTACGAGTTGACGGCTTTTTTGATCAGGTGGTGGGTTCTGAGCCTCTGGAGCATACGCCCCACCTGGGAGCACGTTTTTCCCTGGAGGAACGCTTGCAAGGCGTGGTTGGTAAAACCGCCAATGGCGAATTCAGGGCGCATAATGGCTGCAAACAAATCAAGATCGTTGGGAAGAAAGAAGTTGAAGCCGCGCCATGATCTGTCATCTTGCCTGACTGGTTGTGCAATCTTTTCCAACCTGTCCTGGCCAGGCGTGTGGTCATCAATGGCTCCGATAAAATCGATGTACCGGCGGTTTGCGGCTGCCAGTGCCTCGCGCAAGGCACCGATACTGTAGATGGTTTTGGCCATTGGAGCCATTTTCATCTCCGATGACCCGTCCCGGTGTTCTACCTTCCGGTAGTGGCGAAAAATAGAGACGTCGTTTGTCGTCGTCTCAATGCGCAGGATATGCCCGCGTTTGTCGTACATTTTTATGGCTGATCGTCCGAAATGGTGGCGAATTCGGGTGCCTTCGATACGGGTGTGAAAGTCGTTGCCGACTTCACCCTCGAAATTTCCAGTAATCCTGCGGCCAAGGAAAGTGGCGATATCGCCCGCTTTTACCGCATGGATGGCGGTATACACGATTTGTTTGTAGATTGGCTCCAACATCGCCGCGTCACGGAAAACGATGTCGGTTGAATATTCAGTCTGGGTCATACTCCAATGACAACCGGCGGTGAAACGGTCAAAAACAGGACAGAACATCCGGGCGTAGTGGTCGAATTTGCGATGCAGATCTTCGCCTTTGAGTTGATCGGCCAAGCGTTGGGCAGCGGGAAAATCAGCGATGTCAGAAAATGCATTGTCGGACATGGTGTAGGCGATGCCCGCCTGTTCCAACTGGCGGGCAAGGATGTTGTGGCCATTGCAGTAGAATTGAAGCCGGAAGGGAGCCCATGTCGGCACCCTCAGGAAACATAAGCCCAACTCTGCGTCAATGAAGTAAAAATAGTAGTGCAGGCATCTGCCATCTTTTGGTTTTAGAAATGTTCTGCCAGTGGCTTTGTCATGCCAAGGACGGAAGGATGGGCAACTCTCCATTGCCGAGAGAATATGTACGAGACCTGGTTGCTCACCACGACTGGCCAGCACATCACGGATGATATCCTCCTTGCGCTGTTCCTTGCTCCTGGAGATGAACTCAATCGTGACACCCTGAGCAGCGGCCATCTTGTCGGCATTGGTGCGAATCATTTCACGCAACGGTTCGGCCCAGAGAGGATAATCGAACAACCGCACATCCTCTGCCGTCAAATGTGACGCCATTGCTTGTGCATGGCAGATCTGGGGAAACGTACCGGTCACAAGAATCCGGTCGAAACAAGATATGACGCCGAGAATCTTGTCGGCGTGACGCTTGATGAATGGCAACATGGCTGCATCTCCTTTGCAGTTTTCGCCATTTTCCACCAACAGCGTCTTTTATACCACCCTTTTTGGTTGCGGCTTTGCCGCGTTGGGGAAAATCGTGTTCCACCATGACGTTCTGAAAACATTGTCGCACGACAGGTCGCCTGCCCATAGAGTGTACTGCAATTAAAACTATCATTCACCCCCCCCCCGCAAGAATCAAGCTAAAATCGTTGATTTGGCGATTTTTTTTTGCTGGTCGAAAGAGAAGCAGGTCCAAAGGGGTACATCCTCCCTGAACACATCCCACCATTCCCAGCTACGGCCAAGCCGCTCAGTCCAACCGGGAAAGCCGGATTGTCCCGGTGATTCTGATTCGTTCCGCCTATTGGATTAATTTGTTATTCCTTAACTTTTCGAGCAATTCACCCGAATCGAACGGCTTGGTGATATAGCCGTTGCATCTCCCCTCAAGGTACGCCTCCATGAAATTCTTGGGATCGTCCAAAGATGTCACCATAATGATACAAGCAAATTTTCTTGTCAGAAAAGGATCAGCACTGAACCACGTCGTTTCTACATGACGCATCTCCTTCAAAGCGGTCTGACCATCCATTTCCGGCATCTGTACATCCAGTAGTACCAAATCATAGGGCGATTGGTTGACAAGGGCTTTACGAAAGGTTTCTACACCGATTTTTCCATTACCGGCTGTGTCGATGGTACCGTATCCCTCCAGGATTAATCGCAACTCCTCTTGGATAGACAACTGGTCTTCTACAATCAAAATTTTCA
>JADFYM010000191.1 GCA_015233035.1 Magnetococcales bacterium
GCCCAACGACCCACCCGCAAGATGTTTACGTCAGACGCTCATACCAGAGCCAGTCGGAGATGTCCAGACAAAAACAGTACCGCCGTGATTCTGCATCGTTTCCGGTCTGGAACAAATTCACCCTGATAATCTCTTGACCTTGTTTGTCATTCGGATCATTATGCAGGAGACTCTGGTCTTTTGCAGGCCGTTCTCTGGTCGGCATGCCACAGTTGTACCAGGCTATCAGTCAGACAATCTTAATGGGGTTTACAGGACAATTTGCGATGAAAAAAATACTGTCTGTGTGTGTATTGGGGTTGCTTCCCCTCATTTCCACGGCATTGCTGGCGGAGGAAGCGGAGCAGAAGACCAAATTTGCCGGTTTTGAATTGACCGGTAACTTGGCGTTGACGAACGACTATGTCTCGCGGGGCATTTCGGCCAGCGATCATGGCCCGGCGGTGCAGGGTACGTTCAATGCGAATCATGACTCCGGGTTTTATGTGAGCCTGTTCGCGTCCAATGTGGACTTCAAGAATGCGGATGGCACCGCCATGGAGTTGGATCCGTCCGTGGGCTACACCAAGGAGTGGGAGAGCGGCTGGAGTGTGGATCTGGGCATCATCCAGTATCTCTATCCCTTTTCGTCCCATCCGCAACTGGATCCCAAAACCAGCCATTCGGCCAACTTCAACTATCGGGAATATTATCTGGGTACCGGGTACAAGATCGCCGAGACCAGCCTGAAGGTGAAATATTATTATTCGGACGATAATATGGGCCTTGGCAATGCCTCTTCCTACCTGGACACCCAGCTTGCCTACGAAATTCCCGCCCAGTTGCCCCTCAAGACCACGCTGAAGGGCCATTACGGTCTCGCTTTTGGTGACTATGTCTCGGTTCCGGGGCGTGCGCAGCATATCAGCAACTATGGTGACTACAGCCTGGGTGTTGCCGTTGACCTGCCAGCCGGGTTTGGGGCGGAACTCGACTATATCGGGGTGGACAGCGATGGCCGTGCCCTGAACAAAGATTGGCAGGATGATGGTCGTCTGGTCTTGAGCCTGACCAAATCGTTCTGATGTTTTCGATGCTTGCCTCGGTCAGTGGGGGCGTTGCCCCCACTCCCACCGGGGGCGTTGCCCCTGGTTCCGGGAGCAAAGCCCGCCATGGTATTTGATTCGTTCCAGGAAGAAAACGCAGTCATTGCCAAGGCGGAGGCACTGCTGGCAGGAAAGGGTGAATCCCGTGACCTGCGCCCAGCCTATGCGGAGCTGCTCAAGGCATACAAAGAGTTGCTGAAGACGGAAAAACGTCTCTTGAGCTTCAGTGACCGCAATGAGCGACAACTGCTCACCCTTTCCCGCTCCCTGCAACAAGCCAAACAGGCCGCCGAGGTGGCCAATCAGAGCAAAAGCATCTTTCTGGCCAACATGAGCCATGAGATTCGGACGCCCATGAATGCGGTGATTGGTCTGACCGATCTGGCCTTGGCCGCTGACGCGCTGCCCACCGTGCGGGCCTATCTGGTCAAGATCGGCAATGCCTCGCACTCCCTGCTTAGAATTATCAATGATATTCTGGATTTTTCCAAAATGGAGGCGGGCAAGCTGACCCTGGATCCGGTTGATTTTGTGTTGTGCGACCTGTTTGTCCACGTGCAGGATTTATTTCAGGTCCGGGCCGCCGAGCAAAATTTGACCCTCCATTTTGTCGATTCCCGTGAGTGTCAGTTTTTGTTGACCGGGGATGTCCTGCGTCTTGAGCAAATTTTGCTCAATCTGGTGGGCAATGCCCTCAAGTTTACCCGTCAGGGGCAGATCGAGGTGCGGGTGACGACGGTGGAGCGGGGCAATCCACTGCTGCTGCAATTTGCGGTCAGCGATACGGGTATTGGCATTCCCCCGGCTCAATTAGCCCGACTGTTTCAACCCTTTGAGCAGGCCGATGGTTCCACCACCCGGCATTATGGTGGCACGGGCCTTGGTCTGGCCATCAGCAAACGGCTGGCCGAGATGATGGGCGGAGAAATGTGGGCAGAGAGCACCGAGGGCCAGGGGTCGATTTTTTATTTTACCGCCCGTTTGCGCCGCAAGGCGAAGGCCAGGACGGGTGCGGCAGCACGACAGGTGTATCATTCGGAATGGCCGCAGGTGGATCCGAATCAGGTTGCCCAGCAGATTGGCGGGGCACGGGTGCTGCTGGTGGAAGACAATCCCCTCAACCAGCAGGTGGCCGAAGGCATTTTGCGGAGCGTTGGGGTGGTGGTGGCGGTGGCGACCAGTGGCGGGGAGGCCATCGACCGGCTGGCCACACAAACATATGACTGTGTCTTGATGGATATTCAGATGCCCGGCATGGATGGGTATGAGACCGTCCGTCGCTTGCGCGCCGATGCCCGTTTTTTCCATCTGCCGATCATTGCCATGACGGCCCATGCCATGACCGGGGATCGGGAAAAAAGTCTGGCGGCGGGCATGAATGACCATGTGATCAAGCCCATCGACAAGCGGCAGTTGTTTGCCACCTTGCTGCGGTGGATTGAACCCAGGGAACGGGCCGTTGCGGGCACCTATACGCTGCCTGTGGTGGCCGATGCGACGGCTTTCCAGGCCATGGTGGGTGTGGATGTGGGGGCTGCGCTGGAGCGGCTCAGCCATAATCACGGCCTGTTTCGCGCCATTTTGCGGGATCTGCGCCGGGATTATGCCACGGTTGACGAGCAGATTCGGGTGGCCTTGGCTGGCAAACGCACGGAGGATCGGGCGATTGCTCGACGGTTGGCCCATTCGGTCAAAGGCATTGCCGGCAATCTGTCGGCACCGGCCCTGTTCCGGGCGGCCAGTGCCTTGGAAAAGGCCATCGAGAGCGCGCGACGGGAGACGTGGCCTGCTTTGCTGGATGATTTCAAAACGGCTCTGGCGGAGGTGCTCGCCGCCATTGATCAACTGGAACAGGCTGAACAAACCTGTCTTGTGGAGGGGGACACGACGGGTGCGACGGTGGATTTGGAGCGTGTTGAGCCTGTTTTCCAGCAGTTGGCCGATTTGTTTGCAAGTGCCAACGCCCAGTCCCAGGAGATGTTCGATACCCTCAAGCCCCTGTTGGCCGGGCTGGAGGGGGAGGGGCGGGTGCTGGTGCAACGGCTGGCAGAACAGGTGGATCAGTTCGCTTTTCAGGAGGCCTGCGTTTCCTTGCGGCAGTTGGCGGGGGTGTTGGGTCTTGCAGGCTTGGAGTGACCACCAGGGGGATGATCCCCCTGGACCCGCAATCATTGCAACAGTCAAAATCTTGTCCCTTTTCCCCGCAACAGCCGCTGCAACCCATCTGCTCCTTCATAATTTTTACAATAAAAACAAGTTATTACTCTTCGTTTCCCCCATTAAAGACAGTTGGCACAAGCATTGCTTCCCTTAACGTCGTTCGTTAACGTCTGACGCTGGGATCCGGTGATCCTGAATAATTGTTTTCTTTTTTCAAAAATACTATCTAAAAGGAGAGCCAAAATATGAGCAATGTAATTGGAATTGACTTGGGTACCACCAATACCTGTGTTGCCATTTTGGATGGGGTGCAGCCCCGTATCCTGGAAAACAGCGAGGGAGGGCGGACGACGCCTTCCATGGTGGCCTTTACCAACAAGGGCTCCCGTCTGGTGGGACAGGCGGCCAAACGGCAACGGGTGACCAACCCGGAAAATACCTTGCTGGCCATCAAACGGCTCATGGGGCGTCGTTATGCGGATCCGATGGCCCAGGATTTTCAGGGACGGGTCGCTTATGGCATTATCGAGGCGGACAATGGCGATGCCTGGGCCACGGCAGGGGGCAAGCATATGAGTCCCGCCGAGGTGTCGGCCATTATTCTGCAAAAGATGAAGCAGACAGCGGAAACCTTTCTGGGCGAAACCGTCACCCAGGCGGTCATTACCGTACCGGCCTATTTCAACGATGCCCAGCGGCAGGCCACCCGGGATGCCGGGCGGATTGCCGGTCTGGAGGTGTTGCGCATCGTCAACGAACCGACGGCGGCGGCTCTGGCCTTCGGCCTGGACAAGACGGATGGCAAGGTGATTGCCGTCTATGACCTGGGCGGGGGGACATTTGATATTTCCATTCTGGAGATCAACAACGGCGTGTTCCAGGTCAAGGCGACCAATGGCGATACCTACCTGGGCGGGGTGGATTTTGACCAGTATCTGGTGGACGATCTGGTCGGCACCTTTGAACGGGAGCAGGGGATTGACCTGCGGCAAAACCGTGTCGCCATGCAGCGCATTCGCGAGGCGGCTGAAAACGCGCGGATTGAACTCTCCGGGGTGCAGCAGACGGACATTCATTTGCCCTTTATCCATGCCGATGCGGACGGTCCCAAACATCTCAGCCGCAACCTGAATCGGACCTGGCTGGAGGCGTTGGTGGCACCGCTCATTCAACGCACCCTGTTGCCTTGCCAGATGGCGTTGCAGGATGCGGGCATAACGGCCCAGGCGGTGGATGAGGTGATTCTGGTCGGGGGAATGACCCGGATGCCCAAGGTGCAACAGACCGTGGCCGAACTGTTTGGCCGGGAACCCCATCGTGGCGTCAATCCCGATGAGGTGGTTGCCCTGGGGGCGGCGATTCAGGGGGGGGTGTTGAGCGGGGCGTTGCAGGATATTTTATTGCTGGATGTCACCCCCTTTTCCCTCGGTATTCGGACCAAGGGGGGCGGTTTTTCCCGGTTGATCCAGAAAAATGAGCCGATCCCCTGCAAAATGGCCAAAACCTTTACCACCGTGCAAAATTTTCAGACGCGGGTGACGGTGATGGTGGCCCAGGGCGAAGCAGAGACCTTTGCGGACAACGCATTTCTGGGTGAGTTTGAACTGGAGGGGTTGCCCCTGGCGTTGCGGGGTCAGCCACGCATTGAGGTGACCTTTGCCGTGGATGTGGATGGCATGGTCAAGGTATCGGCCCAGGACAAGGAGAGCGGGCTGGAGCAATCCCTGCGGATCAAGATTTCCGGTGGTCTGGCCGAGGAGGAGATCCAGCGGTTGACGACCGAGGCCGAGACCCAGGTGCAGGCAGAGGTGCAACAACAGGCTGTGCTGGATATCAGCAGCAAGGCCGAATCCCTGTTGGAGTGCTCCAGCCAATTGCTCGCTGACCATGGACTGCATCTGGATGGTCATTTGGTCCGCGACATGGAGACGTTTATGACCGATCTGCGTGTTGCCGTCTGTCCAGACGAGCTGCCGCCGTCGTCCAACCGGGCCGAGTGGATTGCCGTGTCGATGGCAACCTTGCAGGAGGGGTATGGCAGGGCCATGCGGGCGGTGCGCGACCGGGAGATATTGGCATTGGAGCACCAGATTGTCTCGGTGCGGCAGGAGGAGGCCACCACAGAGGAAGCCATGGCCAGTGCGACCGTGGACGTTGTGTCCGGGCCGACCGATTTTCAGATGGCTTCCGAGGCCTATGTGGCGGATGCCTGGGCCAGTCTGCCGATGGGCACAGAAACGGAGATGGTTGCGGAAGAAAAGACCGCCAACTCTGAAGAGGAAGAGTGGTTGGCGTTGGCCAGTTAAGCGGCAACCAGTCGTTTTGCGGGTCCAGGGGGATCATCCCCCTGGTGGGGTCCAGGGGCAAAGCCCCTGGCGGGGCTCGGGGCGGAGCCCCGAACGCAACACCACGTACCCCGGGATGGGTGTGGTTTAATGCCAAATTGCAATCGAACGGGGAACAAGGCGACAGGCACAGGCACCCATTATACTGCGCACGGTCACAATTGACGAGTATCGTCATTCCCGCGCAGGCGGGAATCCAGGAGGTCCAACAAGCCAAATGGATTCCCGCCTACGCGGGAATGACGGAACAGGAAGTGTCACTTATGCCCGCGCACAGTATATCGTCATTCCCGCGCAAGCGGGAATCCAGGAGTTCTGCGAGGCTGGCTGGATTCCCGCCTGCGCGGGAATGACGGAATAAGTAAGTGTCACTCACGACTGCGTGCAATAACGGCACAGCCAACGCAGTTACCCGTCTGATTGCAATTTGGTATAAGCCGGTATTTCTTTCGGGGGGGGTGGCTGTTGGTCCGCCCCCCCCTTTTTTTTCTCAACCGCACCCTTGTTGGGATGTGGGCAGGCTCCAGGGGCGAAACCCCGCACGCTTCGCAAAAAAAATGCGCCAAGCTGAAGAATTTGCTTGATTCTTGCGGGGGGGGGGTACTACATTGTCAGCCGCTTGTTGCTGTGTATCGTGTGCCGTTGGCGGTCTCTGTTGGCCGTGACGCTATGACAGTTAATTTTTTTGTGCGGTTTGTCAATAAACGTGCAGTGAGTCGATGCACCCTGGATCCCATTCAGAAAGGAGAGTCGTGATGCGTGAGGCAGTACTGTTGCAACGGGAAATGAACCTGTCCGTCCGGGTCATGGCGGCCATGAGCTATCTGGGTGTGCTTTGCCTGGTGCCTCTGGTGGTCAATCGCGACGATTCCTACGTGCAATTCCATGCCCGCCAGGGGGTGGTGTTGTGGATGTGGGAGGTGTTGGCCATTTATACCTTATTGATTCCGTCTGTGGGGCCGTTTTTCTTCCGGGCTTCGTCTGTCATTTGTCTGGTATTGTCGGTGGTGGGTTTGGTGTCGGTTCTGGCGGGTCGGGCCTGGAAATTTCCGCTCCTGGGTGGGTGGGCTGCCCGGTTGTGAGTGGGTTGCAGACTGTTGGCGCGCGAGTTGCTTGAGAGAAACTGGGGTTTTGACTTGCAGGAGAGCATGGGCGTGCGTTTTTATCCTTTTGACCGCGCGGCGGGCAAGTCGCCGGACATTGACCTGCATCCGCAATTGGCGCGGGATTGCCTGTGGCTGGGGCGTCTGGCGGCGTGTCAGGTGTTGCTCATGAATGACAGTCGTTATCCGTGGTTGATCCTGGTGCCCAATCAGGAGGGGTTGGCCGATTTTGATCTGTTGCCAGAGGCACTGGTGCCCATGGTTTGGGACGACATTCGCCAGGCCAGTCAGGCGTTGCGGACCTTGTTTCAACCGGACAAACTCAATGTGGCGGCTTTGGGCAATGTGGTGCCGCAACTGCATATTCATGTGATTGCCCGTTTTCAGCAGGATGCGGCGTGGCCCAGGCCGGTTTGGGGGTGTCATCCGCCGTTGCCGTATGCGGAGCGGGCGTTGCGTGAGCAGACTGCGCGGTTGTGTGCCGCGTTGGGTGTCACGTAAAAGTTCGCAATTCATCGTACAGTGACAGGGGTCCAGGGGGATTATCCCCCTGGTGGGGTCCAGGGGCAAAGCCCCTGGTGGGGTCCGGGGCGAAGCCCCGATCCTCAGTGCGCGTGCTCGTGTTTCATCCCGCAATGTGGGCCAGAGGCCTTACCCTTGCAGGCCTGTTTCAAGATCTCCTCGCACACTTCGTGGGATTGGCCGCTTTCCAGGCATTGGGCCGCTTGCCGATGCCATTCGGCAAAGGCGCGGTGGGCCTGGGCATCTTTCTTCAACTCCTCGGGGGAATTTTCATCCTCGGCCTGGGCGACGGGGGCGGCCAGAGACAGGGCCAAGAGAGTCATGATAATTATTTTTTTCATTTAATTTCCCTGTTTTTCCTGATGCGCATTGGTCATTTTGTAAAACATCCCATCTTTATCCTGCGTCATGGCGGCAAAGTGGCCTTTGACGATGATGGCGTTCATGGTAAAGCGGATCGGTTTTTCGGCCTCCACCAGCACCATGGATTCCGGTCCGCCCGGCAGGCAGAAGGCGCAGGTTGGCGGCATTCGGGCCAGCAAAAATTTTTTCTGACCCTCCTGTGAGACATCCAGCGGAAACATGAACCCGGCCACTTTCAATTCCTGGTTGTTCAAAGCCAGGACGGCAGCGGGGAAGCGGGGTTTGGGCAATGCCCATCCTTCCGGGGTGGCAATCTGCATCCGTGTGTTGGATTGCTTGGGTTTTTCTTGGGGCGGGTAGATCACTTCCACCTGGCCCAGCAATTCCCAGGCGATCAGATCCGGGCCTTTGGGCAGATCGGGCGAGATGGGTGGTGGGGAACCGTCCGGGGTTGACAGGGGTTGATGTGTGCCGGATGTCGGGGCGGGCTGGGCAGGCTGGGCGGCCTGGGCTTCTCCCCAGCAGAGCAGCAGCAAGGGAATGAGAAATAGGGGGTTCATGGTTTTATCCTTCTGAGATCATTGCGAAATGCCCAATTTTGTCATTCCCGCGAAAGCGGGAATCCAGCCAACCCTCGGGAATTTCTGGCTTCCCGCCTGCGCGGGAATGACGTTTTTTTGTAACTATTCACCACCCCACCTCAAAAAAATCCTTGACAGGGTTTTTCGCGGTTTTTTGAAAACCCGCGCGCAGATTGGGATGTTGCCTGATTGTGCCCTTTGCTGCCCATCTATGGATGGCTACT
>JADFYM010000192.1 GCA_015233035.1 Magnetococcales bacterium
GGGACTATGCTGAAAATCCGGTCAATGTCCCAAAATATTGAATGGGGGGCAGTGAGGTATCTGCTGACGAGGCCCAGATCCTGGGCAATAAATTTGGACCGTGGAGGCCGTTTTTGGACACCCCAGGTTAAAGAAGCCAGAGGCAAGGACGCCTCGTTGTAACTCTTGAAATTTGTCAGCGTGATCTCTGTCAGCATGATAACACCCTGTACTGATTCAGCGTGAATCCGACAAACAGCCTTCTCTGATAAGCTATTTTCCAGTCAATTTTCGGCACATCTGCACGCATCGGGCTGCGTTTTTTTAGGCACGGACACGCATCATTCTGCGCCAACCCAGACAAACCACACCCCCCCCTGGCACCCCCAGAACACATCTCAGCGAAGGCTACCATAACCGTTTATATCACCACAAACGGAATCTCAACCCCGAGGATAGTTTTTACTGGCCCCCAGTTTTTTGCCCGATCCATGCCTCATGCACCTAACCCCATGATCCGCAGTCCGATGGCGGACATGGGCACAGCCAAGGCACCGAGCAAAGTCTCAGTTTCTCAATTGACCAGCATCCTGACCACCACGAGCGCGACCCTCGGCATCACAATTTCAAAAAGACAGCCTGAACGGTCTTGGACTCGCGACGACCACCCCACCATCCCCAACAAAACGCCACCAGGATGGGGCGGAACACCAAACCCTGACTTCTCCCCAAAGATTGCTACCTGATTGCTGAAACAAAAACGGCCACCGATAAGGCGGCCGCAAGTGTTTGATTTTGTTGGTGGAGCCAGGCGGGATCGAACCGCCGACCTCTTGAATGCCATTCAAGCGCTCTCCCAGCTGAGCTATGGCCCCATCGTCCTGAGGAGCAGGAATCTAACCATCTGCGCACCGAATGTCAAGTGGCTTTTATCACCATTCCCACGACAAGGACATTTTTTTTGCCAGACACCCCCTCTGGCGACCAACCAAACCCATGGCCAGCCAAATTTTGCACCCACCCAGTCGCCAAGGGGTGATTCCGGGAAAGTAACATGCTAGACTCGCCAGATGTTTACTCCTTCTCTCTCAGCCTTTCGGCAACTGGCCCAACAGGGCAATCTGGTGCCGGTCTACCGCGAAATCATGGCAGACCTCGATACCCCCGTGTCCGCCTTCCTCAAGGTTACCGAGAAGGCTACCCATGCCTTTCTGCTGGAATCAGTCCAGGGCGGCGAAACATGGGGCCGCTACAGCATCCTCGGCATGAACCCGGCCGCCCTCTTCACCATCATCGGCCAACGAGTCGAAATCCAACGCACCGGCCAACCCTCCCAGGTGATCGACAACGAAAATCCCATCACCTGCCTCCGGGAATTCATGAACCAATACCAGCCCGTCCACGTCGACGGCCTGCCCCGCTTCCACGGCGGGGCCGTCGGCTACTTCGGCTACGACATGATCCGCGCCTTTGAAACCATCCCGGATCATAACCCCCATACCCTCGGCACCCCAGACGCCCTCTTCATGCTGACCGATCTGGTCCTGATATTCGATAATCTGCTGGGCAAGCTCAAGGTGGTGGCCAACGTCTTTGTCGAACCGGATGCGCCGTTGGATGCCCTCTACCAGGAGGCCGTGCAGCGCATCGACGCCGTCGTGCAGCAACTCCATCGCGCCGTGCCGACCGAGCCGGTTCAAGCCGTTGCCACGGTCCAGGAGAGCGATTTCCAGTGCGAAATGTCGAAAGAACAGTTCCAGACCGCCGTCGAACGCGCCAAAGAGTATATCCTGGCCGGTGATATTTTTCAGGTGGTCCTGTCACAACGGTTTTCCATCCCGTTCGCCCATTCGCCCATCGCCCTCTATCGCGCCTTGCGGGCCAGCAACCCGTCGCCCTATCTCTTTTTGCTGCGCCTGGGCGATTTTTCCCTGGTAGGCTCCAGCCCGGAAATCCTGGTGCGCCAGGAGGGGGAGCGGGTGACCGTGCGGCCTATTGCCGGAACGCGCCGTCGCGGCGTCGACCTGGAACAGGATCAGGCCCTGGAAAAAGAGCTGCTCGCCGATCCCAAAGAGTTGGCAGAACATATCATGCTCGTCGATCTGGGCCGGAATGATCTGGGTCGGGTGGCGGAGCTTGGCTCCGTGCAGGTGACCGAACGCTTTGTGATCGAACGCTATTCCCACGTCATGCACATTGTCTCCAATGTCGAAGGCCGCTTGAAGGCGGGGTTGGACCCCTTCGATGTCGTGGCAGCCACCTTTCCAGCCGGTACTGTCAGCGGTGCCCCCAAAATTCGCGCCATGGAAATTATCGACGAACTGGAAGTCTCCCGTCGGGGGCCCTATGCCGGTACCGTGGGCTATATCTCGTTTTCCCAAAACATGGACCTGGCCATCACCATTCGCACCGCCATCATCAAGGACGGAACCCTCTTTATCCAAACCGGTGCCGGGATCGTGGCCGATTCCATCCCGGAGCGGGAATATGAAGAGACCAAAGAAAAAGCCAGGGCACTCTTCCGGGCGGTGGATCGTGTCCAACAAGGGCTGGAGTAGCCAACCATGCTGCTGCTGATCGATAATTATGATTCATTTACCTATAATCTGGCCCAATATCTGGGTGAGTTGGGGGCGGATGTCCGCGTCTTGCGCAACGATGCCATGACCCTGGCCGACATTCGCCAGATGGCTCCCGAGCATATTGTCCTCTCTCCAGGACCGGGTACCCCGGATCAGGCGGGCATCACCCTGGAGGTCATTCGGACCTTTGCGGGCCAGATTCCCATTCTGGGCGTTTGTCTGGGCCATCAGGCCATCGGGCAGGTGTTTGGCGGGCAGGTGGTGCGCGCTCCCCGCGTGATGCACGGCAAGACGTCCAAAATACACCATGACAATACCGGCGTTTTTCTGGGCCTGCCCAATCCCTTGACGGCGACACGCTATCACTCCCTGGTGGTGGCGGAAGAGACCATTCCCGCTGTGTTGGCCGTGACGGCCTGGACAGAACCCTCGTCGGAATCCGGTCGGCTGGTGATGGGATTGCGGCACAAGAGTTTCGCGGTGCATGGGGTGCAGTTTCATCCCGAATCCATTCTGACCGAACGCGGTCATGATCTGCTGGCCAATTTTTTGCGGCGGTGACGGCATGAATATTCAGGCAGCCATTGCCCAATTGGTCACCGGACAGCATCTGACCCAGGACTGGGCGCGCTCGGTGATGGAGCAGATCATGTCCGGGCAGGCCACTGAAGCGCAGATCGGGGCCTATCTGATCGCCCTGCGTATGAAAGGCGAAACGGTGGACGAAATCACCGGATCGGCCCAGGCCATGCGCGCCCAGGCCGTCTCGATTGCGGTACCTGGCACGGTGGTGGATACCTGTGGCACCGGCGGCGATGGAGCGGGCACTTTTAATATTTCCACCACGGCGGCCTTTGTGGTCGCGGCCCAGGGGGTGGTGGTGGCCAAACACGGCAATCGTGCCCTCTCTTCCAAAAGCGGGTCCGCCGATCTGCTCACGGCTTTGGGGGTGAATATTGACGCCGAGTTGCCCGTGGTGCAGCGGTGTCTGGCCGAGGTGGGGATCGGGTTTCTCTTCGCGCCACGTCATCACAGTGCCATGCGGTACGTCGCCGGGCCGCGTCGGGAGTTGGCGGTGCGCACCCTGTTCAACCTGCTCGGTCCGTTGACCAATCCAGCCAATGCCGCCTTTCAACTGGTGGGCCTCTTTGCCGACCATTGGCTTGAGCCGGTCGCCCATGTGTTGGGACGGTTGGGGGTACACCATGCCCTGGTCGTCCACGGTGCCGACGGTCTGGATGAAATTACCACCACAGGGCCGACGCGGATCGCGGAATTGGACGAAAAGGGCAGAGTGACGACCTATACGGTGAAACCGGAACAGTTTGGTCTGGCCCGTGCCACGTTGGCGGATCTGCGCGGCGGGGATGCGGCGGCCAATGCCGTCATCACGCGGCAGGTGCTGGACGGGGTGCGGGGGAAAGCGCGGGATATTGTGTTGCTCAATGCCGGCGCGGCCTTGTATGCCGCCCGGCGGGCGGAAACCCTGGCCAGCGGGGTTGCCATGGCCGGAGCGGCCATCGATTCGGGTCAGGCGCGTCGTTGTCTCGAACAATTGATCGTTGTCTCCAACCAGTCGTCTCCGTCGATGCCATGAGTGGATCTTCTGTCCCGATACTGGACCGGATTATGGCCCGCAAGCGCGACGAGGTCATCCGGGCCCGTCGCCAGGTGCCGGAAGCGCGCCTGTTGCAGCAGATTGGGGAGATGCCACCGGCGCGGGGGTTTGCCAACGCCTTGCTGGAGGCTACCCGGCCGTGTCGCATCCGGGCGGGAGGCAAGCTGGCGATCATTGCCGAGGTCAAATTTGGCTCACCCTCCAAGGGACGCATCCACCCTGAGTCGGCGGACCCGGTTTCCCCGGCGTGGGTTGCCGCAGGATATGCCGAGCACGGTGCCACCTGTCTTTCCTGCCTGACGGATCGGGACTTTTTTATGGGGGATGATGCCTTTGTGGCCGCCATCCGGCAGGAGGTGGCCTTGCCCGTCTTGCGCAAGGATTTTTTGTTTGATCCCTACCAGGTGGTCCAATCGCGGGCCTTGGGGGCAGATGCCATTCTGTTGATTCTCGCTGTGTTGCAACGGGAGCAGGCCCTGGAACTGGAGGCCGCCGCACGGGAATTGGGGTTGGATGTGCTGGTGGAGATCCATGATGAGGCGGAACTCGAGCGGGCGCACGACCTGAAAACCCCCCTGTTTGGCATCAACAATCGCAATCTGAAGACCTTTGTCACGACATTGGATACCTCGATCCGTCTGGCCCGTCGGGTGGAACCGGGACGCCTGGTGGTGGCCGAGAGCGGCATTCACAGTGCGCAGGATATCTTGCGCTTGCAGCAGCAGGATGTGTCGGCCTTTCTCATCGGCGAGGCTTTTATGCGGTCGGCCAATCCGGGGGCTGCACTGGGAGCCATGCTGGCGGAGTGTGGCAAAAAACCGCCAGAGGGTGTGACCGCAGAGGGGTGAAGATGGGCAAAACCCAGGTCAAGGTGTGCGGTCTGACGCGGCGGGTGGATGTCGAAGCGGCGGTGGCGGCGGGTGCGGATGCGTTGGGGTTGGTTTTTTATCCCAAATCGCCCCGGTTTGTAACGCCGGCAGAGGCGGCTGCTTTGGTGGCCGATTTGCCGCCGTTTGTGGTCCGGGTCGGGTTGTTTGTCAATGCCTCCTGCGCGGAGATTGTGCAGACGGTGGGGTTGGGATGGTTGGACTGCGTCCAACTGCATGGGGATGAAACGCCCGCGTTCTGTCGGCAATTGCGGCTGGAAATGGAGCGGGTTGCCCTGTTTCCCCGTCTCATCAAGGCGGTGCGGGTGGCCACGCGGGAAGATGTGCAGACGGTTGCGCAATGGCCTGTGCAGGCCATTTTGCTGGATGCCAAGGTGGAAAGTCGGTATGGGGGTACCGGACGGTCGTTTGATTGGTCCCTTTTGGAGGGCTGGCCGCGATTGTTTGCGGCAAGCGGGGCCGCTTTGCCCCTGATTCTGGCCGGGGGATTGACCCCGGATAATGTGGCCCTGGCCGTGCGGCAGGTGCGTCCTTATGCGGTGGATGTCTCCAGTGGGGTGGAAACCGCACCAGGAATAAAATGTGCAAATAAAATCATCCACTTTATTCGACAGGTCCAACAAGCCGACCTGGACCAACCAAACACACCGGATGCAACCCAATGGGTAGGGACAAAAGATGATTAAACGGGATAATGACATCAATGAACGGCTGGGCATGTCCATCAACTGGCTGACCAATATTATCAAGCCCCGCATCAAGGAAAATGTGCGCCGTTTCCAAACCCCGGAAGGCTTGTGGGTCAAATGCGATCCGTGCGGCAAGATGCTGTTTCAGACAGAACTTACCCGCAATCTGGATGTCTGTCCGCATTGTCAATACCATTTCCGCATTTCCGGCAACCGGCGGATCGAGATCACGCTGGACGAGGAGGGGCGGCAGGAACTCTTTTCGGGCTTGCATCCCAGCGACCCGTTGCGTTTCAAGGATATCAAGCGGTATCGGGACCGGATCCGCGAGGCCCAGAAAGAGACCGGTGCCAATGATGCCGTGCGGGTGTACAAGGGCTTCATCAAGGGTATTCCTGTTGTTGTCTCGGCCTTTGAGTTTAATTTTCTGGGCGGATCCATGGGTTCGGTCGCCGGTGCCAAGGTGGCGCAGGGTGCTCTGGCGGCTGTGGAGGAAAAATGCGGCTATGTGGTTTTTGCCACCTCGGGTGGGGCACGGATGCAGGAGGGCATTTTATCCCTCATGCAGATGGCCAAGACCTCGGCGGCCTTGACCAAACTGGATGAATCCCGGCTGCCCTTCATCTCCGTCCTGGCCGATCCCACCACCGGTGGCGTGACCGCCTCCTTTGCCATGCTGGGCGATGTCATCCTGGCGGAACCCAATGCCCTGATCTGTTTTGCCGGTCCCCGGGTGATTGAACAGACCGTGCGGGAGGTGTTGCCCGAAGGGTTCCAGCGCAGCGAATATTTATTGGAACATGGTTTTCTGGATCTGATCTGCCAACGGCGTGACATGCGCGATACCTTGGCGGATCTGCTCTCCCGTCTGACCAAAACCCCCTTGGCTGGCCATGCCGACCATGCGGCACCTTATCGCTATGGGATGGCACCCTGATCCCGACTGGTTGTGCTGAGGCGTGATGAATAACCCGGACGTTACCGCTCTGCTGGACCAGGCGCATCGTCAATCCGCTTTGCCGATCCAACTGGGTCTGGAGCGGGTGGAGCGTCTGCTGGCCGACCTGGACAACCCGCACCAGACACTGGATGTGGTGCATGTCGCCGGGACCAACGGGAAGGGTTCGGTGCTGGCCTTCCTGGAGGCCATCCTGCGGCACGCCGGCTATCGGGTTGGCCTCTATACCTCGCCCCATCTGCACCGGGTCCATGAGCGGATACGGGTGGATGGGCAACCCATTACGGATGCGCAATTGGGCCAACAGTTGGCGGAAGTCATGGCGGTCAGTGCCGGTCGCTCGGTGACTTTTTTTGAACTGTTGACGGTGGTGGCTTTGCGCCATTTCCAGGCGCAGGGGTTGGGACGTGACGCGGACGGACGGCGTGGTCTGGTCCTGTTGGAGACCGGTTTGGGGGGCAGACTGGATGCCACCAATGTTGTCCTGCCGCATTTGTCGATTGTGACCTCTATTGACTGGGACCATACCGATTATTTGGGGACCACCCTGGCCGCCATTGCGACGGAGAAGGCGGGCATTTTCAAGCGGTCGGTCCCGGCGGTGGCGGCCTCCGGTCATCCCGAGGTGGAGCGTGTTTTGCTTGAACAGGCGCGCACAATGGGCACCCCTTTGGCCATTCTGGGGCGTGATTTTACCCTGCGCCTGCCCGCTCCGCCGTGCCCCACCTGGTGGCTCGAGGAGGAGGGAGAGTGCGAAGAATTGCCCCTGCCCGGCCTCGCCGGTCGCCACCAGTTGGACAATGCCGCCCTGGCGGTGGCCGGTATTCGCCGCTTGCGCAGCGCGGGTTGGCCGGTGGCCAGGGACTCCCTGGTTGCCGGGTTGCGGGGGGCACGTTGGCCTGGGCGTCTGGAACGGCTGGCCTGGCCGTCGGCTGGCGGTCTGGGACCGACCATTCTATTGGATGGGGCGCACAATCCCGCCGGGTGTACGGCCTTGGCCCATTTTCTGGATGAGTCCGGGCGGGATTTTCAGCCGACCTTCATGGTTTTTTCCGCCTTGCAAGATAAAGAGGTCGAAGAGATGGTGCATCTCCTGGCCCCGCACGTGGAACGGGTCTGGACTACCCACGTGGGGGGTGGGCGGGGTCGGTCGGCGGAGGAATTGGCCGCTTTGTGGCGGGTGGTGGGGCGACCGGCCCAGGCGTGTGCCACGCCGGAGGAGGCCCTGGCGGCGGCGTGTGTTGCCTGTCCGCCTGTGGGACAGGTGGTTGTGTGTGGGTCGCTTTATTTGGTGGGGGCTGTGCGGGCTGCGTTGGTGCCTTGTGTTGCCTGAACCATACTTTCTCGAGGGGCGTTGTTTCGCGTGCGGGGCTTTGCCCTGGACCCCACCAGGGGCTTTGCCCCTGGACCCCACCCTACCCTATGCACACATCTTTATGCTGATAAAAAATCCGAAGCATCTTGTGCAGTTATAGGGGTCCAGGGGGATTATCCCCCTGGTGGGGTCCAGGGGCAAAGCCCCTGGTGGGGTCCAGGGCGAAGCCCCACGAGGCATACAATATCAACCCGTTGGGGGGGTGCCCCCAAACTCCCACCGGGGAGCGTGACGGTCCCCGGACCCCTGCAAAAGATGTGTGCATAGGGTAGGG
>JADFYM010000193.1 GCA_015233035.1 Magnetococcales bacterium
GGCGGTATTGCCTTCCTCGGCCTGGAAAACTTCACCCTGACCCCCCTCCCCCAGTCAAGACACCCCAGGAAACACAAGCAACACCGTCATATCATCCCCGCTGCCCTCGTGCGAATAACGATCCAACCAGTGTGGCAGTTGTTCCGCCACATAACCAGTTCCCTGCTCTGCCAGCAACCCCTGCAAACTGCCCGCAAACCGGTGAAATTCATCCTGATTGGCAAAGGAGTCAGACAACCCGTCCGTGGTCAGCAACAAAGTCTCCTCGGCCTGACGGGTCCACACAGCGGTCTGCCATAATTTATCACAGGCCTCGGAACAGAGCGAATGGGTCTCCAGACCCAGCAGGGTGGGGTCGGCTGGAAAGGGTTCCTGCACGGTGCCGTCCGCCTGAATGCGGACCACTTTGCCATCTCCCAACTGGCCAGCAAAGACCATCTCCGGTTGCAGCAGCACCGTCAGCAAGGTTGTGCCATACCGCTTGATCAGGGTGTACGGCTCGATCTCCACCCCGTCCGCCGCGATGCCTCTCTCATGCTGCAAAACGGCCTCGCGCCAGTTTTTACGCAAAATACGGGCAAAATCGATGCGCAAATTGTTCAACAACTGGCGGGGATCCGTAAATTCCACTACAAAATCAATCAGCAAGCGCACACTTTCCCGGACCGCAAGCTGCGCGCCCACCGCACTGCGGTCATACTGCTGCCCCCCATGACCGTCGGCCACCGCCAAGGCCAGGGTCGGCAGGGCACGAATCTCCTGATAGGCATAATGGTACGCATCCTGACAAGGCGTCTCCCGGCGCACATGGGCCGCCCCCCGCCGCCTGGCACCCAACAGTTGCCCAAAAGGCGGACAGGGCCGATGGACGGGATCGTCCATGGTCAAAATACATCGGAACTGTTGGTAATGTGCGGAGCGGGAGGTGGACCCAACACCACATTGGACTGAATCTGGGCCGACGCCTCACCCCGCACCGACTCATCGACATAGCTTTTGGAAGAGGAGCGCACCGCCGCCGTACTGGCCCATTTGATATGGTCCAGCAGATCACTTTTGTTGTGCGCCTTCAGAATACCCACCGCCTTGCGCAGCCCTGGGCTGACAAATTTCAGGAGTTCCCCTTCGTCATAATGGGATTCATCCCCGATGGCAATGGCCAGACGCACCGCCTTCAGCCCCCAGGGGATGGAATCCAACTCCTGAATAGCGCGGTCATACTCCTCCCCGGAATCGGTGCAAAAACCGTCCGAAATCAGAATGCAGACGGGCGGCAGCCCCCGCTCGGGCATCTCGGCAATCGCCAATTTTTGGATCAACAAGCGAATGGCCTGCGAGGTAGCCGTGGCCCCATCGGGACGCAACTCCGGCCAGGTGAATTGACTCAACGGGACAGCGGCTGGCCCCACATGCCAATCGACCGAGGAGGAAAAACGAATGGCGCGCATCTCCACCCGCACCTCCGGGTGATCCTGCACCACCTCTTCGATCTCTGGCAACACCTCCCGGATGGCCTGATTCAGTGTGGCAATCTTGGTCCCGGCCATGGATCCCGAACAGTCCGCCAACCAAAAAAAATGCAGGGTGCGCTTGGCCACCTCTCCGGCGGGTGCAGGACGTTCTGTATGCATGGAATGACCTCCTCAATGGGCGATTTCTGTGACCCGCATTTCCCGGATGACGGTAACCTTGATCTGGCCGGGATAGGTCAACTCGGTCTCCACCTTGCGGGCAATCTCCTTCGCCAGCATCATGGCCCCCTCATCCTGGATCCGGTCATAACTCACAATAACACGCAGTTCCCGACCCGCCTGGATGGCAAAACATTTTTCCACCCCGTCAAACTGGGTCGCAATCTGCTCCAGGCTTTCCAGTCGCTTGATATAGGTCTCCACATTTTCCCGCCGGGCACCCGGACGGGCGGCAGACAAGGCATCGGCGGCATTGGTCAGCGGACCATAAACGGAAATCGGCTCCAGTTCAAAATGGTGCGACCAGATGGCATTGACCACGATGGCGTTTTCTTTATACTTTTTGGCAAACTGGCCCCCAATGACCGCATGGGAACCCTGTATTTCGTGGTCCACCGCCTTGCCAATATCGTGCAACAAGCCACAGCGGCGCGCCAGATTGCCGTCCAGCCCCAACTCTTCGGCCATGATGCCGGCAAAAAAGGCCACATCCACCGAATGGGCCAGCACATTCTGGGTATACGAGGTGCGAAATTTCAAGGTGCCCAACAGGCGGACAATTTCCGGGTTGACTTCGTTCAGGCCGACATCAAAAATGGCCCGCTTGCCCGCTTCGCGGATCTCCTGCTCAATGCTCTTGGTCGCCTTGCGCACCACCGCCTCGATACGGGCCGGATGGATGCGGCCATCGGCAATCAACTCCTCCAATGCCAACCGGGCCACTTGGCGACGCACCGGATTGAAGCCAGAGATGACCACCGCCTCCGGCGTATCGTCAATGATCAGATCACAGCCAGTGGCCGCCTCCAGGGCACGAATGTTGCGCCCTTCCCGGCCAATAATGCGCCCTTTCATCTCTTCTGAAGGCAGCGGCACCACCGAAACTGTCTTTTCCGCCACAAATTCACCGGCATGACGCTGAATGGCGGTGGCAATGACCTCCTGGGCGGTCTGATTGGCCCGCTCGCGGGCCTCTTCTTCCAACTGTTTGAACAGACGACCGGATTCGCGCCGGGCACTCTCTTCAAACGAGGACAGCAACTGTCGCCTGGCCTCTTCTTCCGACAGACGGGCAATGGCCTCCAGGCGTTTGTGCGCCTCTTGCAGCACCTCCTGGGCCTTGAGAGCGGTAATATCCACCTGTTTTTTTTCTTCTTCCAACTGGGTGCGGCGACGTTCCTGCTCACTTTCGCGCTGATCCAGATGGTCAAACTTGCGGTCCAACTGCTCTTCACGCTTGTCCAGGCGGCGTTTTTGCCGATCCAGTTCCCGATCCTGCTCCCGGAAACGGTTTTCCACCTCTTCCTGGATCCGCAACCGTTCCGCCTGACCCTTCAGTTCCAGTTCGCGGGCCACCACCGCCGCTTTTTCCTCGGCGGTCCGCAGCAACTGCTGAACCTGTTCCTCCCGCTGTTTGAAAAGATTTTCCCGAACCTTGCGCTGCTGAAAGTTGAAAGCCAGGATGGTGCCGGTCCCGACCATGATACCAAAAAGTAATACAAGAATCGTATCCATGCAAAAACAGGCTCCCCAGCACCGAACAACCCCGATGGGTCGTTGTTCAGTGGAATCTAACGATGAGTATGGTCTCGGGCATCCGCACCAGAGCAAACCAGGCAGGCCCGATCCGTCACCACCCAGTCCATGGGTATGTCGTGGGCCGCATGGGGCAGTGCCGCCACTTCCTGGAAATGGTATGCCAAACCAACCAGCAACGGCCGCTGACCGCCCGCCCGCCCGGCGCGAGACAACAAACGGTCATAGTACCCACCCCCATAACCCAGTCGCCAACCGCACGCATCAAAGGCGACAAGGGGCAAAAACAGAATATCCAGAGAGGAGATCCGGGGCAACAGGTGCGCAGAGGCGGCCAGATCTCCCGGTGGCCACACCGGCTCGCGAATACCAAACGCCCCCGTGACCAACGGATCGTTTTCCCGATACCGGACAAAACGCAACGACCGCTGCTCCCGATCAACGATTGGAAGAAAAACGGTTTTCTCGGACGAGTTCGCAGCAAGGAGGAGAGAGGAGGGATCAACTTCGTTATCGATGGACAGATACAGCCCAATGGACGAGGCTCTCTGGAAATGCGGGAGCATTTGTGCCTGCTGACATACGGCGGTGCTCAAACGATGCACCTCTTCCTGCGCCAACAAACGTCGCACTCTTCGCAGGTCATCGCGAATGTTTTTCTTTTCGGCTTCCACTAATAAAATCCCCCGCCTGTGCCGTGGATTTGGCTTCCTCTGAACCCATTTATAAAGTGGATTCCTGAATTAACCGCTTCTGGCAATCCCGATCACGTCCGGGCTTGCACTCCACGATCAGGGCAGGGTTCCTGGGTTCTAGAAGTATCGGCTCAGGAGGAACGCGTCTCTCACGAACACCGCAGGGGATTGTAACGAAATCAACCTCCCAGCAGACGATCACTCAGAGTGACCAGTCTGGTTATTCTCTCTTCGACCACGCGGACATCCGAGTCTGCGCGTCGTTTTTGCTGGAACAAAGCGTCGGTCACATTCAGGGCCGCCATGATGGCAATCCGCTCCGTTGAAACCGGATGGGACTGCTGGGATATCAGTTTCATGACATCGTCGACATGAGCGGCCAACTCCCGGACATACGCCTCTTCCTTGCCGGCCCGCAACTTGAACAGTTGGCCATGAATACGCACTTCAATAGATTCAGACATGGCCCTGGCCCAGTCTTGGCTTGAGGCTAATATTTTTCGGTTTTCCGCAATTTGTGGAACGCCCCACTATGGTCCGATTTCATCAAAACGGGCCAACAAGCCACCAATCCGCCCGTCCATGCGCCTTTTTTCTTCGTGCAACGCGGCCAACTCGGCAGTTTTGGCCGCCAGTTCCCGCTCCACGCGACCGACACTATCCTCGCGTCCCTGCAACTGCTCCCACAAGGCCGCATTTTCGCTGCGCAGATCCCGCACACTTTTGGCCAGTTTTTCCCACCGATCCTCCAACTCAGTCAGTGGATCCGACCGTACTTCCAAACCATTTTCAGAGGAACTGCCCTCGGTTGTCTGGTTGCCTGCAGGAGAATATTCGTTCATCTGTTCCTTATCCCGATTGATGTCAAAGCGTCCCAACAGACACCCCGAACCCTAGACCTGAAAGTGTAGTGCGCCGCCCAGCCTGGTGTCAAGTAGAGACGCGCAGGAAAAGCCGTTTCCGGGGCAGACGCGGCACGGTATTTCAACAAAAGAGCCCCACCCCGCCGTCCCGACCCCGGTCGGCCAGACATTGGGCGGTGCGGGGATGCCCGGCACTGGCCGATCTCCAGTGCGCCAAGGTGGCATCCTGGAGCAGCTCGTAAAAAGAACGGGGTGAATGCCGGCGCGACCAACCACCCGGTACCAAAAACGAATGCACGGGGGGTACAGCAGGAAGACGTCCCGTCGGTTCAATCTTGCGCATCATCGCCTCCATCAGCCTTTCGATACCAGGGTTAATGGCGGTTTCAAAGCAACAATGATGCCAAAAATGATTAAAAATACTCAGGCCTCGCCTTCGGTCTCCACGATGGCGGCGGCGATGGCCTCCTCGGGGGTCTTGCCACCCCAGACAACCCATTGAATGGCAGGGAAAAAGCGTTCAGTCTCCTCCTGGATGGAGGCCATGATATCTTCCAGTTGGGTCTCCTGGAGTAGAGCCTTGCGCAACGGCAGGACGACACGGAAAACGGGCACCTGTTCTTCGCTCCAGATTTCAAAGTGTCCCAGCCAGACACGTTCGTTCATCAAGGTGATGGTTTGTGCCGCCGGGACCATCTGACGGGGGGGAATTTTCAGGTTCAGGTAGCAATTGAACTGCAAAAAGCCGGTATCGTCATGAAAGACGACCCACAACCGCTGGTTGCCCCATTGGCTGGGCAATTCGGCCCACAGTTCATGCTCATTGGAACGTTCCGAGTTCCAATCCTGGCTGATGATATATTCCTCCACCAGACCGACAGGATTGTCGTCTGGGGCGATGGCAACATCGGTGACTGAATGATCGGATCGACTCATAAGACCCTTTTCAATATGGCAATGGTGAAGGTGCGCCTGACGGAACCCCCAGTATTACTCGGAAAGATCGAGTTCAGCAAGTTTTCTTCGGTTCTGCCCATCGACAAGCGGCAACCCGCCCATAAAAGTTGACGAAAGCCAGTCATATTTTTGATGGTGGGTGCGGCTGGGCTCATCCTGGCAAGCGTGGGCATGGTCCCTTGTTTATGGGAACAAACTTTGCCATCCTCTCCCGCATGAACATATCGACGACCGGGCGGGCAGAGCCCCTCTTGCCCCGCGACCAGACCCAAGACGAGCGGGCCCTGCCCTGGGACCAGTGGCTCACCGTGACCCAACTCAATGAACAGATTCGCGATCTGTTGGAAGAAACGTGGCCGTTTGTGCGTCTGCGGGGAGAAATTTCCGACCTGCATCAACCGGCTTCCGGCCATTATTATCTGACCTTGCTGGATGCCCAATCCCGTATCCGGGCAGTGATCTGGCGGACCACCCGCCAGCGATTGCGGATGCAGCCACGGGCGGGCGAGACGGTGCTGGTGACGGGACGCCTGGCGGCCTATCCGCCCCGTGGAGAATATCAGTTTGTCATCGAGGGGATGCAACCGGGGGGCAGCGGCACGGAGCGGGAGCGGTTTTTGCAACTGTTTGCCCGGCTCAAGGCGGAAGGATTATTCGACGAGACCCGCAAGCGACCGTTGCCCTGGTTGCCCGAGGTCATTGGCGTGGTCACGTCGGCCTCGGGGGCGGCGATCCATGACATCACGCGGGTTTTGGATGATCGTTTTCCGGGCTATCATCTGCTGCTGGCCCCGACGCGGGTGCAGGGAGAAGGGGCGGCGGCGGAGATTGTGGCCGCCTTGCAGGCTCTGGTGGCCGATGGGCGCGCCCAGGTGATCATTTGCGGTCGCGGCGGGGGATCGTCGGAAGATTTGGCGGCGTTCAACCACGAAGCGGTGGTGCGGGCCATCGCGGCCTCGCCGATACCGATCATCAGCGCGGTGGGGCATGAGGTGGATTTGACTTTGGCCGATCTGGCGGCGGATCGCCGTGCGCCGACCCCTTCGGCGGCGGCAGAACAGGTGATGCCAGACAAGCGCGTGGTGCAAGCCAGGGTACTGGCGGTGCGGCAACGTCTCCAGCGGGCGAGTTTGGCCCGGTTGACGCAGCAGCGGTCTGCGGTCCAACTGTGGCAGCAGCGATTGTTGCATCCGCAGCGTCGGCTGGCTTTTTTTCGGGTGCGGTGTGATGATTTGCTGCAACGGTTGTTGTCCGCCGAGCGGCACTGGCTGGAGCAGCGTCGCCAACGGGTGGTCCATGGGCGCAACCGGTTGTCGGTTTGGTCCGGGGGAGCTGCCATGGGGCTGTTGCGCACCCGACTGGACCATGCACAGCAGCGACTGGAACAGGCCGGTCGGCTCTATCTGGTGCAGCATCGGGAGCGGCTCATCCGGCTGGAGGTCCGCCTGCACGGGGTATCGCCCCTGGCCGTCCTGCAACGGGGCTATGCCATTGTGTATGACCAGCGCGGGCAGGTGGCCCGGAACACCGCAACCTTGCAGGTCGGGGAAGGGCTGCGCATTCAACTGGCCCAGGGAGAAGTGGAGGGGGTCATTCAGCGATTGCAATAAAAAACACAACCCGGCACCAAACGGAGTGAATCATGCCCACACAGAAAAGACCGGTTTTTTCCATCTGTGTCCCCTCCTGCAATCGCGGTCGCAAAGCATGGCATCTGGTCGAACGCCTCCTGCCCGAAATGGACGATGACTGGGAATTGCTCGTCCTGGACAACGCCTCCCACGAAGAAACCGAATTCTACGACCAGATCAGAATGCTGGCCGCCACGGAGACCCGACTGGTCTATATCCGCCATCCATTCAACCGCGCCTTTCACGGCAACTATCTGGCCAGCCTGACCACTGCCCGCGCCCCGTGGATCCTGCTTTGCAGCGACGAAGATTGGCCCAACCTCGCCACGATGCGGGCGTTGTTACCGGTCATGCGTGCCAAAAACAACCTCGGCGTCCTGCGTGGGACCGTTGCCCCAAACCCGGCAGACCAGGACAAGGCGGGTTTCATCCGGCAGGATGGCTTTTTTGCTGCGGGTGACGAGGCGTTGCTCCACTATGGCCTGACCAACACCTATATGACGGGCACCCTCTACCACCTTGCCCTGGTGTCGGAAAAGGGGCTGCTGGAACGGTTGCGCACAGGACTTGAAGCGAATCACATCTATCCCCATCTCTACCTGGAACTGCTCATCGCCAGTCAATGCGACATCATGACAACGGCTGCGGTGGTCGCCACCAAAGGGGAGCCGCAACGCGCCGGGTCGAACGCTGGCCAAACCGCGCGCTATCATTCCACCTACTCCTTTGGCAATCGTATCGATCAGGTGGTTGCCCTGCGTGATGCACTCGTGGAGGCGGTCAATCTGGTGCGCCAACCGTTCGACCGGGATCTCTTCTTGACCATGTATCTGCGCCTGTGCAGTCACAGTTTTTGGCAACTACTCCATAATAGCAGGTAATCGAACCGCCATCATGCTACACACGCCGCATTGCGAATGACATCTGGCAAAAACGGGATCCGGTTCAAATTCCCGATTCTGTCCTTCAGAAACTCCC
>JADFYM010000194.1 GCA_015233035.1 Magnetococcales bacterium
ATTCCGGGGTGAGCACCCCAGTTTGCATCGTTTGGAACCGGGGCAGGAGCCGTTTCAGTTGCCCAAAGCTCAGGGGGGGAACGATCCACTCCTGGCCTGCCAACTGAATGGCAACGCCCTCGTGGCGGGGTGTGGTGGTGGTTTGGTCCATCTCTTATTCTCCTTACAAAATGAGGGTTTCTTTCGATCAGACGGCTTCCATATCGATCTGACAAAACGCGCTGATGCCCGTGCCGGTCTTTGTGTCGTCGGACAGGACATTGCCGGTCAGGGTCAGCTTGACAAAATCGTCCCCGACGAGGCCCAGATCCTTGGTCGGGGAGAAGGAGACCCGATACATCACCACCTTCAGCCCCTTGCCGTTCCGGGCAGAGTTTTTGCCCGCGAAGACAACCCGATACTCCTCGCCCGAACCAACCAGGGTCTGAATGTTGTAGCCCGCCGAGGTGGAATAGGTGACCGTCACCGGCGTACCGGCCTCGTCAATCTTGGTGGCATCGCTCGGAATGAACAGACCTGCGCTGTTGATCTCATATTCGCTGGCGGTCAATGCCATCAGGCCCATGTCTGTCCAGACGGCCGTCCCGTCGGTGGTGTCGGTGCCGTCGGTCTTCCAGGTGGGGGCTGTTGCGCCGGTGGTACCGGCAGTTTTGCACTTGTAAAAATGGGTGCCGGTCGCGGGTTTGACGATCTGCCCCACCGTGTAGGCCGTCGTGGTCGCGTGGGCCGTCGGGGCGATGGTCACCGACACGCTGGTCGGCGAGACGCCCTGCAACTCGACCAGCCCGCCAGGGTAGGCGGTGTGTGCCTCGCTGGTGACCGGGATGACATTGGTGGCACTTTCAATACCCCGCAAGGCCAGGGCGAGGTTGTTGACGTCGGCACTGGCAAAGGTGATGGAGGCCTCCACCTTGTCGATGACGCTGAAACTTTCCGCCAGACCACTGCCTTTCACATAATCCTTGAGGTCTTTGGTGGTCTCCGTGATGTTCAGCTTGAACTCCGGCACCTGACCGACAAACCGCATTTTCCCGCCAGACCGTTTCCCAATAAACAACGGCCCGGCACCGACATAACCAACCTGATTGGTTGCCATTTATTTTTGATCCTTTTTGGGTAGTTGAGCATTGAACACATTGAAAATTCAGAACTTCATAAAGCATTTCCTCGCCACAGCACCCGTCCCCCAGAGCAACGGAATTGCCACGGGGCTACGGTCGGAGGGGGCGTTGGAGGTGGCGGTGGATCCGGGACCACGAACAGTTTTTCCACCCCACCGATCCAGTCGGAGCTGGTCATCCCGGACCAGACCGCCGCCGTGGTAAAATCGGTGCCGTTGTCGGACCATTGGAGGGCACACTCTTTGGGTGCCTCATATTGCCCGCGTGGCAGGTATTTCCATTCGGCCACGATCACGGCATTGCCTGCCCCAAAATCATATTGGAACCAGGTATCTTCCGAAGGGCCGCCGTTGATCCAATACTCGCTCGTGTTGTTGTCGAACAACCGATATGCCCGGTCATTGTTGTGAGAAGCGGAGGCGGTCCCGCCGTTGCACTGATCGGCACCACCGACGGTGCCCCGCATTTCCACCTCATAGGCACAGATTTGCATGGTGCCACCCGAGGTGGATTGGGTGACGTAAACGCGCCAATAACGATGAGGCAGCATGATCTATCCCCCGGAATTGCCCTTCAGGGTCAGGAGTTGAATACAAAGGTGGTCGAGAACGCCAACGGGAAGTACAGTACCCCATTGGGCGAGCATTCGTGCTTGAGTTCAGATTTGACGCGCTGGAACGGCGAAAACGGCGTGCCGCTGCCGCTTGGTTGCCAGCCATTCATGGCCTGGATGACTTGGCTGATCAGAGCTCCGGCCTCGTTGTCCGGGTCACTGACCACGACCACGCAGGTCCAGATTTGCTCAATCTTCTGCGAGGTCCAATTCACGATTTCGTCCGGTCGGTCATCCTCCAGACTGACCAAAACCGCCGGGGGCAGATCGAATTGTTCCTGAATCCTGGGTATCCCCCAGGTTGGTTTGATATTGACCCCCGCCAACTGTGCGGTGAGTCGGGCCGCAATCAATGGCCCGGCGGCGAAATAATCGTCCATCTCACGACAGCCCCCAGCCCATGATGTACCAGACCGTTGCGGACACCTTGACCGCCCTGGCCACCCCGTTGGCCGCCAAGGATCGGTTGCCATTCGTGGTCGTACCCGCGAGCCTGAGGGTGTCCAAGGCGATGGCAATGGTCAGAGTGTTGACCTGATTGACGAACCAGATCTCCGTGTTGATCGGGAATGGCACGGTGGCATTGGCGGGAATGGTCACCGTCCGGTTGCTGGCGTCGGCCAGCGGGTGGAGGATCTGCTTGCCGGAGTCCGGCAGCACGAGGGTGTAGTTGGCCGATACGGTGATCTGTCCCGCTTCCCGTGCCGCCTTGCTGTCAATTTGCACCTGCAGGTCGGAGGTCACGTTGTTGAGGTACGACAATTCCGTCGTGGTAATGCTGGAGACTGCGACCCTGCCAGAACCGTCCGACACCATGACCATGTTGGTCGCCAGATTGGATGTCAGGATCGTCGTGGCCGCACCCGTGATCGTGGCCTGTTTGCCATCAATCTGCGCCTGGATGGCCGACGTTACGCCATGGACGTATGAAAGTTCGGTTGCCGTCGTGGTACTGGAGACCGCAACCTTGCCAAGACTGTCTGATATGACAGCCATGCCAGCCGCCAGATTGGCGGTCAAAATCGTCGTGGCCGCACCGGTGACTGTGGCCTGTTTGCCATCAATCTGTGCCTGAAAGCCAGCAACGGCGACGCTGAGGGAAAGTAACGCAGCCACGGTCACTGTAGTGGCCGCCGCTTTGCCACTGCCATCCGTGGCCATCAGCACCCCCGCCGCGAGATTGCTGGTCAGGATCGTACTGGCCGCCCCGGTGATGCCCACATAGACCGGATCCATGACATCACCCGGCGCAAATTCCCCCACCGATCTGGCGTTGCCAGCCCCGGCGATACTCTTCAATGGCAAAACCTCAGTCATTGTCAATCCTCCACCATCAGCGTTCCCGTTGATCCATCCGACAAAGTGAGCGAAATTTTGCCAGGAGCCACCCAGGGAATGAAGACCACCGTCGCATCCGCCAGGATGAACAAGAAGAAGGGCATGCCACCGCCCGGAATGTTGACGGACACCTCCCCGTCGGCATAGGCGACGGACACCCCACCGCCCGTAAAATTCAGGGAGGTCAGCGAGGGGGTTTGCATTTCCCCCTCGCTTTTCACCGCAACCGACATGGCCGCCCAGCCGTCGGCATCCATACTGATGCGTTTCCACACCGTCCCGTCGGTCTGAAAACAGACAGAGCCGACGGGAAAGCTGGCAGTATCCATCATTGCTGGCGGGACATTGCCAGAGAGCAGGCCGACGGTGTCCCCAAGGGAAAGCACATCAACGCGATATGCGCGACTGAAGGGGGTGTTCATCGGCCATGTTTCCTGGTGTTGTGGATGGGGTTATGAGGCGTCAAAACCGAGGACCGCACGAGTGGCAGAGACATCCACGGGGCTGCCAGCGGTCGAGTTGACCAGCAGCCGGAGCGTGGACCCGGACAGATCCACCGAAACGTCCAGGCCGGGAATCGCGGCCCCCAGGGTCAGTACGCCAGAGATGTTGGAGTCGAAATCGGTGCTGTTGACGAGAGCCATCACCTTGCCCATCCACCGCCGTTGGCTGTTGGAGGTCAAACGGACCGCCACGGTCCATTCGACACCAAAAACCGTGGTGCTCCCCTGGGTGTCGATGCTGCCAACCACGCACTGCGTCCCACCGCCGACATTGGTGTGCTGGTCGAGGGTGCGGGCCAGACTCAGCTGATAGTCCAGCGTGCTGATGTTGTTCGAGACCGTTGCCGCAGGATCGACAAACACGTGGGTTTGGTGGTTGTCCGTGATCACCCCGATCTGGGCATCCAGTTTTCCGACCGCCGTTTCCAGGTTGTCGTTATCCGCCACGACATGGTTGCTGGAATAGTCGGGCAGCTCATTGCCATCACCAGATTTTCCGATGAACGCCTGGAGATAGGCAATCTCGGTGGACGAGGCCGCGCCCTGCTGCACCCAGATGGTGCCGTTGAAGGAATATTGCTTGCCACCGTCCGTGCCTGCCTGGACATAGAGCGAATCACCCTTGGTGGCGGTGTTCGTGTCCTCCACCAGGGTGGCCACAGACCCCGGCGTGCCCGTGACGATGAACACGTTCTGGTTGGCACCGGTGATGCCGGTGAAAAGGATGCGGTCATTGGCGACGATGGTCTGGCCATCGAGCGTGCGGGTATTCATGGCCGTTTCGGCAGCGGCCAAATCGGTATACGTCGTGGTGACATGCACCGTTACGGGCTCGCGCCAGGACAAACCCTGCAACGCCGCATCCATATCACTCTTGTCCTGGGTCCGAATCCACTTGTCGGTCCCGACACCACTGGCCTTTTTGACGAACATCTGGCCATTGGTAAAATCCAGATAGAGCGAACCCTGAGGTGCCAGCGAGGCATCCCCTGCCGCACCCGGAGCACCCGAACCAGCAATGACCTGAATGCCGTCGAGGCTGATACCTTTTTTGACCTGAAACATTGACAAACCCATCTGTGTGACTCCTTATCCTTTGATTGTTTGAGAGAATTTTTAGACCTTAATTGAAAATACCGATTTTGGTCGATCTGGCCGTGATTTCGCCGTCATACCAGCTCGTCACCACCAGTTTGACCTGATCGCCATCCACGACCACATCGAGTTCATACGGGAGGATCCCGTCATCGCCCAGGATGGCGTACTCCGTAAACATGACTTCATCACCACGACGCAGACACTGAATCGTGCTGGTGACCGCCAGATCATTGCTGTCGTCGGAGAGCAGCAACATCCAGCGCACCACCCGGTAGAACGAGGGCATGGCCACATAATCGACAACCGTGGCCACTCCTTTTTGCAGCCCTTCGGCCTTGGCGGGATTCTGCCCGAACGGCCAACCGGACCCGGACGAACACAGGACAGGCGGGGTTGAAAAATCGAAACGCTCCTCGTGAATGGCAAAGTTGATCTGTTCATCGACGACCGGGACACGGATAGACTCCTGGACAATCGCAACCCGGATCGGGTTTTCCATCACGAATTTTTTCGACTCCTCGACGGCCAAAACGCGGATCGGAGTTTCCATCACGCAGATCCTTGTCTAAGAGCCGTTGCTGCGGGTAATGTCCGGCAATACGCTGATCTTGCCGGACACCAAGGTCTTCACCACGGGTGGGATGCCCGGCATCACCCGCTGGAAGTCATAAAAGTAGGTACCCGGCTCCAGGCCGTCCGTTTCTGTCGAATCCAGGGTCAACGTCCCTTCGCCCTTTTCCGACTGGGGGCTGGCCGGGAAGACAATCTTTTTCTGCAAGATGGCATCGACATCGGCATCGCCCATATCCCGTTTCATGGTGAACCAGAGTTCGTGCCCCGTAATGTCGAGCGGAAGTCCGGCACTGTTGGTGAACTCGAATTCAAACTCCCGTGTGTCGCCCCGGTAGAGGGGTGAAAGGTTGGATTTGAAGGCCATCTTGGGACTCCTGACGTAAAAAAACCCGCTCATGGCGAGCAGGGACAAGACGATGCGCTATTGCCTCTTCATCCACCCGACAACAGACCCCTCAGCCATTTGAAGAACGCCTGCCATGGTACAAACGGCCTGGGCGTCCTTCTGAAGGCGCACGGAGGTGTCGATGGCATCGGCAACAGGGGTGGCAACAGGTGCGGCGGGTGAAGTTGTGCTGCCTTGGGTTTGGGTGGTGGCTTTCGGCAACGGTAGTGCGGCAGTCGCCTTGGTCGTGGGGATCTGTTCATCAAACCCTCCTGTACGCATGTGCCATGGCTCATACCATTTTTGCCCGCCGGGAGAGGCTGGGCAGGACGCACGACAGGATCCACTTTTTCAGACGGAGGGCCCTCGGGTTGGGGGAGAGTCTGGACAGGATGATCATGCCCTGCAGGTTGATGTGCGCCTTCACCCGAGAACGACCCCGGCCGTCAGTCAGTTCAAACCAGTGAGTATCTGCGCGGTCGAGCTGCCACTTCAGGATCTGGTGTGGCTTGCTGCTGAACCCAAACAACCGGCACAGATCCCCAGCCTTGAACCAAACCTGGCCAGCGGTATCGACTACCACTCCGACGACATACCCTTCAAAATCAAACATCATGTTCATGTGCATTTCCCTGCGATTGAATTGGAAAAAGGCCATCCATGGCGAATCAGTCCGTCCCTGAAACTGCAAACCCCGCCGGGGCGGGGTCGATGGGTGAGACAATCGGTACTGTGGGTGTGGCCGCTTTTCTCCTCCTGCGGTACCGGTCGTCCCACAGCGTTTGCACCACATCCAGTACATCGAATAGCCCGAGTCGATCACGACAAAATGCGTAAATCCTCGGATGCGTCTTGGCCAGCAGGCCAAACCGGTTGTCGTCGCTGTGATGTGCGCCCAGCAGGCACCACATGCAGCCGCTGCGGTCGTACCCCATGTCGTAGAGCGGCGAATAGGGCAGCGACTCGCGCCTGATGTATTCCTTGATGTCGTGCCCAGTCCAAAATGCAATCGGCGTGGACCGGGGGGACTTCATGTGATAGGCATTGCAACCATGAAATTTGTACGACAGCTCCCGTTGCATGGACTCTTCCGCCCGCGTTCCGACGAACGGTGGGCCGAAAATCTTCATCGCCCTGGCCAGCGGCTCTTTTTTGAGCACGTCACAGCATTTGTCCGACACGCGAAAGCCACAATCGATGAGGGGTTTCCAGACGTCCGGTATTTCGCCCAAGCGGCTTTTGGTCCCACGGGAGGTCATCCCGGTCAAACGCAACCGCTTGGTCGCCGTCTCCCCCTTGGCGCGTTGCACCTCGCCGACATATTGGGAGACACGCTTGCTGACCACGGGATAGCCAAAGGTCTCAATCACATGGCGGAAGCTCCGTTTTGGCCGGATCTCATGCACATTCGGACAACCCCGGACAAAACGGACATTTTCGGGGAACTCCAGCCCCGTGTTGGAAAACACCGCCGGGACGTCTGGATACCCGCATTTGTTCCGCACCAGATCCAGGAGCACTGTCGAGTCAAGCCCACCGGAGAACGACACGGACACCCGTCCGCCGAAGCGGGAATACCAATCCACGATCCTGTTGCATGATTCTTCAATCTTGCGGTCCAGGCTCCATGCGTACCGTGCCTTCAGTTCCTCATCCGTGAGGACTGCCTTTGACTGACTCATCATTTGCTGACACCCCCTTTTTCCAACGGTTGTTGGACAAATGGACAACAGAATCCCGTCGAGTGCCCCGGTATTCCTCCCAGGCGCAGGCCCGATACAATCCGGTGACCGCCCATCTTTGGAATGCCTTCAGGTCTCTGCGCCTTGCATCGAAGACCATCGGGTATGGTTTGATGCCTCGGTCAGCCATTTTGTTGAACCGGGACAGGATGCCGTCCCATGATTCCGCTGGATCGAATCCAACCAACATGTAGGCCATCACGTGTCTGGGCGGGATACCGGCCTTTTCCAGGGTGTCCATCCCGGCAAAAAACCGACCCTCATCCTTTGGATTGTCCCAGGCCGTATAGAGCCGCCGTTGCTGGAATTTGGTGTCCCGATATTCGACAGAGGCCAATGCACTGGCCTGTGCATCCGTGATGCTGCGCACGTTGATACCCTGGCCAAAGCAGACCCGGAATTTGCCCTCTCGCAGCTCGTTGATACGTGCCCGCCATGCCTCTTCCGGCTGTCCAAAAAAGTCATTGTCGAGCAGGTGGACCTTGCGTGGATGGGGAGGGCCTCGCCAAATATCAGGGATGGTATGGGTGGCCCGTGGCTTGCCCTCTCTCTCCGGGACCACGCAGAAACGGCAATGCATCCGGCATCCCCTTTGGGTAAAGCCAATGGATTCCTTGACGTTCGGGTAATCGCCATAGTCGAATTTGCCCCACTCCTGGCCGATCACCTGTTCAACGGTTTGCAGATTCCCGGAACCAGTCCCGCCGATGATGGCCTGCGGGAAATGGCAACGGAACTGCTCAACCAGATGGGCCGAAGAGTCAAACAGCACCGACCCATAGACGCGATCATAGGCTGGCTCAAACAGATTGCGGACCGGATCCCTGGTGAATACCACTTCATCGCCTTTGTCCCGGTGATAACTGGCCAATTTCATCAGGGCCAGATTCGGGAGTTTGCCATCCATCTGCGTCAGTCGAATGATCATCGGGTATGCCTGTCCCC
>JADFYM010000195.1 GCA_015233035.1 Magnetococcales bacterium
CTGGTCCCAAAATGGAAAAAGATCCATTCCACCGGCAAATCCGGCCAGCGTTCCATCATCCGCTCCCCCGTATCATCCCCCACCTCACAGATCAACACCCCTTTCGGCGTGAGAAACTGCGCCGCCTGACGTAAAAGAGGCTCCACCAAGGCGAGACCATCCACCCCGCCATCCAGGGCCAAAACCGGCTCATGGCCATATTCCACCGGCAAAGTCGCCAAAGTGGCCTGATCCACATAGGGCGGATTGGTGACAATCAAGTCATAGCGGCGACCGGCCAACTGACCGAACAGATCCGATTGCAACCAGCGCAACCGCTGCCGCAAACCCCGCTTCGCCGGAAACCGCCGCCCGTTCTCCGCCGCCACCTGCAACGCCGCCGGAGAAATGTCCGTGCCATCGACCTCCGCAGCGGGAAAGGCCAGGGCAAAGGCAATGGCCAGACAACCACACCCCGTCCCCAGATCGAGAATGCGCCGAATCCGCCGCCCCCCCAACAGACGATGCAACTCGTCAGGATCATCCAGCAAATTTTCAATGCGCGAACGCGGAATCAGTACGTCTGGAGTGACCAGAAAACGATGTCCGGCAAACGAGGCTTCACCGGTAATATAGGCCGCCGGCAACCGCTGTTGTAACCGCTGGGCCAGAAATTGGGCCAGAATGGCCGGAAAGGCCGGTGGCGGCGGTTGTTGCAGGCACGCCTGCCAGGCCCGGATGGCCTTGGCCGCCGACCGCTCCCCCCCCCCACGGGGTCGCGGCGGCTCACCCGCAATCCTGGCGGCGCGCAACCAGGCATGATAGGCCAAATATTCAACCTCCAGGCACGGTTCCTGCATACCGCTCTCCAAACTGACTTCCGCCCTGGTTATTTGCGCGGTGGCATCATCCAGCCACGCTTGCAAGGTGCGGACAGGGGTTGCCAGAGCATGGCAGTCCTGCCTGGAACATTTTGTACGTTTCACGGTTCGGCGGCCTGTTGTCGTTTGAGCGGATCACAGAGGATTGGCCTGGGAGCATCCTGGCTGGCATGGCCGGGGTGGCGGCAAACCGCCCCCCCAGACCCATTCCCCCTTTATTTTCAATCATTCTTGGGGATCCAGGGCAACCCTCTCCCTGGTGGGGTCCAGGGAGACAACCCCCGGTGGCCGCAACGATGCTCCAGGCCCGATGTGTGCAGCATGAGCCATCCGGTCCCGATTGACCAGAAAAAAAATGGACGACATTTGGTTAAAAGGTGCTTGTCGTTCGCCTCCAATTATCGTACCCTGCATGTTGGATTTTTGACTCGTTGGATTTTTGACACGATCGTAACAAAGCTTGACCGCTGCTCACACCTGGGTGGTCATCGTAAACCCGGCCTTGCGCCCCTGGCATTGTCCTAGAAAAGGTACTTGTTTGAGATCATGTATGGAATTATAGGCAAATCTCCCAGCATGCAGAAGCTGTACAAGATGATCCAGCGGGTTGCATCTTCCAGTTCCACCGTGCTGATCCAGGGAGAGAGCGGCACGGGCAAGGAGTTGATCGCGCGGGCCATTCACGAATTGTCACCCCGGCAGGACCATCCATTGATTCCGGTCAACTGCGGTGCCATTCCTGAAGACCTGCTCGAATCGGAACTGTTCGGACATGTCCGCGGTGCCTTTACCGGGGCCGCCCACACCCGCACCGGACGGTTTGAGCTGGCCAACAATGGCACCCTGTTTCTGGACGAAATCGGCGACATGAGCCCCAAACTCCAGGTCAAGATGTTGCGGGTGCTCCAGGAAAAGGTGGTGGAACCGGTGGGGGCGGTCAAAACGACCAAGGTGGATGTCCGGGTGATTGCGGCCACCCACAAAAATCTGGAAAAAGAGGTGGCGGAAAACCGCTTCCGGGAAGATTTGTTTTATCGCCTGAACGTGGTCCCCCTCCACGTGCCGCCTTTGCGCGAACGGGGCAACGATATTTTGCTGCTCATCGACCATTTTCTGACCAAATTTGCCGAACACCAGGGCGGCAAGCGCGTCGAGATCGCCCAGGAAATTCAGGAACTTTTCATGAGCTATCGCTGGCCAGGCAATGTCCGCGAACTGGAAAACCTGATAGAACGTCTGACCGTTTTGTCGGATGGTGAGGTCTATCGGGAAGATATCCCAGAAAAAATTTTGTACAGTTCCGGCGATCTCCCCCCGACGGAAGGGGGGTCTGTGGTCGTCCCGGAATTTGCCAACATTGTCGCAAACCTGAGTGAAGGGGTCGATTTCAACCATGAGGTGGACTCTTTTGAAAACCAGTTGATTTTGTCCGCGCTGGACAGCACGGGCTGGAACAAGAACAAGGCGGCTCAGTTGCTCAATCTCAATCGCACGACGTTGGTTGAGAAAATCAAAAAAAAGGGCTTGGAACGCATGGAGGGATGAGTGGTTTGCGCACGGGTTGGTTCAGTTCGTCAGATGAGAACGGTGCATAGCCGTATTGAATGGCCAATGGCTCTGGGGCTATGGGTAGTGGCGTTGCTGTTTGCCCTGGCATGGACCAGCGAAGCGGCGGCCTTTTCCACCGTGCTCAAAGTGGACAGAGAAGAGCAGGGCAATCGGGAAATACTCTCTTTCAACATTCCGCCCGGTGCCGTGCGGCCGCACGTGGAAATGTTGAATACCGAGACCCTGCGACTGGTCGTGCCCGGTTTGCTGGCCCTGCCGGCCACGGCACTCAATACCGAGCAGTCCCGTCTGATCGGCAGTTTCAAGGTGGAGGGTCTGCGTGGCGACGACATGGGACTGGACATCACGATTGGACTCAAAAAGCCCAATCTGGTTTTCCGCGAATCCCTGGGCCACAGCGACGCCATCGCGGGTGCCCCCTATCGTCTGGAAATTGACACGCCCGTTGCCCCCTCGGGGACCAAAGAGACCAAACTCCTGGAAGGACGGATTTTGGCGGGGCGGGATGGCACACTGGTCATCCTGTCCCACACGGGCACGGCCACGGTGGAGAGTGCCGTCGATCTGGGTGCGCATCTGTTGCGCCTGCATTGGCGGAATGCCCGCATGGATCCCGGTTGGCGACCGGCCAGGCCAGCAGGTTTGACGGAACGTCTCCTCTCCTACGCCTTTCCCGACCAGGTGGAGATGGAAATCACCCTGCACCCCGATGTCGCGGATGTCCGTTTCCACCAAAACACCGAAACCGGGCTGTACATTGTGGCCCTCTCCAGCAAGGCACAGTTGGGTCGGCAGGGCGATGTGGAGGAGATCTTTCGGCGACGCAAGGAGGTATTGGCTTCTGGGGAGGTCCAACCTCTGAATCGGCTGGACCCCACCTTTATCATCCGCCCGGACCAAACCAAGGTCTTGAACAAACTGGTCGTGGATGAGAACTATTATCTGAAAAATGCGGAGGCAGCGGCCAAGGATCGGCGGTATGCCCGTGCCCGTGGCTATCTGAAAAAACTGCTGACGGTGTTTCCCGAGACGCCCAACCAGCAACTCATTGATTTTTATCTGTGGGATTTGGCCTATCAAATGGGCTGGAAGCCCGGCTGGCTGCTGTCCGGCCTGGAGAGTCTGCTGGCCAAATATCCCAACACGGTCCACTATCCGCGCTATCGTTTGTTGCAATTGCACCTGATGAACCGGGCCGGTCTGTATGAAGAGGCCAGCCATATTTTGTGGGATCCCAATCTGCCGAAAGAGAATGTCCGGGTCTGGCTGGAGCGGGGGCATACCTCGGTGGGCTTGGCCCGTTCCCACCAGGCCGATCCGCAGTCCCACCAGAAAGAGGCCAACGATTATTTGCACAAGGTGTTGGAACTGACCGGTGACAAAGGGGATATCAGTGCCGAGGCCCATTATCTCCTGGCCCGGGTCGCCCAGGTATCGGGTGGTCCCGATGGCACCAATGCCACCCAGTTGTTGGACCATCTTGCCCCGGAACACCTCGCGTACATCGCCAACCGACCGGATTGGCTCATGGCGGTGGCCGATATTTACTACGAGAGTGGTTCCTATACCCAGGCGTTCAAGTTTTACAGCCAATTTTTGAGCAACTATCCCACGATGGATCGGATTGTCCCGTGGGCCATGTTGCGCGCCGCCGAGAGCAGTCGGCAAATGGGACAGTTGGCGGATCCCAAAGATCCCCAGAAAAGGGAATACCTGTACACGGCGCACCATCTGTTCACCTCTCTGAGAGAACAATTTCCCAAGACGGATGCCGCCGTCTGGGGGCAGGTGTTTCAGTTGCGCATGGATGAAGGACAGGATGTCATTACCCGCTTGAAAAAGATCAATGCGATCACCAAGACCATCCGTCTGCCGGATGCTCTGTCGGAACTGTTCATGGCCAAGGCGGAATTGCAGGGCGAGGACAAACGCTACGAAGATGCCATGGTCACCCTGAATCGTCTCATTGCCACGACGCTCCAGGTCAAGGTGGTCAACCGGGCGATCAAAATGAAACGGGATTACCTGATCGCGGGCATGCGGCAGGATTTGGAAAATGACCGTCCAGAACATGCCATCCTGTTGGTGGAACTGAATGGCGAGGATTTGCGCAACAATCCCCAGTTGACCCAGACGCGGGTTTTGCTGGCCGAGGCTTTGTTGCGTATTGGTCTGCCCGAGCGTGTCCCGCCTTTGCTGGAGGAGACATCCACCCCGGTCGCGGTCAGTTTGAAACGGCTGGGCCATGCCTTTGCGGCGGGCCGGTGGCCGGAGGTATTGGCTCCGCCGGAGGCGGGCGAGACGGTCAAGGCGATGAGCGAGGCCCATCCTGCGGTGGGCGTCGGTACACCGGCTGTGGAGGAACGCTTCTCCGCCGTGGAGGCCGCGACCCCCGCATCCCATGCAGAACCGCCAGCGATCACCGATGCCGACGCCCCCGCCACGGAAATGGTGCCGGTCGAAGAGGCTCGCGTCCGCCTGGATGAAGCCACCCGGCTGCTGGACAGCAAAGAGTGGGAAGCCATCCTCCGCCTGCTGGAAAAATTGCCCGATCATTTGCTGAGTGCCACCGGACAGGAGAGACGGTTGCGGCTGATGGCCAAGGCGGAAGAAGGACGGGAGCGTTTTCCGTTTGCCGTGCAATACCTGGAAGATTTATTGTCCGGGAAAAAATTGGAGGATGGCAGAGATTATTACTGGTATGCCACCGTGTTGCAGGAGTGGAAGGGGGATGCCAAGGCTCTGCCGGCCTTCCGGCGGGTCAGTGAAGAGGCCAGCGACAAGGATGTACAGGCCCTGGCGCACATGCGCATTGGCGATATCATGCAACGGTTGGGCGAATATGCGGGGGCGCGGGACCACTATCGGGAGGCCAAGCGGATTGTCCCGGATTCTGTGTTGGCCAAGGTGTCCGAAGAAAATGCGTTGCAATTGGAAATGGCGATGGAGGTTGCCAAATAGCCGCCATGATGGATAGACAGGATGTTGCCACCGCCGGTGTACCGTCTGCCAGACCCGCTGTCCCACCGAGGGACCAGCAAGTGGTTGTGGTGGGCAACCGGGATGAGCCGCTGTTGATATTGGCTGCCCAATTTCACGCGCTCGGCACCACCCCGGTGCTGTTGGCGGACGCGATGGAGATCAAGCAACATCTGACCCAGCATCTCTCCCACCGGCCCGCCAGTTTGGTGGTGGTGGATGTGGAGACGGTGCGCAACGCACTGGATCTTATTCGCGAATTGACCTTCCTTTTCCGTGGCTTGCCCATTCTGGCCGCCGCGCGCAAGGGCAATGTGACCGATGCCCGGGAAGCCATTGATGTGGGGGCCGCCGACTATTTCCTGCTGCCGGTGGATGAAGACAAATTGGCGGGTTTGTGGACCACCTTTGGCAATCAATATTTTGATCCCGAGTTGGGCCGTGGCCGGCGACTGATTACCAATGACGAGCGGATGCGGCGCATCCTGATGCAGGTGCGACGGGTCGGGCAAACCAATGCCACGGTGTTGATTCAGGGGGAAAGCGGCACCGGCAAGGAGTTGGTAGCCCGTTTTCTGCACCAGGTTTCCAATCGGGCCAAGGGCCCCTTTGTCGCCATCAACTGTGCGGCACTGCCGGAAAATCTTCTGGAATCCGAGCTGTTCGGCCATGCCAAAGGGGCGTTTACCGGTGCCCTGGTCGATCACAAGGGCAAATTTCAGCAGGCCAATGGCGGCACCATTTTCCTGGATGAAATTTCGGAAATGTCTCTCAATCTGCAAGCCAAGCTGTTGCGTGTCCTGCAAGAGCGGGAGGTGGATCCGGTGGGCGGACGCAGTCCCATTGCCCTGGATGTACGGGTCGTGACCTCCACCAACCGGGATTTGCGGCAATGGGTGGACCAGGACCGGTTTCGCGAGGATCTGTTTTATCGTCTGAATGTCTTTCCGGTGCAACTGCCTGCCTTGCGTGATCGTCCCAATGATATTGTTCAATTGAGTGAACATTTCCGTGTGCGCTTTATCGCGGAGTTGGGGCGCAACAATATCTCTTTCTCCCAGTTGGCCCTGACGGCACTGCAAGCCTATGATTGGCCTGGCAACATTCGGGAACTGGAAAATGTCATCCACCGTGCCCTGCTGATGGCCGAGGGACGGGAGATCCAACCGGAAGATCTGATGATTGATGTCCCGCTCATGACCAGTGACCGGGCCTCTGCGAGTGGCAACGGTTCGCTGCTTCTCACCGTGCCGGAGACCCATTCTGCCGCCACGGCCCCTGCCACGGAGGAGGAGGAAAGGCACCGTCTGCATGTGCCGGTTGGGACCACGGTACGTGAAATGGAAGAGTTCCTGATCTTTCGCACGCTGGATGAGGTCAACGGCAACCGCACGCGGGCGGCGGAGTTGCTGGGCATCTCCATCCGCACTTTGCGTAATAAACTCAATGAATACGCTGCCCGTTGACGTCGGGAGAGGCGGGTGCGCGTAGGATCTGCCGGGTGCTGCCGTCGTGGGCTGTTGTGCCGTGCCGTGGCAGCCTGTTGGCTGTTGTGCCTGGCCGGTTGCAGCCCGGCGGGTACCATCGACTCGGTGGGGGTGGAGACCGATCTGCATGCCGATGACGGCATGGTACAAACCCTGCAATATCTCTTTTCCCCGGCTACCTATTGGCAAGAAAAATGCGCGCTGTTGCGCGGACGGGTAAAAAAGGATCAGGCTGCCTTCGACGAACGGATCCAGGCCTATCGTGTCTTGTTGGCCAAACGCCGTGAGCAGGTCAACTTGGCCATGTCCCAGGCAGAGACCGTCGGCAAGAGTACCGATGAGGCCCGACGGGTGGTCATTCAGTCATACCGCGCCCTGCTGGACCCGGTGCGAGAAGAGGCCAAACAGGTCGGCAAAGTGTTGCACCATACCATGGCGTTGCTGGCCAGGGCCGAAATCGCGACGCGGCAGCAGGCACAGCAATAAACCGTTTTACCATTATTCCAAAGCAAAGGGATTGTGCCATGACTCGATTGTTGCTGTGGGTAGCGGGGTGTGTCTGGCTGTTCTGCCACCTCTCGGCCCCCGCTTTCGCCCAGGAAGAGACGCTTCGTCCGTCAGACCGGGAACTTTTGGAGACGTTGGCGACCCTGAAACAGGGGCAGCAGGATCTGCAACAACATGTTGAGGGGATCCAGAAAGGTCTGGAGGAACTCGATTTGACTGCGGGAACCCTCCGTAAAGAGCTGACAGAGGCGAACAGACAGGCGGATGACCGGCAGGCGGATTTGAACAAACGTCTCAAGGAGGCAAACAAGGATGTTGGCAAGCGTTTTGACGACAGCAACAAGCGGGTGGACGACCTGCGCGCAGAAATGGGCAAGCGGGCCGAGTTGTATGAGCAGGTTGTGCCAGCCCTGTTTGGTCTGGTGATCGTGCTGTTGCTGGCGTTGTTCCGCACCATCGCCCGCGACCGGAATACACGGATCAAACCCCTGGAAGAAAAGCTGTTTGCCATCGAACAAAAACAGTTGCACGATGCCCGCAATCTGCAATCCAATATTACCCGTCTGCAAAATTTGCTGAATGCCTTGCAAGAGCTGGCCAAGGAGGATGAAAAATTGGCGGCGGTGTTGCAATCTTTTTCCCTGCTGTAAACCTTTTCTGGGGAGGCGGGTAAACCGCCTCCCCAGACCTCTCCACCCTTTTTTTCAATCCTGATCAAGGGGGTCCGGGGGGGATTATCCCCCCCGGTGGGGTCCAGGGGCGAAGCCCCTGGTGGGGTTGGGGGCGAAGCCCCATATGCGCTAACATAACGCAATCGATTGATTTTGTTATGTTCATATTATGGCCCC
>JADFYM010000196.1 GCA_015233035.1 Magnetococcales bacterium
ATCGGAGAAGCATATGGCCGGCAGGGATTTGGGACGACAAGAACCGACGCCATCCCTGAGGCACTACAAAAAAGCTGCTTGACGGGCGAAAAACCTGTCAAGCGGGAAAAAACTTGAACATCGAGTGTAATGGAGTGCGTATACAGGCGTATAAATCGTTATAATTTTTATCGTGCCACAAACCGCCGCAACCGCAAGGCGTTGCTCACCACGGTCACGCTCGACAGAGCCATGACCGCCGCCGCCCAAACCGGCGACAGGTGCAGCCCGAACCAGGGATACCAGACGCCCGCCGCCAAAGGAATCAACAGGACATTATAGGCAAAGGCCCAGAACAGATTTTGCCGAATGTTGGTCATGGTCGCCCGCGAAAGCTGAATGGCCGTCACCACCCCCTGCGGATCGCTGCGCATCAGGGTGATATCCGCCGCCTCCATGGCCACATCGGTGCCGCCCCCCATGGCAATTCCCACATCGGCCCGCGCCAGGGCGGGCGCATCGTTGATCCCATCCCCCACCATCGCCACCACCTGGCCCGACGCCTGCAAACGACCCATCTCCGCCGCCTTGTCCCCCGGCAACACCTCGGCCAGCACCTCCATAATGCCCAACTGCCCGGCAATCGCCTGGGCCGTGCGCCGATTGTCCCCCGTCAGCAGGGCCACCGTAATCCCCATCCGCTGCAAGGCTGCCACCGCCGCCCGACTGCCCGGTCGCACCGTATCCGCCATCGCCACTATCCCCGCCACCCGACCGGCTACCGCTGCCAACAGGGCCGTTTTGCCCGCCTGCTCCAGGACCGCCAGGGGCTCTTCCCACGCCGCCACCTCGATGCCCGCAGCGCGCAACAACCGCCGGGTGCCGACCAATACCTCTTGTGTCCCGAAACGGGCCCGCACCCCCTGACCGGGCAAGGCCTCAAAAAAATCCGCTTTGGGCAGGGTCAGATTTTCCCGTTGGGCATGGGCGACAATGGCCAGGGCGATGGGATGCTCCGACGACCATTCGGCACCCGCCACCAGGGCCAGATCCGCTGCGGTGCCGCTCCAATCGGTCAACACCGGCTTGCCCTCGGTCAGGGTGCCGGTCTTGTCGAACACCACCCGGTGCAGACGATGCGCTGTTTCCAAAGCGGCACTGCCCCGGATCAGGATGCCCAACTCGGCCCCCCGACCGGTGCCCACCAGAATGGCGGTGGGGGTCGCCAGCCCCAGGGCACAGGGACAGGCGATGATCAGGACCGACACGGCATGGAGCAAAGCCTGAGAGAGGGCCGGTTCCGGCCCCAACCGCCACCACACCGCAAAGGTCACCGCCGCCAGCACCAACACCACCGGGACAAACACCGCAGCGATCCGATCCGCCAAATGGGCGATGGGCGGCTTGGCCCCCTGCGCCTGCCGCACCAGGGTGATAATCTGCGCCAACACCGAGGCCTCGCCCACCCGCGTGGCCACACAGACCAGGGTACCCCGCCCGTTGAGCGTCCCCCCGATCACCGGATCCCCCACCTTCCGCTCGACCGGCAGGGATTCGCCCGTGACCATGGACTCATCCACACTGGAATGGCCCTCCGCCACCACCCCATCCACCGGCAGCTTTTCTCCGGGTCGAACCACCACCCGGTCGCCGGGCAACACCTGGGAGAGGGGAATCTCCACCTCTGCCGTGCCCCGCAGCAGGCACGCCGTTTTCGGTACCTGGCCGACCAACTGCCGAATCGCCTGGGAGGTGCGCCCCCTGGCGCGGGCTTCGAGCCAACGGCCCAGCAAGATCAACACAATAATGGTCCCGGAAGTTTCAAAATAAACCTCCGGGACCGTGTCTGCCGTCGGCAGGAGTTCCGGCCAGAGCAGCACCAGCAGGGAATAAAAATAGGCACTGAAGGTACCGACCGTCACCAGGGTGTGCATGTTGGCCGCGCCGTGCCGCAGCAACGTCAGGCTGCTGCGATGAAAATACCACCCCACCCCAAACTGGAGCGGCGTGGTCAGGATCGCCTGCCACCAGTGGTTGAGCACCGTGGCATGGGTCAGCCCATGGCCCAGACCGAACAGGGCCCCATGATCCAGCAGCAAAACCGCCCCCAGCAGTGCGGCTCCATAGCCCAGCCGGGTGCGCAGTTCTCGATATTCCCGCTGCCGTTCCTCTTCGGCCCGATCCTCTGGAGAGGTTTCGGTCGAAGAGGACAGGAGATCAAAGCCCAGGGCCTGCACCGCCTGGCGCATCTGGGCAAAGGTGACACTTTCGGCGATATAGTGTACCTGCACCGAGGCGTTGGCCAGATTGATCGCCACCGATTGGATCCCGGCGAGTTGGGACAAGGCCGTCTCGGCCCGCCGAACGCAGGAGGCACAGGAAAGTCCCCGAATGGTCAGGGTGGCGGTTTGTTCTGGAACCGTCCATTTTGGTTGGGAAGTCAACTCGGTATCCTGCATGATTCAAGCTCGCAGCCGAAAAAATTTTGATTTTGTAGAGTACGATGAATCAAATACTGTCGGAATGTTGGATCGGGGGTGGTGGCCCATTGTGAACGCCCCAGATTACCCCCTTTGAGGAATGGGATCGCTATCGGGCGAGAAAGATGACATTCGTTTCTGATTCTACCGTACTTGCATTCCGCAGGCGCGCCCTTTCCCGCAGGCGTACCACATTATCATCGAAAGTGAGCAGATAAAGCAGGTTGTCATTGGCCTGATTTTGAAAAAGAGCCCCACGTTCCCAGCGCGCCAAAGAAGCTTTGCCAATCTTCGACAGTTCGGCAAAATCCGCCTGACTAAGCTTGCAGCGTTCACGTACCCCACGCACCTCGGTTGGCGTCAAGATACCGAGATGTCGACACACAGCCTCATGCCTGCTCTCGGAAGCCTCCTCGGTAGTGAAGGAGAGATCACACGCTGCACAGTGGTAAACGCGGACCGATACGGACAGCATGGCCGCATCTTCCTGGTCGCCATACTGAAATGATTCCACTTCGGATGTCGACGATACACGACTCAAACCGCACAGGGGACACTCGACCGGAAGAGTTGCTGATGCGTCATATGGCAGAGGATTCATGGCGTCATCCCATCATTCTCAATGGTTGCTGTAATGAAAACTTCGCCCGAGCACCTTGTTACCCGGACCTATCTGCACCTTTACGTACAGGAGTGGCACATTCGGCGCAAGTCGAATTTTCATGACAATCGCCAAGGCCCCTGGTGGCTTGTCCAGGTACAACTCCTCGTAAGGATGTCCCGCCTCAAGCTGGTCGGCGATAAACTCCCAGGCACCCACATCCGAAAAATAGTAACCGTCCGTTCCTGGCTGCTTGATACGATTAGGGCACCATTCCCTGGGCCATCCCAAGTCTCGCTGACCTTTGCAACGACAACGGGCGACCAACTGCCGAAGAGTGTCGAGATTCATGTCGTCCACCCCCAGAGGCAAGCGCACCCATTCCCATAGGTAGGATCATATGATACCATGACAGCCCATGTCAACGATATTCTTCCCAAAAAGACGATCTTCCACCCCCATTTTTTGATCACTGTGCCATGATCGGTAATCTTCATTAATCCGGTTTCACATCTCACCCAATCTGGTATAATCCCCCTGCTCTTTTCTCCATTATGTGGAAATCCATCATGCCCCTCCTGTCCCGCCTCCTGCTTTTGTTTGTCCTGTTGTTGACGGTGACCACACCGGCCCAGGGGGTGCCGCCGCCGTCTGTGGCTCCCTTGTCAACCCAGACACCGGTTGCCGCCCCTTCCTCCCTCGCCACCTTGTGGGAGACACCGATACCGACCCCGGCTTTGCTCCATGCCTTGCAGGAGTCCACGACGGCGGATCTGGCCGCTTTGCCCAAGGAGAGCAAAGAGGAGAGCATAGAACAACAACGCGCCTTGCTGCAAAAACGAATCTCCCTCCTGCAAGAGTTTCTGGAGACCGTGGAACGGTTGCAAGCCCTGCAAGCCGCCAGTGCCAATCGGCGCACCCAGGAGGAGGCCCTGAAAAAAACCCTGGACCAGATTGCCCTGCAACCTCCCCCCAAGACCCCCGACAAGCCCACCCCGGAGGCCTTCAAGCAAGCGCAAGAGGCATTGGAAAAGGCCAACCAGACAGTGGAATCCCTCACCGCCCAGGCCAAGGAACGCCAACTGCTGCTGGGACAAATCCCGGAAAAGACCCTCGCCACCAAGGAACGATTGCGCCAGGCCAAGGAAGGAGCCCAGCAATCCCAGGAGTTGGCCACCAAGGCGGAGGGCAACAAGAAACGACCACTGACCCTGCAAGCGGAAAATGCCCGCATTGACGGGCAGATCGCCCAGGCATTGCTGACCCGCTGGGAGGCGGAACAAAACAGTGCGATGGACGGCGTCACGCTCCAGGACAAACAACTGGAGATTGCCCAGGCGACCCTGCAATATCAACAACGAGCCTTTGCCCTCTATCAGGGGGCACTCAACAATCAGCAGGCGGCCACCCTCACCGTGCGTCAGGAGGCGTTGCGGCTCAAGGAACAGGCCGCCCAACAGGCCAGCAGCCCGGAACAAAAATTTTTGACCTACTGGGATCTGGAAATTGCCCGCCTGCAAAAAAATGGGGCCGATCTCAACAAATTGCACACCGACATTGTCAGTGTCTCTTCCGAGCAGGAACACTTGCTGCAAAATGAACAGGATGAGTTGAAAAATCTGCAAGCGTTGACCAAACAGTTCGGCACCCAGGGGTTGGCGGCAGAAATTCTCAAAGACAATTTCAAACGACTCGCCCGTCGCCGCTGGGAGTTGCGTGAGCCACCCCGCCCGGAGTTGCTGCAACGGGTGACCGAACTGCAACCCCGGCTCTATATCATCGATTCCGCGTTGGCCGAATTGAACGCCTCCTGGGCCGCCGCCATGGCGGAGATCCAGACCCATCTGCCGGTGGTCCAAAAGGAGGCCTTTGCCCAACAAACCACCCAAATGCGCAATACGTATCGTCAATTATTGATCGAAGAAAAGCATCTGCTGTTCGATCTGCAAGCCGACGGACAACGATTGAAACTGTTGACCCTGGAACGGACCGGCACCCTGGATGCCATGGAAACCTTTCTGCTGGCGCGCGTTTTTTGGATCCAGGATGCTCTGCCTCTGGGGATGACCCTCCTGCAACAGCTCTCGGATGAACTGTTTTCCAGCCGTCCCAACGCGCTGCTCCATATCTGGCGGCATGTGGGGGATCCAGAGCAGACGGCCTACGAGTGGGATGCGGTCCGCCTGTCGGTCCTGCTCTTGGCCGGTATTGTCCTGTTTTTCTTGCTGCCCCCCAGTTTATGGTGGATCAATCAGCAGTTGCGCCATCTGCTGAAACAGACCCCCGACCACTCTACAGAGGGTCACAAACCGGACGTCCTCTCCTCGGAGGCGGTGCTGGCCACCCTGCTGCGCCCCATCCTGGGACCATTATATCTGCTGGTGCTGGTCCTGGCTGCGCATCTGCTCCCCTTGCCGACGGCGACGGTGGCCCTGGTGCAGGGGCTTTTTCAAGACGGGCTGTTGTTGCTGGCCGCTTTCTGGTTTTTATGGGCGGCCAATCGGCAACTGTTGACCCCCGATGGCTTGGCGAAACAATTTTTGCGCCTGCCGAATGATGTCATCCAGAGCCTGGCACGCTCGATTGAGATCAGCCTGGTGGCCTATTTAATCTTTTTGCCCGCCTGGTTTATCTTTCGCGCGCCGCCTTTTCTCTATGAGGCCCTGCCGAGGTTGGGTTATACCCTATTTGAATGTGCGGCCGCCTATGCCCTCTATCGCCTGATTCGTCACGATGCCCCGCTGCCACGCCACGCCTTTGCCCACGCCGCACCCTCTGACGAGCAAAACCCGGAACTGCCGGTCAAACAGAGTTCGGCGGCCCTGCTCAGCAAACACTGGCGCGGGATCAGTTGGTTGTTGTCCCTGTTCATGGCTGTGGTGGTGGTATTGGATGTGGCGGGGTATCATTTCGGGGCCTCCTGGTTGGCCTATAATGGCATCCGCACGGTCATGACCTTTTTTCTGTTGATCGGCCTTTATCGTGCCTTGTCCTCCACCGTCGAGCGGTTGGTCCGTCGCCGTCGGCGCAAGCCGACCGTCTTGGCTCCCGGTGACCGGGGGAGCGTGAGCCGTGGCCAGATGGTGCGGCAGATCAATGCCTCCCTGCGCCGGGTGTTCATTCTGGGCGGTCTGGTGTTGCTGAGCAACTATTGGGGAATTCACGAACAGCTTTTTCAGGTGCTCAAGGGCTGGACGCTTTACAACACCACCGGCAGCGATGGCCAGTTGGTGCTGGTCACGCTGGTGGATTTTGTCCGTTTTCTCCTCACGTTGCTGGTCATCAGCTGGCTGGTGAAGCATTTGCCGCGCATCTATGAACTGGTGGTGTTTTCGTGGTTGTCGTTGGATGCCGGCTCCCGGTATGCGGTGTTGACCATCTCCCGTTATCTGATTGCCATCGTCGGTTTGCTGTCTGCGCTGAACGAACTGCATCTGGACATTGCCAAGATTGGCTGGCTGGTGGCCGCCATCAGCGTGGGGATCGGGTTTGGTTTGCAGGAGATTGTGGCCAATTTTGTCAGCGGCATTATTTTGCTGCTGGAGCGGCCCATCCGGGTGGGCGACTGGATCACGATTGGCTCCACCATTACCGGTCGCGTCACCCGGATCAACATTCGCGCCACGACGGTGCTCAACACCGATTATCAGGAGCAGTTGGTGCCCAATCGGGATCTGATCACCAAGGAGGTGACCAACTGGACCCTGGCCAATACCACGTTGCGCATTGTCATCCCCATCGGGGTGGCCTATGGCAGCGACATTGAACAGGTCAAGGGGATATTGCTGGCGTTGGCCCGTCAGCAACCCGAAATTTTGACGGATCCCCCGGCGGATGCCTTGTTTGTCCAGCATGGGGCGAGTTCGCTGGATTTTGAATTGCGGGTCTGTCTGCCCGATCCGGGGCTGCGCTGGATCATGCGGGATCGGCTCAACACCGCGATCAACCATGCCTTTACCGCCCAGGGGATCGAAATTCCCTTCCCGCAACGGGAGGTGTGGGTGCGGAACAGGCCGGAGTGAGAGGGGGGGGGCTGTTTTGGGTATGGCCCGACGTTTGACGGGGCGGGCGTCACCGGATCGGTTACCAAAACAGGGTGTTGCGCGTTCAAAGATCAACGTTCTTTGATTAAATGTGCATGGATCAGCCTCTCCAACGTAGCTTGGCTGAGGTTACCTCCGGTCTTTTGCGTATAGCATTGAGATTTTTTCTTGACAGCAAACGGTTGCATGTGATTACATAATCACCGTAGTGCTTGCGGCGCATTACTTGGTTGGTGGATCGTGTGCCAGCGGGGTCGGTCACCTTTTCTCATAAAATATCTAAAGAGGTTTAATATGGACAACTCAAAAGAGATAGAATTTATTGTAAATACAGTTAAAGGATATTGGGCAGGTATGAGGGAACCCATGCTCCTCTCCCAATTAGGCCAAAACTTTAAAAACCAATTTCCGCTTATACCCGATGGACTGACCTTGCGAGTATTTATCGAGAGACATCTGAGCGATCAATTGGCCGTGGTTTGCAGCCAGAAAAGCCCACTGGCAGTCGCTGTGGTGCCAGTCGAAGTGGAGGAACAAGGGCGAGAATTCATGGAGAAGAAATTTCAAGCATCTGCCACAACGGTGATGACACGTCAAAAAATGGACACCGGGATATCACCAGACCTAGTAAAGAGATCTGTTTTGATGGCATTTTCTTTGGTTGTTCACGAGGGAAAGAATTAGGTATATTAGAAAAATTCATCCTTTTGACTACCGAGATTTATCTTTGGAAGAATTTGCCGAATTGGGTGGCGAAGAGCAAGCGCGATGGATAAAATTGGACACCGAAAATTTGAAAGTCAAAAGGGAACCAGAACAGGCTCTGGAATTGGTGCTTGTATGGGCGCGCCAACACAACATCAGAGAGGATTCCATCCTGGTGTTCACTACCGGACACTTTTTTCCCACCCTGCTGACAGCACAAACGCAACCGGAATTTCCATCCCTTCGTTCATGATGTACTCCAAGAATCTTAACCCAAGTTGGAACAAGCTTAGGTCACACCGTTCGGTTCTGTGGATGACACCCACCCAGCCGCCCTCTTTTGCTACCACCCCCAAGTAAATAATCCAGATGTATGCAAGGCAAGCGGCGATGAGCAACCTTGAAATTCTA
>JADFYM010000197.1 GCA_015233035.1 Magnetococcales bacterium
GAGATCGCAGACTCAAGACCTTGTCCCATGGCCAGCCCTCCGAGAAAAATTAACGTGAGCAGGCAGCGTATCATGTCCTTGTGGACGGGTCACTGATTTTCACTTCTGTCCACTACGCATTCCGAAATAGGTGCGGTTTAACGGTCGGCGTCGCACCAGCCACTCTGCAACCCCAGATGGCCCCTGACCCGCGCCTGCACCAGCAGCGGATCGACCGGTTTGGTCAAAAAATCGACCGCACCCAGTGCCAATCCCATGGCCACATCCACCCCCTCACTCTTGGCCGTCAGAAAAATGATCGGAATGTGTGCGGTCTCCGGCAATCCTTTGAGCTGTTTGCAGACCGCATACCCATCCATCTCCGGCATGACCACATCGAGGAGAATCAAATCCACGGCTCCGGATTGCGCCAGTGTAATGGCCTGCAACCCGCTCTTGGCGATCAAAAGCTCATAATCCGCCCGCAAAACAGCCACCAGGCTTTTGATGTTGGCGGGAATATCATCCACAAGCAACAGGCACGCTTTTTTCGTCTGTCCATTCATGGGGCACTCTCCGTCAGGTCAATCTCCCATTGCTCTGCCAACCGCACCAGTATGGCTTGAGCATCGGCAAAATCAAAAGACTCCAGATGCGCCTCCATGCGGGCCAGATCCTGCCTGACCGCCTCCCCCGCGCCAGACAGCAACGGTCTGACCAGATCAAAGGCCTCCTGGGCAAAGGCACTGTTACTCCGCAGGAGCCTGGCCAGCTCTCGCATCCGGGGGGTGGCCTGCTCCTTGTCGAAGGGGAGATGTTGCCCAACCTGTGACACCTCCCCCGCGCCGAGTTGCAATTGGTCGATGGAGGCCATGACCTCGGCCATGGACTGTTCAAACCCCTCCAGCAAGGCGGGCCAGGCCGGTTTGCGGACGGTCTCGATCCCCTCTTCCAGCACAACGGCAGCCTGGAACAACGGCCCGGCGGAAAAATTGCCCGCCACACCCTTGACCGCATGGACCAGTCGCGCCGCCATTTCCAGATCGCTTTGACGACGCCCCTCCAGGGCGGCGCGAATCCTGCCCGGCATCGGGGCAAAATCGCGCCGAAACTCCAACAAGATGGAGCGCAACAGCCGGTCATTCTGATTCAGGCGCGCCAAAGCGACCGTCAGGTCAATCCCCGGCAGGGAAGCTGGCCAGATCAATGATTTTTCCCCTGGCCGACGGTCAGGCTGGCGCACAAGCGACCCCCGCACCATTTTGTTCGGATCGATCCAGCGGAGCAGGGCGGAGAAAAGCTGTTTTTTGTCAATCGGCTTGATCACATGGTCATTCATGCCGCTCGCCAGACATTTGTCCCGATCACCGCTCATGGCATGAGCGGTCATGGCAATGATGGGCAACTGCGCAAATTGGGGATCGCGACGAATCTGCACCGTGGCCTGGTGGCCATCCAGCTCCGGCATTTGCAGATCCATCAGGACCGCATCGTACTGAAACCGCGCCACCCGCTCCACCCCCTCGCGTCCATTGTTGGCGATCTCCACCACCAGGCCGACCTCTTCCAGGATCTCTGTGGCCACCTGCTGATTGATCCGATTGTCTTCCACCAACAGGATGCGGGCCCCCCCAATGCGCTGCATGATGGCGGTCTCGTCCGCCTCATCCGGTCGGGCACGCGCGTGCCGGGGCACCTCCTGCCCAAACACCGTCATGATGGCATCGAACAGTTGCGAACAGTTGACCGGCTTGGCCAAACAGGCGTTGATTCCGACATTCCCGGCCTCCCCCTTGATTTCATCCTGGGCAAAGGCGGTCAGCAGGATAATTTTCGGGGCATGGCCCGCTGCCAGGATACGCTCGGCAGTCTCGATACCATTCATGCCCGGCATTCTCCAATCCATGATCAGCAGTGGATAGGGTTGCCCGGCCTGTTGCGCCGCCGCCACTTTTGCCAGGGCCAGGGCCCCGGAACCGGCCATCTCGGGCGCAAAGCCAAAGGCTTGCAGCATGTCGACCACAATGGCCTGGGCCGTGGCATTGTCATCCACCACCAGCACTTTCATCTGGAGAAAATCCACCGGTGGCACCGGAATGCGGTTTTGGATCTCCGGGCAACGTGCACACACAATGTCAAACAGGAATGTGCTCCCGTGCCCAGGGCGGCTCTCCACCCGGATGGTGCCACCCATCATCTCAATGATGCGCCGGGAGATGACCAGACCCAGCCCGGTGCCCCCATATTTGCGCGTGTGGGAACCATCGGCCTGGACAAAGGAGTGGAACAGCGCGGCCATCTGCTCCGGCTGGATGCCAATGCCGCTGTCCTGCACCCAAAAATCGACCCGCACCTGCTGCGCATCCTGCACCACCGGCTGGGCACGGACCACGATCTCCCCCTCGTCCGTAAACTTGATCGCATTGCCGATCAGATTGATCAACACCTGCTCCAGACGCATGGCATCGGCCATCAGCACGGCTTCCGTGCGGAGCGGCAGCTCCAGGTTTAATTCCAGATGTTTGCTGCTGACCTGATTTCTGAACAGGTCGGCCATGTGTTCAAACAAATCGTGCAGATCGAACCGTTCCGGGGTCAGTTCCAGCTTGCCGGCCTCGATTTTGGAAAAATCCAGGATATCGTTGAGAATGCGCAGCAAAGAGCGGGCAGCAAAATGGGTCTTGGTCAGATAATCCTCCAGCCGAGCCGAGAGCTCCTGCTTGCGGGCCAGATCGACCAGGCCGATAATGGCATTCATGGGGGTGCGAATCTCGTGGCTCATGTTGGCCAAAAATTCGCTTTTCGCCAGGTTGGCTGCCTCGGCCGCCACCATGGCGCAATGCAACTCCTGGGTACGTTGTGTCACCCGTTCTTCCAGCAGATCCCGTTCCTGTTTCAATGCCGCCAGCAGGTCACCGATGGCCTCATACACCCAACGGATTTCATCCCCTGCCATTTTTTTCAAGGCGGGCAAGGTCTGGTTGGTCATGCCGGGTCGCCCATCCCGCAAGGCCGCCGCCAGCAGACCCAGAGGCTCCAGCAGGCGTGACAACAGATACCAGATCACGAGCAGAATCAAGGCCATGCTGCCCATGCCCTGCAACAGTTTTTTCCAGCCCTCTGCCTGCAATCGTTCAAAAAAGACGCCGCTGTAATGCAGACGCAACAGGCCAAGCGGGGTCAACTGGGTCTCGGAAACCAGGATGGATGCGGCGGTAAAGCCATTGAACCCAGGACCGGGGGGATGACGGATCCATTGTTGGCCGTCCGCGCCTTCCAGTTCCACCCCCTCGAACAGATGTTGGCCGGTGGTTGGATCTTTGGCCACCATGATATGGCTCACCAGGAGATCGAGTTGAAAGGCGCGTTTTTCCGGATCCACCAGGTCCAAGGCGGCGACGGCCTGGGCGGCGAACAGCGGGGCCAGCAATTCCACCTTGGCCTTTTCCTGGATGCGGATCTGTTCCACCACCACATTTTGCCAATACCAGAAAAAACTCCCGATCAGGCACAACGCCACCCCCCAGAAAATCAAGAAAATGTGGGTCGCCAGACGTCTTGGCAGGAGGTGCTTGAGACTATTCATAGGTCTGGGCCACCTTGAAAAACAGTTGATTCATGCGAATTCCGGAGTTGCGCAGGGTGGTCAGATTCAGGGCGGGTTGCACCTGGATGGCGATATGCAAACCGGCCAGAATGCCCTGTTGCACATCGCCGTCAAAGGGGGAGAAGACGACCGCCTTTTTCTGGATGCCAAAGGCGATGGTTGCGGTGCGCGGGGTCAAGGCGAGCGGTTCGGCGAGAAAAATGCCCGCCACCGGTTGGGCCGCGAAGGCCGCAAAGCCGGCTACATCGGTCAGCAGGATCTGGACGGGTGTTTTGTAGATGACCCTGACCGAGCTGTTCATCCTGGCGACCACCTCCTCGCCGCCCTGCCGATTTTCCTGGTAGACGACCAGCAGCAGCAGTTTGCCCTCCGCATTTTTTTGGGTATCGATGTCCAGATTGCCACCGACCAGGGTGGGAAACATTTTGATCCCGAGTTGCAAGGCATATTCCGCGCCGCTGTCGACGGCCTGTGCCACGGTGGCAAGACATCCCAGCGTCACCAACCAGACGGCCAAGAGAAGGCAGTGTCGTCGCGCAGCACTCATTCGGGTCCCACCTCATGCAACTGTAGGCGATGCAACCTATTCGTTTCTGGGCAAAATACCATCCCAAAACGATCCTGTCCATAAAACCCTATACAGTCTCTGCCAATATCCGTCCAGGGCAGGTGAAAAGGATGGCAACTTGCCTCACCCCGCCTGCCCATCCGGTCGCGGACGGGTCAAAATGGGCCAAAAGATGATCAAAAACAGCGCAAAAGCCACCACCCACAACATCCCGGACCCGATTAAACTCGCAAACGGCCAAAAAGCCACCCCGAACACGCGCAGGACCACCGCCACCGCCACCAGGCTGAAGGCCGCCGCCAATGGCCGTGTTGCCACCTGGGCGCGTCCGGTGTGTGCCAGCGCGACACGGGACATGATCCCCAGGGTGAACAGGCCCATGGCACCCACGGTCAAGGCATGGAACGCGGTCGAAGGGGCAATCCAGCCGGTCAGTTGCGCCACCCCCCGCACCAACAATCCCCCCACCAGCCAACCGTAGCCCAGATGCAAAACCCACAACAACGGCAGAGCACGTGTTTGCAGACTGTGCCAGCGGGAGAGACGGATGCCCTGCACCACGCCAGCGGCCAACAGAAAGGGAGCGGCCATCGCTTCTCCCAGCCACAACAGATCGGCCAGCATCACCCCCGCCATGGTGACCGCCCCGGCGATTTCCAGGGCCGGAATGATCGGCCAGGGCGGCCAATTTTCTTGCTCGGCCAAGGCGGCGCGGGTGAACATCGGCATGATGTGTCCCCCCACCATGACCAGAAAAAAAATGATGGCATTCACCCCCAGATAAAGACCCAGGCGGGCGGTATCCACCCCCAGCCCCATCGCCTCCCCGTGTATCAAGCCATCGCCCATCGCCAGTATACCCAACAATACGGGAAAAATGCGCTGCACGGGTTTGCCCGTATTCCATAAATTTGGCCCGGTGGCAACAATCAGGGCCAGCGGAAAGAGCAGATCCAACGCCGCCACCCATCCGGCGGGCAACCAGGGTGCCGCGATGATGGCCAGGCGACCCAGCAACCAGGCGAGCCACAACAGCAGAAGTGGTCGTCCTGTCAGGGCCGGTTTTTTTGACCAGAGGGGCGAGGCCGTCAGCAAAAATCCCGCCGCACTGGCCGCGACAACGCCAAACAACATTTCATGCGCATGACAGATGGAGGGCGTCAGAAAGGTGGCTCCCTGCCACTGGCCATCCAGCACAAGCAACCAGGCCACCATGCTGACGATGGAACAGATGGCCGCACTGAGAAAAAATGGGCGAAAACCGTAAGCCAATAATATGCTGGGCAGGGGGGGGTGTCCGGGAGCGTTCATGTCGATTCAACCTTGAATGAAGGATCGGGGGCGGGCATGGGACAAACAACCATCACCGCCATTATACTGCGCACGGTCACAATTGACGAGTATCGTCATTCCCGCGCAGGCGGGAATCCAGGATCCCGGTTCGTGTACCCGCTGGCGACGTTCATCAATCGTCATTCCCGCGCAGGCGGGAATCCAGGAGGTCCAACAGACCCAATGGATTCCCGCTTTCGCGGGAATGACGGAACAGGAAGTGTCGCTTATGACCGCGTGCGGCATTGATCATCGTTTCGGCCATTCCAGTCAGAACCCTGGATTCCCGCCTTCGCGGGAATGACGAGCGAATTTCGTGTCATACCCATTCCCGTCATGCCCGCGAAGGCGGGCATCCAGGAGAGTTCGTGGACGAAATGATGATCAAGGCCCCGCGTGCAGTATATACTTCTTTGCCGTTCGTGCCGCCAACCTGCATGAAATGTATGGCGGCCCTCTCGCCCGCCATGGCAGGTGTTGCCAGTGGGGGCTTCGCCCCCAACCCCACCAGGGGCTTTGCCCCTGGACCCCACCGGGGGGGATAATCCCCCCCGGTCCCCCTTAATCTCTGGTGCAAAATGGCTGCTGATGGTAAAAGAAGTGTGCGCGACGCCCAGCCTTGCCAGGAAGCGTTTCCCTCTGGACCCGCAATCACTACAGACAAGAAAGGCCGCCATGATTCCCCGTCTCTATTGGCCACAACCGCTGCATGTCGGACAACGGCTTTCTCCCGAAGAAGCCGTGCAACGCTATTTGCTGCGCACCTTGCGCCTGGCCCCCGGCGCACCGGTTGTGCTCTTTACCGGTCTGGAGGAGGGCGAATGGCAAGCCGTTCTGGTCAACCATGCTTCAATCCAGATAGAGGTGTTGACCTTTTCGCCCTGCCAGCGTGAATCACCCTTGGCCATCACCCTGGTCCAGGGGGTGTCCAAACCGGACGCCATGGAACTGACCATCCAAAAGGCGGTCGAATTGGGCGTCTTCCGCATCATCCCCCTGCTCTGCCGCCGCAGTTCCAGCAACGCCAACAGCGAATTGACCACCAACCGACGGCAACGCCTGCACCGCATCGCCATCGAGGCGGCAGAACAGTGCGGTCGCACGCGGGTGCCGGAACTGGCCATGCCCCTTTCCTGGACCCAATTGGGCATCGAACTGCCCCCGGGACCACGCTGGCTGTTCTGGGAGGAACGCCCGACCCAATCCCCGTTGCGACACTGTCCCCCTCCCGGTGCAGCCGTCACCCTGCTGGTCGGACCAGAAGGTGGCTTGGACCCCTGGGAAGAGTCCTTCGCCCGGGAACAACTGGGCTTTGTCACCCTGGGGCTGGGGCCCCGCATTTTGCGCACGGCAACCGCCGCCCTGACCGTCGTGGCCGTCTGTCAATCTCTGTGGGGCGATATGGGCGGGGCATCATGAACCGGCGCGGTGGTCTCCTGCTGAAAATGGGTCTGCCTCTGGGGCTGGTCGCGCTGTTGGGTGTGGCATTTCTGACGGGCATTTTTTCCAAGGCACCGCAAGTCCAGACGACCACCCGGATGATGATGGGCACCCTGGTCACCCTCTCGCTCTGGAATCTGCCCCCCGAGCAGGCCGAACGGGTCGCCCTGCACGTCTTCGCCGAAATCGCGCGCGTCGAGGACAAGTTGAGTTCCCATCGACCAAACACCGAGGTCAGCCATATCAATCAGGTTCCACGTGGAACCTGGATACCCGTTTCCACCGAGTTGGGCCAACTCCTGCGCCGTGGCCTGGCGGTGACCCAGTATTCCAATGGGGCGTTTGCCATGAGTCTGGAACCGCTGACCGCTCTGTGGGGGTTTTCCTCCGACCGGGTCGTCAGCCAGCCCCCGCCCGCCACCGCCTTGCGCGATTGGTTGCAGGCCTATCCGCCAACCAATGCCATCGAGTTGCAAGAGACCGAACAGCATACCCTGCAAATACGTCTCCAATCCACCAGTGTCGGCCTGGACCTGGGCAGTATCGGCAAAGGATATGCCATTGACCGGGCCATCGCCGTCTTGCGTCAGGACGGGGTCACCGATGCCGTCCTCAATGCCGGGGGGGATCTGCGCATTCTGGGCAGCAAGGGGGGAGAACCCTGGCGCATCGGCATCCAGCACCCGCGCCAACACGATCAGGTGGTCGCCGTCTCCCTGTTGCAAGGGGATATCGCCCTGGCCACGTCGGGCGATTATGAGCGGTTTTTCCTGTACGAAGGCAAACGCTATCACCATATCATGGATCCCACCACCGCCAATCCCGCCTATGCGGGTCTGATTTCGGTCTCTGTGCAGGCGGCGGAATCCACCCTGGCCGACAGTCTGGCCACCGCCATTTTTGTCCTCGGCCCGGAAAAAGGGTTGGCACTGTTGGCCCATTTTCCAGGCTGTGAAGCCCTCCTGATCACCGAAGAGGGCAAACCCATCCGTACCCCCGGATTTGTGGGGGAATGGCTGGATAAACCATTTTAATCAAGGGGGCCCGGTGGGGTCCAGGGGCAACGCCCCTGGTGGCCGAAACGATAAGACAGAGCCGATTATCTGTTGGACAGATAGCCATTCCATTACACACTTCTCGAAGAATCATGAATATGTGCAGGGGTCCAGGGGGATTATCCCCCTGGTGGGGTCCAGGGGCAACGCCCCTGGCGGGGTTCGGGGCGGAGCCCCGTATCGGGGCATCAAGGGACTGCGAATCAAAAAAATATGCACCCGCAACATCCTGG
>JADFYM010000198.1 GCA_015233035.1 Magnetococcales bacterium
ATAGAGCACCAAAAGCGGCCATACTACCCTGAAGATGCCGCAGCGTAAACACGCGAACGACGGTTCCAGGGAATCCTATCCAAAAACCGGTCAACAGCCAAGGCCCGATTTGGACACCCCAGGCCAAACTGCACAATGAGATCAATGCCGCCCAGCGGGAGCTTGTACGCAAGAATAAACAGATGCAGCGTTCACTCAAGGAGAAAGATGAGCTGCGCGTTCAGTTGGAGGAGGCAGTTCTCAAAGCTGAATCGGCCAACCAGGCTAAAAGTCAATTCCTTGCCACCATGAGCCACGAAATCCGCACCCCCATGAACGGGGTATTGGGAATGGCCGATCTGGTTTTGAGAACGCCTCTGACGAAACGGCAACGCCATTATATTGAGACGATTCATCGCTCTGGTCGCACTTTGCTGCGCATTATCAATGAAGTTCTGGATCTGTCCAAGATGCAGGCTGGCCGAATGGTTGTGGATATCATTCAATTCGATCTGGGAGGTGTTATTCAAGATGTCAACGCAGTTTTAGCCAGTCAAGCAGAGTCCAAGGGATTGGTGCTGAACTATGAGATGGCAGATGGGGTGCCTTGCCACCTTTTTGGGGATCCTTATCGCCTCAACCAGATACTTTTCAACTTGGTGGGCAATGCCGTTAAATTTACCGCAGAGGGATCCATCGATGTGAGTGTGGATGTCGTGGAGCAACAGGAGGCGGATGTCCTGCTTCGTTTTCAGGTAACCGATACAGGTATTGGCATTTCTCCTGAATTTCAGAGTCGTCTGTTCCAGGAGTTCTCCCAGGAAGATCCCTCATGTTCGCGCAAATTTGGTGGCACAGGCCTGGGATTGGCCATCACCCAGAGACTGGTGGGCATCATGGGTGGGGAATTGGGCGTAAAGAGTGTTCCTGGTCAAGGGTCAACCTTTTGGTTCACGGTCCGTTTTGGCATGCAACAACCAGGGGATCAACGGGATGTTGCCGCCTTGAATGTCGTCCAACGATCAATCATGCCGGACGACATTCAGTTCGATGGCCGCATCCTGCTGGTGGAAGACAACCTGGTCAACCAGGAGGTGGCAGTGGCGACCTTGGAACTGTTTGGTTGTCAAGTGACGGTCGCTGACACAGGCCATCAGGCCCTGGACACTGTCCGCGAGGCCGCGACGCCCTTCGATATCATCTTCATGGATTGCGAAATGCCTGTTTTGAACGGTTTTGAAACGACCAGACGTCTTCGTCAATGGGAAGAACAAACGGAGCGTCGGCGTACCCCTATCGTTGCCCTGACCGCCCATGTATTGCAGCGGCATCGGCAGCAATGCCGCGCAGCAGGAATGGACGACTATCTGCCAAAACCATTCAGTCAAGCGGAAATGGGCACCATACTGAATCGTTGGATGCCGCAGGCCAGCGGCGATACGGAAGGGAGGGAACCTGTCGATCCGTTATCCTTGGATCCTGGTCAGAATGTTTCACTGGTCATGCCTTCTCCCCCTGTGCTGTCTGGTGAAGAAAGCAATGAAGGTGTTGTACCATCCACTCCAGTATTGGACCCCATTGCTTTGGGCCGTATTCTGGAATTGACCCGAAAGAGTGGCACCGGCCTGCTGGACAAAATGGTGAGACATTACTTGACAGGAACTCCGAAATTGTTGGCCGAACTGGAACAGGCTCTGGAACAAAACGACATAGAAACAGTGAGGATCGCTGCCCACACTCTAAAATCCTCCAGCCTTGCTATAGGTGCTGCATGTCTGGCCGAATTGGGGCGGGCCATGGAAACTGACCACGCCGACTTAGCTATAGTGCGCAAACATTTCCATCTGAGCGGTCCTGCCTTTACCGAATCCGCACAGGCTTTGAATGACCTGCTTATGGATGTGTTCGGCGGGGAAGTCACCGACGTTCATCGCTCCTCCGAGGACACTGCAGACGTAGCGGATACGTGCAAGCGGATTGGTGGTGCCAGAGTGTTGCTGGTCGAAGATAATTCTCTCAATCGGGAGGTGGCCTGCGAGTTGTTGAAGAAAGTCGGCGTTATCGTAGAGGAGGTATGCGATGGCCAAAAAGCTTTGGATCGATTGGGGACAACCCCTTTCGATGCAGTCCTTATGGATGTCGAAATGCCCAATATGGACGGTTATACAGCTACTCGGCACATTCGTGACGATCCGAGGTTTGTATCATTGCCCATTATTGCCATGACCGCTCATGTCCAGGCCAGCGCACGGGAGGCGAGCCTGTCTGCGGGGATGAACGATTACCTCAGCAAACCCATCGACATCAAACAGCTTTATGCAGTGTTGACCCAATGGATCAATCCAGAAGGCACCAACCCGCGTTTTGGGCGTTCGCCCAAGGGCGTGACAAGGGATGTCCGTGCAACAGGTCTTTTGCCGAAGGTCCTGGAAGGTATTGATATCCAAAACGCCTTGGCGCGTTTGGGAGGGCAGGAGGCTTTCTTGAAATCGCTGTTGACGAGGTTCAAGGAGCATGCGGGAATCAGCGATAAAATTCAGATGGCATTGCAACAGGGTGATTTGAACACTGCCCGGCATTTGGCCCATTCAATGGCCGGAATCGCGGGGAATATTTCTGCAACCCGCCTGCTACAGGCTGCGCGTGTAGTGGAACGGGCTATTGAACGGGACCACATCCAGCAGGAGCCTTTTCTGCTCACAGAGTTCAATCAGGCGTTGCAACAGGTCTTGAGTACCATCCAGGGTTTGCAATCGAACGGCGAGGAGTCCGTCGCGGCTTGTCACACGGTCGATGATTCTGATGACACTGCACCGAATCAGGCTGAGATTGGCCCTATACTCAGGGAGTTATCCAATCTGCTCGAACTCCGTGACACAGACGCCGAGTTGATACTGGAAGTTCTGAAACAGGTAATCAACCGGAAAAGTTGGCAAGATGATATGGAAAAACTGGAAGAGCGGATCCAACAGATGGACTATCCAGGTGCCCAAAAGCTTCTGAAGAAAATCGGTCGGATGTTGCATTGAATTGGAAACGGTTCCATTGGTAGGACGCACTTCGCCCAGGAAAAACAAGTCGCGTGGAGGAGCCAGTGTCTGCCAAGGATGCGCAAAAACGTTGGTCACAGGAGCGGGCTGCCAAGAAGCGGTCCAAGAGCAGACTATACTATGCGCGGTCATAAGCGATACTTTCTGTTCCGTCATTCCCGCGAAAGCGGGAATCCAGTTGGCCTGTTGGCCCTTCTGGATTCCCGCCTGCGCGGGAATGACGATACTCGTCAATTGTGACCATGCGCAGTATATCCACACCCCACCAGCCAGCGGTGATGACCCAGGAAGGCTTCCGTCGCCTTGCCGCCCCGATCCTGTCAGAATTGCACCAGATGAAGGATCTGTCGGCAGATGTCGTCACGGTTATCATGGAATCAATGGTGGAGGAAGGGGTGCTGGGACTTGATGAGCATGGGTTGCTGGCGGCGAGAAGGGTGGATCCTGGAAAGCGACCAATGGGATATCCCGCCTACACCGCCCTCTGAGCGCGTGACAGGCTGGCGCGGCCCCGCTTGGCCCCCGGAGGATGTTCTGTGCGCAACGGGAAAAATCGGACCATCGGGACTGCCGGGTGGGAAAAAAGATACACCGTCGAGTATTTGCTCGATATTCATTATCGTCGAGTCCTGCTACTTCTGGCTCCAGGCAGGATCATCACGGCGGATATTCTTGGCCTGGGTGCTATGGCCGTGTGCACGGCAAAGCACAGTACCTAATGTCAAGGGTGTTTATCTGGAGACCGAACGTGCAGGACGACGTCAAAAAACCCTCCCTCCTGATCGTGGATGATACCATTGAAAATCTGGACGTTCTAAAAAATGCCCTGGAGGATGAATACGTCGTTCATGCCGCGTTGAATGGTCCCTCGGCTTTGCGATTGGCTGCCATGGATCCCAAACTGGATTTGATTCTGCTCGATATCGTCATGCCGGGCATGGATGGCTATGAAGTCTGCCGACGGCTGAAACGGGACCTGCGCACCCAAAGCATTCCGGTCATTTTTATCACGGCCAAGTCGGATGCCAAAGACGAATTGGAAGGGCTGCAAATGGGGGCGGTGGATTATATCACCAAACCGATCAGTTCTCCCATTGTCCGGGCCCGCGTGCGGATCCATCTGGCTTTGGAGGAGAAAAACCGTCGCCTGTCCTACCTGAATGCGCTGATCGAAGAGCGCATTGCAGAGCGTACCGCCGCGTTGGATGCCCTGCACACCAAGGAGGAGGAGATCAAGTCCATCGTGGAAAATCTGCGTGACGGTGTCATCACCATCGACACTCACGGCATAGTGCGCAGTGTCAACCAGGCTGTGGAACAAATATTGGGCTACGCGGCCGATGAGGTGATCGGGAAAAATGTTGCCATGCTGATTCCCGAGTCCCACCGTGCCACCTGTGACGGCTATCTCGACTTGCATTGCCGAACCGATTTGGCCAGCAGCAGCGGCATGGGCCGTGAAGTCGAAGGGTTGCATAAAAACGGTGAGTGCATCGCGCTGGAATTGGCAATCAGTGAATATCGCGTCAAGGGACAGTGTTTTTTCGTCGGTACCCTGCACGACATCCGCGAGCGCAAGCGTTTTATTGCCGAATTGACCCAATCCCGGGCCGATGCCGAGCAGGCCAATCGCGCCAAGGCAAACTTTCTCGCCGCCATGAGCCACGAGATCCGCACCCCCATGAATGGCGTGATCGGCATGATCGATGTACTGCACCAGAGCAGTCTCAAGGGATACCAGGTGGAAGCAGTTGATCTCATTCGTGAATCTGCATTCTCCCTGCTGACCATCATTGACGACATTCTGGACTTTTCCAAGATTGAGGCCGGTCGGTTGGAGATCGAAAGCATCCCGATGTCGGTGGCCAGCGTGGTGGAGAAGGTGTGCGGCTTGCTGGACCATTTGGCCGTTCGGAAAGGGGTGGAACTCACCCTGTTTACCGATCCGGCGATTCCCGCAGAAGTGTTGGGCGACACGCTCCGTCTGCGCCAGGTGTTGATCAACCTGACAAGCAATGCCATTAAATTTTCCAGCGGGCAGCCGCAGGCGGGCAGAGTGTCGGTGCGCGCCCTGCTGACTGAGCACAACCCGGATCGGGTAATGGTTGCATTGCACGTGATCGACAACGGCATCGGCATGGATGCGGAGACCCTGTCTTGCCTGTTTTCCCCCTTCTCCCAGGCCGATGTCTCCACGACCCGGCGTTTTGGCGGCACCGGGTTGGGGCTGATCATTTCCCGCAATCTGGCGGAATTGATGGGCGGCGAGATCACGGTGCAGAGTGCCCTGGGCGAGGGGTCCACCTTCACGCTGCGCTTGTCCTTTGTGCCATTGTCGGACAAGCCCGAGGGGGGCGCAGTCGAGGTCGCCGGGCTGTCGTGCCTCGTGGTGGGCGATCCGGGGGGGTTGGCCGGAGATCTGGCTACCTATCTTGTCCACGCCCGTGCCGTTGTCGAGCGGGTAGCGGATTTGGCCACCGCTCAGGAGTGGGTCGCCGCGTGTCCAGCCGGTCTCTGGATACTCATCATTGATGCCGCAGGCGACGAACCATCGCTGGATGGTTTGCGTGTGGTGACCCGGACCCGACGGGAAAGCCATGCTGTCAACGCGCGTTTTGTCGTGATAGGGCGTGGGCCGCGCCGGTACCCGCAGCGGCAAGACGCTGATCGAGTGACGGTGGATGGCAATGTCCTCAACCGCCAGACCCTGCTCCGGGCGGTGGCCATTGCCGCAGGGCGGGCGCAGGAGGAGAAAGAAGAAACACCCTATTCCAGCAGAATGGAAGTGGCATTCAGCCCGTTATCCCGTGCCGATGCCCTGCGGCAAGGCCGCTTGATTCTGGTGGCGGAGGACAATGAGACCAACCAGAAAGTGATCCTGCGTCAGCTCACGCTGATCGGGTATGCGGCGGACATGGTCGACCACGGCCGCCTGGCACTGCAAAGCTGGCGCAACGGCCATTACGCACTGCTGCTGACGGACCTGCACATGCCGGAAATGGACGGCTATCAACTGACGGCGGCCATTCGTGCCGAAGAAAAGGAGGCCCAACACATTCCGATCATCGCTCTGACCGCCAATGCCTTGCGCAGCGAGGCCGCGCACTGCCGCGCCGCCCAGATGGACGACTACCTGAGCAAACCGGTACAGTTGGCAGACCTGAAAGTCATGCTTGAAAAATGGCTGCCGGTCGTCCCGTCTGGCCCGGATTTACCGGATTCGCCCGCCACGCGGGCCATGGCAGGACCGGTGGATGTGCGACTCCTCGAAGATCTGGTCGGGAGCGATCCCGCAATTGTCCACGAGTTTTTGCAAGATTTTCGCGCCAGCGCAGCCAAAATAGCGGTACGTCTACAGGCGGCCTGTCAGACAGGCGAGGCAACCGTGGCTGGCGCGGAGGCCCACAAGCTCAAGTCTGCAGCCCGCGCGGTGGGTGCTCTATCGCTTGGCGCGTTGTGCGCCGAGATGGAGGAGGCTGGCTTGGCCAACCTGCCGGATGCATTGACCGTGCTGTTGCCCCGTTTCGAGACGGAAATGGCGGCTGTGAACGGTTATCTGGACTCGTTGTCCGTCGCAAGGATTTCTTTGGGGGGATAGGCACCACTGCCAAGTCGTCAATAGTGACAGGGAGAAAATTAAATGACCGAAAGACAGATGCCAATTCTTTTAGTGGTTGACGACGAACCTTTCATGCTCAAGTTGATCATCCACATGCTGGCCAATCTGGGATTTTTTCAAGTGACGGGTTGCAGCAGCGGGCAGGCCGCGCTGGAGTGGGTTGACCAGTCGGACAGTCCGCCCGATATCATTCTGTGCGATCTGAACATGCCGGAAATGGACGGCATCGAATTTTTGCGCAAGCTGGTCGAGCATGGCTATGGCGGCAGTCTCATCCTGGTCAGTGGCGAAGGTGAACGCATGTTACAGACGGTCGAGGTTTTGGCTCTTGCGCACCACATCAAATTGCTGGGCCACCTGAACAAGCCGGTCCCGCCCGCCGCACTGGCCGCGATGCTGGAAAAGTGGTCGCCCGTGTCGCCCAGGATCCGGCGGACCGTGGAGCAGGTTTATGGTGCGGACGCCGTGCGTGACGCCATCGCCAACGACGAGTTGGTCAATTATTACCAGCCCAAAGTGGCCGTTGCCTCGGGGCGGGTGATTGGGGTGGAAGCCCTGGTGCGCTGGCGGCATCCCCGGGACGGCATGGTATTTCCAGACCGATTCATCGGTGTGGCGGAGGAGCATGGACTGATTGATGAACTGACCCGTGTCGTGATGATCGGCGCGTTGGCCCAGACTAAAATATGGCAGGACGCTGGACTGATGTTACGGGTGGCCATCAACATTTCGATGGACAACCTGAGTTCCGTGGAATTTGTAAACCATGTCGTCGGGCAGACGGCCGCAGCGGGCGTGACACCGCGAGATGTGGTGCTGGAGGTAACGGAAAGCCGACTGATGAAGGATATACGGGCCCCGTTGGAAATTCTCACCCGTCTGCGCATGCAACGTTTCCGCCTCTCCATTGATGATTTCGGCACGGGACATTCATCCCTCTCCCAGTTGCGTGACATCCCGTTCGATGAGCTTAAAATTGACCGGGGGTTTGTGCATGGTGCCTGGGCCAATCAAACGGTGCAGACGATCTACGATGCCAGCCTCCGCCTGGCCAGGCAGTTCGGCATGGAAACTGTCGCGGAAGGGGTCGAAGATCAGGAGGACTGGGAATTTTTGCGCCGCACGGGATGCGATCTTGCCCAGGGCTATTTTATCGCCAAGCCCATGCCAGCCGCCGATCTGCCCGGTTGGATAGAGGTCTGGCAAGGGCGTGAGCGGGAATGGGCCGCCGTGGTTGCCTGAACGCACTGTTCCCAAACAGCAGCGCGTCAACCACCGGCGTCGCGGCAGGTCCGGCATTCGGTGGTCAGCGGTAGACCTCGCGCCGGTGACCAATTTCAAGGACCAGCACCAGCAATCTCTGGTCTTTGACTTGGTAGACGATACGGTAATCGCCCGCACGGACGCGGTAGTATCCGATGGCGCAAATGCTTCCACTGTTCATGCGGCCAAAGGCCGTCCTGCATAGGTCCACCGAAACGGCTTGGTCAACGTTGCATTGAAGTATTCAATGAAGGCCAAGATTTTTTGCCGG
>JADFYM010000199.1 GCA_015233035.1 Magnetococcales bacterium
ATCAACAAACGACACAGTAGCAACATGTTGGTGTCCAACTCCAGGGTCTTGTTTTTCCGGGGCGAAGCACCCGGACCCCACCAGGGGCGTTGCCCCTGGACCCCACCGGGGGAGATAATCTCCCCTGGACCCCCATGAATCATAACAAGTTTTTGCGATGTGTATAACGGGACGCGGTGAACCGCCTCCCCAGACTCCTCCGCCCTGTCCTGGGACTAACGATGACGACCACCCCCAAAGCCCATTCCGCCACCGCCATAACCCCTGCCCCCACCATCCATTCCACCGCCGCCATAGCCCCTGCCCCCACCATCCATTCCGCCACCGAAACCGGATCCACTGGTTGTCGTGCCAAAGTAGGTTGTTCTATCCGTTTGCAACTGCCCTCTGGCCGTCTGCAAGGAGGCTTTGTCTGCGGTCAGTTTGGCCTGATCGGTGGCCACTGCGGTGGTGTTGCTGGCTCTTTGATCGGTCCGCAATTGCCCATAATCGGTTCGCACAGCTTGCCGGTCGGTCTGGATGGCCGCCATATCTGCCTTCAACACCGGCTGGGCCGCTGTTTTTGCCGCCTGATAATCGGTTTGCATCTGCTGCTTGGCTGTTTGTAAATTACTCTTGGCGGTAGCGACGTTGGCCTGGTCGGTTGGCACCGCCGTGGTGTTGCCAGTCCGCTGATCGGTCCGCAATTGTTGGACATCGGTGCGCAGTACCTGCCTGTCTGTTTGAACAGTCTGACGATCTGTCGTCAAGGTCGCACCGTAATCCGTCGCGCTGGCCAATGGGATCCCCGTCATGCCAAGGGTGATGCCCAGGGCGGCGGCGGCCAAAGTGGTGTGTTTCATGCGACGATCCTCCTTGATGAATGGTGAAATGGTTACGAAAGCGATAACACCCCTCCAGTCTCTCCCGAGGATACGCGCCCGTACTGGGACAGGTCAATCCTCTTTACCTTTTCTTACAATAATTTTTGGTGCTTCGCCCGACCCATCCGGCACGGGTGCGCACCGGGAGGTGGTCGGACCATAGACGCGGAGAAAATGGCGCATGATGGTCCTGACCATATCCTCCGAGACATGCTGCACGGAACCATCCTCCTTGCCATACATGCCAGGAAAATAGGCTCCCAGCCAACGGACCATTTCAAAGGCTGGCCAATAAATACAGTGTGGTCGGGTCGAGACAACCTGCTCGATGGCAACCCGCAGAATGGATTTGGACAGACAATCGGCCTCTATGACAGATCGCCTTTCCAGCGTGGCATACAGTGGTACGGGCGATAAAGAAAATACAAACTGACACGAGGGGTTCTGGGCGCGGATGGCATCGATCATGGCCAACAGATTGTGGACATTTTCCTCAACCGTTGTATTGCGGAAAATATATCGCCCTCTGGCAACGCCGCGAATGGATTCCACGCCCTGGTTCGGGCTGAACTGTCCGGTCTGTTGCTCAAAAAAACAGGGGGCCACCCCCAGCGTATAAATCAGCAGATCAGCGGTCAGCAAGGCGTGGCGCATTGCCCCCGGTTGGGTCGGATCGGGCAAAAACCGCTCCTGAATCGCTTTCCCCTGGCACGCATGTTCGACAATCATTCTGTTGGTGAACGTGTTATTGGCCTCTTCACCCACCGTCAGATTGACGGCATGGACCCCTTCTGCCCGCAAAGCCCGGGTCACACTCGCCGCAAAACAGGAGCCGATGGTCACAATTCTGCTTTGGGTCGACAGGGAAATGGCATCGGCCTGGACATGGTTGAGCACGTGCGTCGCAATCGTCTGATCGAGATCGGCGAGAGATTCGAGCGTTTCTGGAATCCGGGTATACACGAGACGGTGGCTGCCCGTGCCTGTGTGATCCTGCTCAGCCAGGGGAGAGATCAAATCAACAATGGTCTGGCGGCTTTGGCGTGCCGTGGGATGATCGGGATGCAAGGCGAGGAGGGCGTCATAAGCCGCCAGGGCCTGGGTATAACGGCCCTGGTTGAGCAGAGACCAGCCCAACAAATCCCACACCTCGCCTGCTCTGGCATGGTGCGGATGGAGCGCGAGGGCGCGCCGAAATTTTTCTTCTGCCAGGCGGGGGGCATCCCGGCTCATCGCAATGGCTCCCGCCGTCAGTTGGGCCAAAAAGGGATCCTGGAACGCCGTCTGGGCGCGCTGTAGTTGGCTCTCGACCGCTGCCGCCCCGAATCCGTGGGCCAGCATTTCTGCCTGGATCACGGCGGGAGAGGCTCCCCCCAGCAATTGCTCAAAGGCATGGGCAAAAAGGGTTTTGGCAACCAGCACCCCTTCGAGCAAAGTCCAGGCCTGTTCCATGTTGCCGATGGCATAATGCCCCAGCGCGGCATCCACAATGGCTTCAGGGGAGGGTGGGACAGCGTCGGGTGACGGCATCGGCATGATTTTCTCCAGTCGGCGGTTTTTTGTTCCCACCAAGATACCGGAATATCTCTTGACCGTACAACCCCATCCCGGAGAATGCGGGGCATCACCCCATTGGCTGGCCAATAAAAAAAACCGGCACATCGCGTTTACAGCATGTGGTCTCGTCTGGTAATGTATGGCGATTCGGGTACCCTGTGCCCGTCGACCAACACAAGGGATTCTTTTGTCTGTCCATCCCGATTCATCCGCTTGCCCAGGAGGCATGGTATCATGGAACAACCAGATCGGGCGGTCGCGCCTTATCGGGAATTGACCCTGCCAGCGGTCGCCCTGGGGGTGGTGGTCGGCATCGTGCTGAACGTGGCCCTGATCTATTCGGCACTCAAGCTGGGGTTTGCCATCAGCGGTTCGGCCATTGCGGCCCTGATCGGTTATGTGGTGCTGCGTGGTCGCTCGTGGCGGGGGTCGATCATCGAGAACAATCTCAACCAGACCATCGCCTCCGCCATCATTACCGCCGGTTCTGGCGTGGTTTTCACCCTGCCCACCCTGTTTCTGCTGCGCAACAGCGGGACCATTGCCCCGTTTTCCGCCTGGCCCTTGCTGGCCGCCGGTATTGGGGGTGCCTTTCTGGGGGTGGTGTTGATCATTCCTCTGCGCAAAAAAATGATCGAAGTGGATCGGTTGCGCTTTCCGACCGGCACAGCGGTCGCCACCATTCTGCGCTCCGGTTCGGCGGGGGTGGCAAAAGTGCGCCTGTTGGGGATCGGTTGCGCCATCGGTGTGGGGTGGAAGCTGCTCATGATCTCCGGTTGGCTGACTTGGCCTGGGGTGATCGATGCGGATGAACTCTCCCTGAGTTTCGGTGTTTTGCCCGCCTATTTTTCCGCCGCCCTCTATCTCTCCCCGATGACCTTTGCCTCGGGCTTGTTGGCCGGGCGGGGCGGGCTGGCCTTTTCCCTGGGCGGTGTGGCAGCCTGGTGGTTGATCTCCCCCTTGATGGTCTGGGCAGGCTGGCCAACCAGTGGCTTGGCGGGTGCCGAGTTGGTCGATTTTATCTATTCCAACGCGCTGAGACCTTTGGGCATTGGGGTGTTGATCGGTTCCGCCGGGATGTCCATGGTGCTCAGTATGCCGATCATTTTGGCGGCATTGCGTGCCTTGTCTGCGGTCGTCCCCTCGGCAGGCACCGGGTCGGGTTCGGAGCGCACGGAAATGTCGCCCTGGGTGTTGCTGGCCGGATTGGTGGGGGCTGTTCTGCTATTGTTTCTGGCTGCCTGGGTCACAGCGGATGTCCCCTTGTGGCGGGCGATCATGGCCACCCTGGTGGGTACCTTCTGGTTGGGTATTGCCAGCCTGATCGTGGCCCAGGCCACAGGCATGACCGACATTTCCCCCATGTCCGGCATGACGTTGGTTTCTGTGGTGTTGATGATGGCACTGTTGGGGGGGCAGGTGGTGGCCGCGCTCTCCATGGGGATTGCCATCAGCGTGGCCATTGGCCAAAGTGCCGATATGATGCAGGACTTGAAGACCGGATTTCTGGTGGGCAATCGTCCTGTGCAGCAACAGTCTCTGGAGTTTGCCATCTCCTGGCTGGGGGTTGTGGTGGCGTTTGTGGTCATTTATGCGTTATGGCACGGTGGTGTGGGCGGTGTGAATGGCTTTGGTCCCGGCACGCCGTTGCCTGCTCCGCAGGCCAGTGCCCTGGCCGGGGTGATTGAAGCGGTCCAAAGTCAGCAAATTCCGCTGGACAAATTTGTATTGGGTGGTTTGGCCGGTGTGGTCATGGAGTGGACCCCGCTGGGTGGTCTGGGCATCATGGTGGGGTTGGCCATGTATCTGCCCTTTTCCATCACGTTGACCTATGGACTCGGCTGTCTGGCACATCTCTATCTGGAACGGTGTCGGGGGTATGCTTTTGTGGAGAATGTTGTGGTTCCCTGGGCGGCCGGGTTGATTATTGGCGAGGCTTTGACCGGGGTGGGGGAGGCCTTGTGGCACATGGTGGCGGGATAATCTGGTTCAGGGGTCCAGGGGGATTATCCCCCTGGTGGGGTCCAGGGGCGAAGCCCCTGGTGGGGTTCGGGGCGAAGCCCCGTGAGGCATACCATAACCCATTTGGGGGTGTTGTCCCATATGCGCTAACATAACGCAATCGATTGATTTTTTTATGTTCATATTATGGCCCCTGCGGGGCGGTAGAGGGTGGGCAACACCAGCTTCCTGCGGAAATGGGCTTCTGGTGAGTCGCACACTGCGGCAGGGGCTCTGCCCCTGCACCCCGCCAGGGGGGATGATCCCCCCTGGACCCCGCAATAATATTATAAAAACTGCGGACAGACGGCTATGTTAGCGCATATGGGGTGTTGTCCCCTGGTAGCCGCAGCAATATACTGCGCACGGTCACAATGGACGAGTATCGTCATTCCCGCGTAGGCGGGAATGGCGGAACAGGAAGTGTCGCTTATGACCGTGTGCAGTATACATCCATCCAGGCCATGCCGGAGGAGTCAACCGATGAATAAATATGTGGGACCTGTGCTCGGCCTGAGTGGTTTATTGTGGGGCCTGACCTCTGCCACCCAGCCGCCTGCCGCGATGGGGGGGTGGCCTGCCTCTTGGCCCTATACTCTGGCGGGTTATGCCTTGGCACTGGTGGGGGTGGTGCTGTGGCGACGGCAGCCGCACCCTTTGTGGGCAGAAGCGATCCCGCTCGACACGGAAGCCAGCCAGGTTCTGGCGGATGGCCAGCCCTTGACACGTTGTGTTGCCGCATTGCAGTTGCTGCAGGTGCGCTTGCCCGACTTGAGCATGGCCGATATTTTGACCGAGTTGGAGGCCATTCATACGCGCTGGATATTGCCCTTGTCGCGGACGCACCAGCCGTTTACCGAGGGGGTGGAGCGGGAGGAGGGGATGGCCCGTTTGGCCCTCTTTTCTCAGGGGGAATTGTGGGTAAACCGGGCACGGTCTGCGGCCGGGGATCAACATCGGGCAGAGACGCAGCGGTCATTGGTCCTGGCATTGGGCAGTCTGGTGGCTGTGCAGCAGGTGCTGGAGGGGAGACAACAGAGTCTGGCTTGAGAAGGTTGCTGTAGGTTATACAAATATCATCTTTTATTTTTTTATTCGCGCACAAGAGAAGCGGCATATGTGTTGCGGACAAGGTTGACTGGTAGCCGAATATGTGCAGAGTCACTGGGCGGGGGTGGAGAGGATTCACCTGTGAGCAGGACAGTGGTCAGGAGATCTCCTCCTGAGCAACCGTTCCCCACGCCGGGCAAAATGTTTCGGCTGAAAAAAGCTTCATCCTGGCCACTCTTGCTGCCCAAACAGGGCTGAAAAATAGCGTATGATGAATGACACACTTGCTATTTTACGCTGTCCAGGGTATTTCAGAGGGTGCCTGTATTGTCTCGCCATCCACAATCCAGGGCGCAAGGAAAAGGGGCGTTTGAAACCCGATAAGCTCCGGTTTGATTGAAAGGAGTCTGTACCATGGCACATTGTCCATCCTGTCAAAAAAAAGAGACACCTCCATGGACGCTGACTTTTGCCAATGTGGCGTTACTGTTGCTCATTGTCTTTGTTGCCTTTCTTTCCGTCTCCCGCACGGACCAGGGGCGATCTGTGCGTCTGGTTGCCTCGTTGCAGAGAGCCTTTGGTGTCAACGGAATCCCCTTGACGTATGATGCGTCTGCCGATCATCTGCTTAGTCCTATTGAATTTGCTCAAAAAATTGCCTTGCTGCACCAGCTTTCCCCCTTGATCGACAAACGCAAGGCGGATGTGGAGACAACCAGCGAAGGTTTCTTGATACGAATCGATCTGGATACCTTGTTTATTCCCGGTACCCAGACGTTGCGCCCGGAGGGGAAGCCCCCGTTGCAGGCACTGGCCAATCTGTTGGCCAGTATGGATAATCGGGTGCAGGTGGTCGGGTATGCTGATACAGACGATGCGGCCCCCCCCGGCAACACCCATGTCCGGGGTAACCCATTGGCCCTGGCGGCCTCCTCCCGGTTGCATCAGAAGGTGAAACCGGAAGCGCGGTCAGGAGCCGATGGGGCCGCTCGACCAGAGGCATCTGCGGAGAGTGCGTCGTTTCCAGAAAGTCCTGTTCTTTCCGGTGATTCATCGATAGCACAGGCTTATGTCGGGGTGGTGGTCCGTTTTTTGACCACGGAAGGGAATATGGCGGCAGAGCGATTGCAGAGCAAAGGATTGCCTAACACCACTTCGTCACCCAAGGGGGACGCCAAGGCGGGTCTGGCGCAAGATCCGCGCATTGAGATCCTGATCGAGCGCGAAGCATCCCCCACAGCAGCACACGTGCCAAACGATAAAGCCGCTGGGGTCAAGACGGGCAAGTAAGGGTTCAATCATCAGAGCATCATCAAAGGAATCACAGAGTATGGAAATTCCCGATAAAACCGCTAAAAAGGTCAGGCCATTTTTTCTGAATTTTTTCCAGAAGCTGTCCGATAATCTGAACACCCTCATCAATGCGCCTGTGGAATGTACCATCACCGACGTGGCCTTGTTGCGCGGTGAGGAAGATTTGAGTGACCTGTTCGAGTCAGAAACCAGTGTGACATATACCCTGGAAGATGGACTGCACACAGGGGATATGCACCTGGTGATGGATGCGGCGGCAGCCATTGGCCTGTCGGGCCTGATGATGATGCTGCCCCAGGCCGTGGTGCAAAAGACGGTCAAGACCCGGGAGTATACGGATGAAATCCGGGAAGGGTTCCACGAAGTGGCCAATCAGATTGTAGGCAGTCTGAATGACCGCGTGGAAGAAAAACTGGCTGGCGGCCACCTGTTTGTGGAGGCTGTTGAGCATGTGGGGATCGGTGCCGTCTCGGCCACCTTGGATCCGACGGTGACTTACCTGGACATCGGCATGGATGTCAAGGTCTCGGATTTTCGCAGTGCTTCAGCACATTGGTTGTTTTCTCGCGGATTGGCCAATGCCCTGCTGAAACTGGATATTCCCGGTTCTCCAGAGGAGTTGGCCAGGGAAGCCGCACAGGCTGGGGTTGTCGAGGAGGAGGTCAAACCGGCGGAAGTGGTACCAGAGGCCAAACCGGTTCCCGACGATTTTCAATTTGATGCCAACGTGAGCGACTATCTGGCCCGCAGCACGCGCATCGAACTGCCCAATCCCGATGAGCCGGGCGGGGTGCGGGTGGTCATGACCTTGCCACCTTTTGCCCTGAACGAAAATGAAGAGGTGATGCGGGCGGTGACGGCCGCCTTCCAGGAGGGACGCCGTTATGTGGGTGTCGACCGTCAGGGGACGTTGATTCGTGTGGTCAGCCCCAGTGATTTGCGCCGCATCATGGGAGCCTTCTATGGTTCCAAGGCCGTGACACCCCGTGAGAAGGCTCTCCTCAATCTGCCGGTTGGCAAACTGAATGAAACACAAAAGTTGGTGACGATCACGCCCAAAGGGACCATTGAACAGGCCGCTGATCTGCTCAAGACCAACAATCTGTTCGCCTTGCCTGTCGTGAACGGGAGTGGTGTGTTGCGCGGTTTTGTGCCCATCCATGCCGTGATCGAATATTTCCGTAAGCGGGCGTAGTGTTTGGGTGGAGGCATCCCTTGGGGCATGCCATTACACACATCTCACAGGGTTGGTAACATGTGCAGGGGTCCAGGGGGATTATCCCCCTGGTGGGGTCCCTACCCTATGCACACATCTTTATGCTGATAATAAATCCGAAGCATATTGTGCAATTATAGGGGTCCAGGGGGATTATCCCCCTGGTGGGGTCCAGGGG
>JADFYM010000019.1 GCA_015233035.1 Magnetococcales bacterium
GGCGGCAGGCCAGCCATCGGATATTGAAAGACCTTGCAAAGCTCGGTTTGGAGTCCGATCGGCTGACACTGCCGCCTTCCTTCCCCGTTGTCCCATGTCAAGCATCAAAAAACTTGAACATCGAGTATCAGAAAAGGCAATTTGTCCGATTTTCGCTGAACCAGCACACCGATGGCGCGGATCAGACGTGCCAGGATGGGAATGGCGCAGTGCCGGAGGTCATCGCCCACCACGACGGCAAGAGAGACCCACCCCTGTCCCCGCACGAATGTGGGCCTATTGGTTTTTTTTGCGTGCTGATGGTGAATCTGACTGTCTGGGGCTTTGGTCGAGGAACGGAAGACCAGTGTGTCATCAATGGCCAAGTAGCATGTTTCACACGGAAACCACTTGGCAACCAGTCTCGCCGTTTGTCTGGCCAAAGTAAGCCAGGACCATTTGCCGCGTTGGAGCCACTTGAAATAGGTCGTCCAGTGTCGCCCCAGGTCAATGACCGAACCAGACTGCACAACAAAACCAGACTGGGTGAGCATGGTTCCGACCAGCAATTCAATGAATGTCGGCACGGATCGAATGGGTAGCGATTTGGCGAAAAATGTGATCCAATCGAAGAGGGCGCAGGGGATGGGGCTACATCCTTTGCTGTCCATGGCGGTACTCCTGGAATCAGGGTGGATCCTGTTTCCAGAGTACCGCCTCCAGAAGCCCAATGCTCGATTATTGAAAGATGGACGCAGATTGTGTGCCGTGCGAAGAGCGAGTCACCGTCCCGCGCCCCTCTGCTGAAACTCTAAAGTCCAGTCAACTAAAATCAGTCAAAATAAATCATGAAACAACCAAAAGATGTGCGGAATGTCGGCTGCAATACCAGAGTCGCCCCCTGTGCGGGGGCGCGGATTGAAACTGGTACCACTGGATCAGGGCGCATTGTGCCCAATGTCGCCCCCCGTGCGGGGGCGCGGATTGAAACCTTGAGCAATACCAGCGGCGGGGCCAGACGGCGGTCGCCCCCCGTGCGGGGGCGCGGATTGAAACCGTCGCCAGGCGGGAAAGAATTTCCAAACGTGCCGTCGCCCCCCGTGCGGGGGCGCGGATTGAAACCAGCGGCAATGTAAGCCGGTGACGTAATACCCATGTCGCCCCCCGTGCGGGGGCGCGGATTGAAACACGTTGGGCCATACCAGGGTATGCGTTGACATTTCAGACCTGCCTTGTCGCCCCCCGTGCGGGGGCGCGGATTGAAACGGAGGAGGCAGGGGGTAGGGCGTAATCTCCGGTGGTCGCCCCCCGTGCGGGGGTGCGGATTGAAACCGAAATTCACCGCTGGCAGACCCGTGTTGATGGTGTCGCCCCCCGTGCGGGGGCGCGGATTGAAACACGGCATACAAGCAGAGCTCCCCCGAAGAACGGTGTCGCCCCCCGTGCGGGGGCGCGGATTGAAACCTATAGGCCCCAGTTTTACTACATGCGCGCATCCGTCGCCCCCCGTGCGGGGGCGCGGATTGAAACTGGACCAGTGCCACCATCATGGACTTGCGCCTGTTGTCGCCCCCCGTGCGGGGGCGCGGATTGAAACTGGACCAGTGCCACCATCATGGACTTGCGCCTGTTGTCGCCCCCCGTGCGGGGGCGCGGATTGAAACACGGAATCCCTTGCGCAGCATATCTTGCCAATCGTCGCCCCCCGTGCGGGGGCGCGGATTGAAACGGATGCGACAGGCTGTACCGCGTCGGCACATGGCGTCGCCCCCCGTGCGGGGGCGCGGATTGAAACCTGCTCAATGGTGAGACCGGTCCGCGCACTGGCGTCGCCCCCCGTGCGGGGGCGCGGATTGAAACGCTCAAGGCATAAGACAATCCCATTCCAGCTTGGTGTCGCCCCCCGTGCGGGGGCGCGGATTGAAACCCGGTCTCCTCGGTTGTCTCCGGGTGTGCGCCGGGTCGCCCCCCGTGCGGGGGCGCGGATTGAAACCGAATTGAAAATCGATGTCACCAGCAAGGAGGAGGTCGCCCCCCGTGCGGGGGCGCGGATTGAAACCGCCCCCACCTGGCTGCAAAAAGCGGCCTGCCGCGTCGCCCCCCGTGCGGGGGCGCGGATTGAAACGCGATCATCTCATTGATGACGCGCCGGATCTGGTGTCGCCCCCCGTGCGGGGGCGCGGATTGAAACCAATTGATCAGGGAAATGGCTCATGCCGCATCTCGTCGCCCCCCGTGCGGGGGCGCGGATTGAAACTACGGTTTTCAGCGCGGATCAACTCCTTCTGATAGTCGCCCCCCGTGCGGGGGCGCGGATTGAAACAACGCATCGGACAGCACCCAGGCCGCCATGCCCGTCGCCCCCCGTGCGGGGGCGCGGATTGAACCGGCCCGAAGTCACCACCGTCATGGACGTGTCCGTCGCCCCCCGTGCGGGGGCGCGGATTGAAACAGCGTTATCTGCCTGGCGGCAGGAATCGGCAGTTGTCGCCCCCCGTGCGGGGGCGCGGATTGAAACCGCAATGCCGCCGATTTCTTGACCGAGACTGTGGTCGCCCCCCGTGCGGGGGCGCGGATTGAAACCCCTCTCCCAAGTCTACCACAGGCCACCTGGTTGGTCGCCCCCCGTGCGGGGGCGCGGATTGAAACATCTGTAGGGAAGCAGCCTCCCCCTTGGCCAATAGTCGCCCCCCGTGCGGGGGGCGCGGATTGAAACAAATTGCTCCAGCGGGGTGGAGCCGATGCGCATCGTCGCCCCCCGTGCGGGGGCGCGGATTGAAACCCAACGACCAGGTGATCTACAAAATCCGGCACATGTCGCCCCCCGTGCGGGGGCGCGGATTGAAGCTTTGAATCCATCGCGCAACACAAAATTCGGCAGTGGTCGCCCCCCGTGCGGGGGCGCGGATTGAAACCGCCCGAATCAGGGCGGTATCCAGAAAATCAGGGTCGCCCCCCGTGCGGGGGCGCGGATTGAAACTTCTAACTCGGTCACCCTCACTGGCCGCAACCATGATCCAGGCCAGCATTAAATTGGCTGACATATTGCATTCATCCAAGCGAAGGGCTATTCCATCCCTTTCCAGCAAACGGTACGGAGAAAGCAAGATGCTCACGGAGTTTAAAGAAGAGGCGGAAGGAACTTTTCATTGGCAGTCGCTCAAACAATCCCTGCTCTTGGTGACGGCCATTTTTTTCTCCACCATCCTGGTGGCTGTGGTGTCCACCTCGGTCCAAAAGGCGACTTATTTTATCAGTCAATCAATCCAATAGTAATAAAATTCACGGCACAAGGTATATGATGACGGAAGAAGAACAACATCCGGTACCATTGCGGCGAACATTTGCCATCATTTCCCACCCGGATGCGGGCAAGACCACCTTGACGGAAAAATTACTTTTATTTGGCGGTGCCATTCAAATGGCGGGCCGCGTCAAGGCGCGCGGTCAGCAACGCTTGGCCCGTTCCGACTGGATGAAGGTTGAGCAGGAACGGGGTATTTCAGTAACGGTTTCTGTAATGACCTACGAGTATCAAGGGTTGACCTTCAACCTGTTGGATACGCCGGGTCATGCCGATTTCAGTGAAGACACCTACCGCACCCTGACAGCGGTGGACTCGGCCATCATGGTCATTGATGCGGCCAAGGGGATTGAAGCACAGACGCTCAAGCTGTTTGAGGTCTGTCGGTTGCGCAATGTGCCCATCATCACCTTTATCAACAAGATGGACCGTGACGGGCGCGATCCATTTGATCTGATGGATGAAATAGAACAAAAGCTGGCCTTGGAGGTGACCCCTGCCACGTGGCCCATCGGCATGGGACGCGATTTTTTAGGCTGTTACGATCTGTTTCATGAACAGTTACTGTTCATGGATCGCAGCGATGGTCGGGAAATTATTCCGGCGGAGACCTGCGCCGGGTTGCACGATACCAAGCTGGACCAGTTGCTCCCCCCGGCTGCCGCCAAAACCCTGCGGGATGAGGTGGAAATGGCGCGTATCCTGTGCCCGCCGTTCAACCTGAACGCCTACCGCCAGGGCCACATGACGCCGGTTTTTTTTGGCAGTGCGATCAATAATTTTGGCGTCCAGGAACTGTTGCAGGGGGTCGCTACACTGGCCCCATCGCCCCGTTTTCAACCCGCGACGGAGCGTCTGGTCGATCCTCTGGAAGAGAAGGTATCCGGTTTTGTTTTTAAAATTCAGGCCAACATGGATCCCAACCATCGGGACCGGGTGGCCTTTGTCCGTCTGTGTTCCGGCCATTTTCTGCGTGGCATGAAGTTGCGCCATGTACGGACGGGCAAGATGATGACGATCCACAACCCCATGATGTTTCTGGCGCAGGATCGGGGGTTGGCCGAGGAGGCCTGGGCAGGGGATATTCTGGGCATTCCCAACCATGGGGTATTGCGCATTGGCGATACCTTGACCGAAGGGGAAGATCTCCATTTTTTGGGCATTCCCAGTTTTGCTCCGGAATTTTTGCGGCGGGTACGACCAGATGATCCTATGCGTATCAAGCACTTGGGTCGTACATTGACCCAACTGGGCGAGGAAGGCGCGGCGCGGGTGTTCAAGACCGAACTGGGTTCGGATTGGATCATCGGGGTGGTGGGTGGCCTGCAATTCGAGGTATTGACCGACCGGATTCGGACGGAATACAACATTCCGGTCCATCTGGAGGCGACCTCCATTCACACGGCCCGCTGGCTGGAGGCAGATGACCCCCGTACCTTGAAGCGTTTTGCCGAGGCCAATATCGGAGAAATGGCACGGGATCATGACGGTTGTCCCGTTTTTTTGGCGCGCAATGCCTGGCGCATGGACAACGTGACCAAGGAATGGCCGGAGGTGCGCTTTCTCAAGATCAAGGAGTAGTGGTGCAAAATTTGATCAAGGTTGACAACGGGCAGACAGTGGGGGATACTCGGGCTGTTTTTCGCCATTCCATTGATATGTACTCGGGAACCAGTCATGATCCAAAACGGCCTTCCAGACAAACAGGGACTGTACGATCCCCTCTTCGAACATGATGCCTGCGGTGTCGGTTTCGTAGCCGATATTAGTGGGAAAAAATCTCATGATATCATTCATATGGCCTTGGAAGTGCTGGTCAATCTGACCCATCGGGGGGCAACGGGGGCAGACCCGTTGACCGGTGATGGGGCCGGATTGCTGATGCAACTGCCCGATGCCTTCTTGCGCGCCCAATGCAAACGGTTGCGCATCAACCTGCCGCCGGAAGGCCAGTATGGCGTTGGCATGATCTTCCTGCCCAAGGATCCCAACCTCCAGGAATCCTACCGGCGACACGTGGAACAGACGATTACCGACGAGGGACAACGACTGCTGGGCTGGCGTCCCGTGCCCATCAGCCCCGATGCCCGGATCGGCTATACCGCCAAGGCCTCCGAACCCGCGATTGCCCAGGTCTTTATCGGCCAGGGAATCACCCCGGACCATGTCGATGAGCTTTGGCTGGAACGCAAACTGTTCATCATCCGCCGCCGCATCGAAAATGCCCTGCTGGGGTACAGCAAGGAAGATATCAAATCATTCCATATCGCCAGCATGTCCACCCGGACTTTGCTCTACAAAGGCATGTTCCTGGCCGATCAGGTCGCCGCCTACTATCCCGACTTGAGCGAACCCACCATGGTCTCCGCCTTTGCCATGGTGCATCAACGCTATTCGACCAATACCTTTCCGACCTGGGATCTGGCCCATCCCTATCGCATGATTTGCCACAACGGCGAAATCAATACCCTGCGCGGCAATATCAACTGGATGCACGCCCGGGAGGCGGTTTTGTCCTCCCCCCTGTTCGGAGATGGGATCAAACGGTTGTTTCCCATTGTCCCGGAAGGGATTTCCGATTCCGCCTCGTTTGATCGTGCCCTGGAATTTCTGGTTCTCTCCGGGCGTTCTCTGCCTCATGCCATGATGATGATGATTCCCGAGGCCTGGGAAAATCACAAACAGATGGATCCCGACCGTCGGGCCTTTTATCAATACCACGGTTCCATCATGGAACCCTGGGATGGACCTGCCGCCGTGGCCTTTACCGATGGCCGTTATATCGGTGCCACCCTGGACCGCAACGGTCTGCGCCCGGCCCGTTATCTGATCACCAAAAAAGGCTTGTGCATCATGGCCTCCGAGGCGGGCACCCTCGCCATTCCCCCGGAAGACGAAGTCCGCCGTGGCCGTATCCAACCAGGACGCATGTTTGTCATCGACCTCAAACAAGGCCGCATCATCGAAGATGAGGAGATCAAGGCCGAGATTGTCGCCCGACAACCCTACCGGAAATGGGTGGAAGAAAACCTGATCCCCATCGACTCCCTGCCGACAGGCCAGGAGAGCGTGGCCGAGGCGGAACCCTTGCGCACCCGTGCTTTGCTGTTTGGCTACACGGAAGAGGATATCCAGTTGATCCTGGCCCCCATGGTGCAAAACGGGGAGGAACCGGTCGGCTCCATGGGCAATGATGCCACGTTGGCGGTTCTGTCCGACCGGCCCGTGTTGTTGTTTAATTATTTCAAGCAGTTGTTCGCCCAGGTGACCAATCCGCCGATTGATCCGATCCGCGAAGAGTTGGTCATGAGCCTCTTTACCCAGTTGGGGCCGACTGGCAACCTGTTGGCCGAAACGGCGGATCATGTGCGCCGCGTTTGGCTGCCGCAACCCGTTCTGACCAACCAGGAGTTGGAAAAACTCCGGGCAATCACGATCAATACGTTGCGCGCCAAAACACTTTCCACCCTCTATCCCGCCGACTCTGGACCGGACGGCCTGAAACAGGCCATGGTGCGGCTCTGCAATGAGGTGTCGGTGAGTCTGGCCGAGGGACATGGCCTGCTCATTCTCAGTGATCGGGGCGTCTCGGCAGACAGGATACCCATTCCGGTTTTGCTGGCTACCTCCGGTGTGCATCATCACATGATCCGTTCCGGCTCGCGCAACAAGGCCAGCATTATTGTCGAGACCGGCGAGGCCAGAGAGGTCAACCATTTTGCCCTGCTGGTCGGCTATGGGGCCAGTGCCATCAATCCCTATCTGGCCTTTGATCTGTTGGCCGATCTGACCGAGCAGCAGGTGTTGATCCACGGCTATACCCCGGTCCAGGCGCAGGCGCGCTATGTCAAGGCCGTCAACAAGGGCATGTTGAAAATCTTTTCCAAAATGGGTATTTCTACCCTGCGCAGTTATTGCGGAGCACAAATTTTTGAGGTGGTCGGGCTGGATCGGCAGGTGGTGGAACGCTATTTTACCGGTACCGTTTCCCGCATTGAGGGCATCAACCTGGAGGTCATCGATCAGGAGGTGCGGCGGCGGCATCAGCGGGCCTATAGCGGTTCGCTCGTCTACCAGGATGGTTTGGATGTGGGCGGGGATTACAAGTTTCGCAAAGGCGGCGAGCGGCATATGTGGACCCCGCAGACCCTCTCCCTGCTGCAACGGGCCACGCGGGAAAATAATTTTACCCTGTTCAAGGAATTTACCCAGGTCATCAACGAGCAATCCGAGGCCTTGTGTACCTTGCGGGGGCTGTTTCGCCTGAAAACCTTGCCCACGCCGATTCCTCTGGATGAGGTGGAACCGGCATCGGAGTTGGTCAAACGGTTTGTGACCGGTGCCATGTCGTTTGGCTCCATCTCCAAAGAGGCCCACGAAACCATGGCCATTGCCATGAACCGTCTGGGGGGACGCTCCAACACCGGTGAGGGCGGCGAGGATCCGACCCGCTTCAAGCCTCGTCCCAATGGGGATTTTGCCCGCAGTGCCATCAAACAGGTGGCTTCCGGGCGGTTTGGCGTCAGCAGCCATTATCTGGTCAATGCCGATGAATTGCAGATCAAGATTGCCCAGGGGGCCAAACCGGGGGAAGGCGGACAGTTGCCGGGCCACAAGGTCAATGAGGTGATTGCCCGCACCCGCAACACGACCCCTGGCGTTACCCTGATCAGCCCGCCGCCCCATCACGATATTTATTCGATTGAAGATCTGGCCCAGTTGATCTTTGATCTCAAAAATGTCAATCCCGAGGCGCGGGTTTCGGTCAAGCTGGTGGCCGAGGTGGGCGTGGGAACCGTGGCCGCCGGGGTGGCCAAGGGCCATGCGGACATGATCCTGATCTCGGGCGGTGACGGCGGGACCGGTGCCAGTCCGATCAGTTCCATCAAACATGCGGGGATTCCCTGGGAGTTGGGCCTGGCCGAGACCCAGCAGACTCTGGTGTTGAACGATCTGCGCGGACGGGTCAGACTGCAAACCGATGGTCAGTTGCGTACCGGACGGGATGTGGTCATTGCCGCCTTGTTGGGGGCGGAGGAGTTTGGTTTTGCCACGGCCCCGTTGGTGGTTCAGGGTTGCATCATGATGCGCAAGTGCCATCTGGGTACCTGCCCAACCGGTGTGGCCACGCAAAACCATGAACTGCGGAAACAGTTTACCGGCCAGCCGCAGCATCTGATCAACTTTTTCTATTTTATCGCCAATGAAGTGCGCGAAATCATGGCAAACATGGGCTTCCGTCGCCTGGATGACATGATTGGCCGGGTCGAACTGATTCGCATGGAAAAGGCGATTCATCACTGGAAGGCGCAGGGGTTGGATTTTTCTGCCATCCTGCGCAAGCCGGATGTGCCCGCCAATATTGCCACCCGCTGTATACAAAGCCAGGATCATGGCATCGACAATGTGCTGGATCTTAAATTGGTGGAACTCGCGGAACGGGCCTTCAATAACAAAAAGCCGATTGAAATCCGTCTGCCCATCCAGAATACGGACCGCACGGTGGGGGCCATGTTGGGCGGCAAAATTTCCCGGCGGTTTGGCGCGGAAGGGTTGCCTGCCGAGACCATCGTCTGCCACTTTGAAGGGGTGGCGGGCCAAAGTTTTGGGGCGTTCAACGTCCATGGTGTCTCTTTGCATCTGCAAGGTTCGGCCAATGACTATGTCGGCAAGGGGATGTCGGGTGGGCGCATCGTCATCAGCCCGCATCCCAAATCGACCCTGGTGGCGGAAGACAATATTATTGTCGGCAACACCCTGCTGTATGGGGCCACGGGGGGAGAGGCCTATTTCCGTGGCATCGCGGGCGAGCGGTTTGCGGTGCGCAATTCGGGGGCCTCGGCGGTGGTCGAAGGCGTGGGGGACCATGGCTGTGAATATATGACGGGTGGCGTGGTGGTGGTGCTGGGTCAGACCGGGCGCAATTTCGGGGCGGGCATGAGTGGTGGCATCGCCTTTGTCTATGATGTGCGGGGAACCTTTGCGGATCTCTACAATCCGGCCATGGTCACCTTGCAGAGCGTGGACGCGGAGGATGAGGTATCGCTGCGCGCCCTGTTGGAAAAACATGTCCACTATACAGGCAGTGTCGTTGCGGCCCATGTTTTGGCACACTGGCAGGAGTCCCTGCCCCGGTTTTTCAAGGTGATGCCCATGGAATATCAGAGGGTTTTGGCGCAAATGAAGGCGGCGCGGGAGCATAAAGCATAATGGGTAAAATAACGGGTTTTATGGAAGTGGATCGGGCGACGCCCCAACTGCGACCTGTGGCCGAGCGGATTACCGACTGGGACGCGCTCTATAAGCCGTTTGCGCAGGAGCGGTTGCAGGATCAGGCGTCACGGTGCATGGATTGCGGGGTGCCTTTCTGCCACAACAGTTGCCCCTTGGGCAATCTGGTGCCCATGTGGAACGATTGGGTCTATCGGGGAGATTGGGCCATGGCGGTGGAGACGTTGCACCGCGCCAACAATTTTCCCGAGTTTACCGGACGGGTCTGCCCGGCTTTGTGCGAGGCTTCCTGTGTGGTGGGGATCAATCGGGAACCGGTTGCCATTCGCGAGATTGAGCGGACCATTGTCGAAGAGGGGTTTACCCGGGGTTTGATCGTGCCCCGTCCCGCCCTGGTCAAAACGGGCAAGCGGGTGGCGGTGGTTGGTTCGGGGCCTGCCGGTTTGGCGGCGGCCCAACAATTGACCCGTGCCGGTCATACGGTGACATTGTACGAAAAAAATGCCCGCGTGGGTGGGTTGATGCGCTATGGGATTCCCGCCTTCAAGCTGGAAAAACATGTCATTGACCGGCGGATGCAGCAGTTGCTGGGCGAGGGGTTGACGGTGCGGACCGGTGTGCATGTGGGGGTGGATCTGCCGGTTGCGCAACTGCGCCAGGAGAATGATGCCATTCTGCTCACGGGTGGTGCCGAACATCCACGGGATTTGTCCATTCCGGGTCGCTCTTTGCAGGGGATCCATTTTGCCATGGATTTTCTGGGGCAGCAGAATCGGCGGTTGGCGGGGGAAGATCTCTCCCGCGAGACAGAAATTTGGGCAGAAGACCAGCATGTGGTGGTGGTCGGTGGGGGAGATACGGGGGCGGACTGTGTGGGTACCGCCATTCGTCAGGGGGCCAGGAGTGTCACCCAGATTGAATTGTTGCCCAAGCCGCCCAAGGATCGCGCACCGGAAACCCCCTGGCCGTTGTGGCCCATTCAGTTGCGGGTTTCCTCCTCCCATCAGGAGGGGTGCGTCCAGGAGTGGAATATTTTGACCAAATATTTTGAGGGGGAGAATGATCACGTCAAGCATCTGCATTGTGTGCGGTTGCGCTGGCAGGCGAGCGAGGGCGGTGGTCGTCCGCAGATGACGGAGATCGCGGGCAGTGCCTTCAGCCTGGAGGCCGATCTGGTCTTGTTGGCCATGGGTTTTCTCGCGCCGGTCAAGAGCGGTCTGCTGGAGGCGTTGGGCGTGGCATTGGACGAACGGGGCAATGTCCAGGTGAATGGGCGGTCCATGACCAGTATTGAGGGTGTTTTTGCGGCGGGCGACATGGCGACCGGGCAATCGTTGGTCGTGCGGGCCATCAGCAGCGGTCGTCAGGCGGCCAAAGGGGTGGACGGCTGGTTGCGGGGTGGGGAGAGTATTTTGCCGTGAGGCGAGGAACTCGGATGATGAACCCAGAAGTCGTGACCGTGGAGGTGAGTGAACCGCCGTTGCTGGTGTTGACCTTCACCAATGGGGAGCGACGCTGTTTTGATGTCGCGCCCTATCTGGACAAGGGTGTTTTCCAGGAATTGCGCAATTCCGGCTATTTCCGGTCCGTGCGGGCCGTTTCCGGGTTTGTGGAGTGGCCGCACGGTCAGGATCTGTGCCCGGACACGTTGTATCTGGGCAGTGTGCCCATTGCCCGGTGTTAATGGTTTTGGTCGCGGGCCAGAAATTGGGCGATATGGTGGCTGACTTCTGCCTGTTTTTCCAGAAAAAAGAGATGATCGGTGTCGGGAATGACGGTCAGTTGGGCGTTGGGAATCCGCTCGGCCAATAGATGGGCGTTGGCCAGGGGGACCATAAGATCCTGATCGCCCGCCAGCACCAGAGTCGGGCAGGCGATGGCGGCCAGATCGAGATGGGAGTCCAGAAAGGCCAGTACCGCATCATACTGCAACAAGACCTGCTCGACATTTTCCTGATGCACCAAGCGTTTGCGGACCACCTCCTCGTATACCTCAGGATAACGCACCGAAAGCAGAGGACAGATGGGGAGAGAGAGAGCGGCGCGGATGCGCGCCTCCGGGGGCAGATGGTACAGGTCTGCCACCTGCTGTCTCGGCATGATCGGAAACAGGGCCTTGAAGCTTTCGCCTGCCGATGAGGTGCAGAGCAATACGAGCCGCTTGACCCGGTGCGGGGCGGCCTGGGTCAGCAGTTGGGCCACAAAGCCGCCCATGCTGAGGCCGATGATGGCAAACTGTTCATGGCCCAGATCGTCCATCAATTGCAGATAATCGGCGGCGAGATCCTGTAGTCGATAACCCGTCGGGGCGAGGGGAGAGCGGCCCATGCCGCGATTATCGGGCAGGATGAAACAACCTTGGTTGCGCAGGGGGGCCAGCAGGTCGTGCAGCATCCAGTTGGAACTGGCGAAACCGGAGATGCAGAGGATTGGCGTACCGGTGCCCAGTTGTTCCCAGTGTCCAGCAAATGGGGTGCTCATGCCGATTACTCCCGTGCAGTAGTCCTTGAAACAATCAACAAGATGCTAACAAATTCCAACCACGCAGGCAACCGCCGAGGAGTTGACCATGTGGCACGATTTTATCCGTCAATTTGCCCAGGAACGACCCAATCATCTGGCCATCATCGACCGCAACACGGAACGCCAATACCGTTATATTGATCTGGATCAGGAGATTCAGCACTGGGTGTATCGTCTGTTTGCCTGGGGGGTGCGGCGGGGGGAGCGGGTGGTTCTGGTGGCCGCCAGTCGTCTGGAACATGTCACCCTGTTTTTTGCCTGTGCCCGTTTGGGAGCCATCCTGGTGGCGGTCAACCACCGCACGCCGGTCTACGAGTTGACGGCCATTCTGGAACCCTTGCAAGCCATCTGCCTGCTGGGCGTAGGGGATGGCCCGCTGGCCCAACGGGCGGGCTATCACGATCTGGCCGCCCTGCCCGCCGAGATTCCGCCGGTGGAACCCATCCTGCCGGTGGTGGAAGATCATGATGTCTTGTTGATCCTGTATACCTCGGGTTCCACCGGTCTGCCCAAGGGGGTATTGTTTCATGCGGCCATGCTGATGGCCAACATGCACTATACTGTCGCAGCCGATGTCTTGCGGTGCGAAGATATTTCCATTGTCAACACGCCGTTTTTCCACACGGGTGGTTATAATGTCTTTTGCCTGCCGATGCTCTCCATCGGGGGCACCTTGATCCTGCATCCCAAATTTGATGCCGGGGCGGTATTGCGGGAGATTCGTGAGGCGGGGGTGACCGTTTTTTGGGCCGTGCCGACCATGTTTCAGATGATTTTCGACCACCCGGACTTTGCCCGCACCGATTTTTCCCGCATTCGTTTTTTTCTCTCCGGGGGCGCGCCCCTCAGTCTCAACCTGATTCAGGGCTATCATGCGCGGGGGGTGCCGTTCAAGCAGGGGTTTGGTCTCACCGAGGTCGGGCCGAACTGTTTTCTGTTGGAGACGCAGGATGCCTTCCGGCACCCTGATTCCATCGGCAAGCCGATGGCCCATTCCCAGGTCAAGGTGGTGGATGAGGCCGGTCAGCCGGTGGGAGTCGATCAGGTGGGCGAACTGTGGATCACCGGTCCCCACCGCTGCCAGGGCTATTGGCAGCAGCAGGGATTGTTTGAACAGTCCATCCGGGACGGTTATTTTTGCACCGGGGATCTGGTGCGGGTGGATGCGGAAGGTTTTTTTTATGTCCTGGGGCGCAAGAAGGAGATGTATATCTCCGGGGGGGAAAATGTCTTTCCGGGCGAGGTGGAAAAGCAGTTGCACCAACATGCGGATCTGGCGCAGGCGGTGGTGGTGAGCGTGGCCGATCCCAAATGGGGCGAGGTGGGGTTGGCCTTTTATGTGGGCGCACGGGAGCTTACCCTGGAGGAGGTACGGGCTTTTCTCGAACCGCGTCTGAGCCGGTACAAGCATCCCCATTATCTGGTGCGCCTGGCGGAAATGCCGCTGCTCGCCAATGGCAAGGTGGATCGACCGGCGTTGAAGGGAATGGCGGGGGCGTTGTCTCTGGGGAATCTGTACCATGCCTGACCCTCAGCCCATCTCTCAACCCCGTACCGGGGCCTGGATCCAGACCTTTACCGGTCGCCAGTTCTGGCCCATGGATGCGCGCCCGGCCGAGGTGGATATTCGCGACATTGCCCACTCCCTGGCCATGCTGTGTCGTTTCAATGGTCATTGTCGGCGGTTTTATTCCGTGGCGGAACATGCGGTGCATGTTTCGCGGGTGGTGGCCGCCGAGCACGCCCGTTGGGGCTTGCTCCACGATGCAGCGGAGGCCTATATTTCTGACCTGCCCCAGCCGATCAAACAGGAATTGCCCCAGTTTCGCGCCTGCGAGGAGCGGCTGTTGCAGGTGATTGCCCAGCGGTTTGGCTTGTCAGCCGCTCTGCCCGCCGCCGTCAAACAGGCGGATTGGCAATTGTTGGCCACCGAAAAGGCGGCCTTGATGGAACAAGAGCCAGCCCCCTGGAGCGATTTGCCGGAACCCCTCGATGTGGGGCTGATCCAGGCCTGGCCCCCGGAACAGGCCGAACGGGAATTTTTGGCCCGGTTTGCGGTCTTGTTTGAGGCGCGGGTCTACCCATGAAGCGGGAGGCGATCCATGATCGAGGCACCGACCCGCTCTGCACCATCCAACCCCTGACACCCGCCTGGCAGGCCGAGGCCAAGCGGGTCTATGATCGTGCCTTCGCCGGGGCCGACCTGCCCTATGGCCGCTCATTGCCAGACAATTTTTTGGCCAACCGGGTTTTTGGCTCGTGTCTGTGGTCTGCGGATTGTTCCCGTCTGCTGGTGACGCCCGCAGGCGAAGGGGTGGGCCTGGTGATTGCCAACCGACGGGCCAATCCGGCGTCCGGGGCGTCCGCTTGGCTGTGGTTGCAGCTTTTGTGCATTGTTCCAGGCTGGCACCGGCAGGGGTGGGGGCGGATGTTGTTGCACAGTCTGCTGGATACCGTCCGCACCGAGGGTCAACAAGGGGTGGCCACGGCCTTGCAGTGGGCGGGCGTCTGGCCGGGCATTGCCGATGGTCTGAAAGGCATGCAAAAATTTTGCGCGCACACGGGAGCCGCTTTGCGTCCAGGCGAGTGGTATCTGGCAAAAAGTCTGCACACAGAGGAACCATGGCAGGGGGTGGGGGGCGAAGCTTCCACAGACCTTGGCGGTGATCCGTGCATCCTGCCCTATCAAAGCCGCCATCAAGAAGGTTTATATCGTCTGCTGCGGGACCATTTCAGCATCGGCTGGCAGCATGAAACCCTGAGCCGGATTGATCCGGGCTTTGAACCGTTCAACGGGTATGGTCTGGCTGCCACCCTGGATCCGCACCAGCCCGGTCAGGGGGTCTTGGTTGTGGAGTGCCACGGTCAGGTGGTCGGGTTTTGTGTGGTGCAGGCCGAACCGGATGGCCCGACGGCCTTTTTTGGTCCCATCGGTCTTGTTCCGGCTTGGCGCGGTCAGGGCTGGGGCTCCCGCTTGTTGGTGGCCGCCGCCTGCCAGGCCCGGCAATGGGGGCGGCAGACCCTGGGTTTGTGGACCAGTGCCGCCTTGGCAGACGGCTTTTATGCGCCTTTGGGCTTTCGTCGGGTCGTGACGACCCAACACGCGGTGTGGCGGGCGGCTACTGGGGCAAACAACCTGAATTGAGGGGTACAAATGCTTCAATTTGATCCGAGTGTCCTGGGTTGGAGAGCCGTGCGCTCGCAGATTTATTGAATAACCTCCCTCCATCACGGGGCAAATTCGATAAAGGCAAAAATAGTGTGAATCATGAGTACAAGGGAGGTGCCCGCAATCAGGGATTGCGCGATACCACGATTGATGTCCAATACCGAGTGTTTTTCAGCCGCTCCGGCCAGCAGACCCATGACCGCAATGGCCAAGCCACTGGCCGCCATTTTGGCGGCCACCCAGCCCAGGCCAACCGGCACCATGCTGTCATCCAGGAACAGATTCTGGAAAAACAACTCTTTCCATAACGCCATGGGTTGGAATGGATGAAGAAAACTCCAGGTTCCATAAGAAATCCAAGCCGATATAAACCAGCACACCAGGAACATCAAGCCGGAGGCCAGCAGGGTCGCCAACAGAATCGAGCCACCCAGATAGAGCCGATAGGGGATGCCCATATTGCGCATGGCCAAAAACTGGGCGGCAAATCCCCGGTGCCCGATGTCCGCACTGATGATGGCCCCGTTGCGCGAGGCCAGCAAAAGAGCGGTCAGCAGCGGCACCAACACCCGAAACTGGAAATAACCAATACCCGCCAGAAGATCATCATGCAACACCTCGCCAAAATAATCCTTGTAGGGCAGATTCTGGAACGAAAACCAGACCGAGACAAAGCCCGCCAGCACCCCACCCAGCAAAATGTACACGAGCAGCAAGGGAGAAAAACAGAGTTGCTGGAGATACCGGTTCAAGAAAAAGGCGAACCATCTCCCGTGCATCGGCGCAGCACGAGAGGGGCTTTGGGGGGGCGGAAGTTCGGGCCACTCCTGCGGCGTGCTCCGTGCCGCTTGGTCGGTTTGGGCATCCTGCCACAACTGCTGCATGATTTCAGCCACGCCGACCTGCGGCAGAGCGCGAATGGTGCGTTCCGAGCGGGAGAAAAACCAGACCCGATCCACATGGGGCAACAGGGCCTGGAAATGGTGCGCGGTAATAACCGCCACCTGGCCTGTCGCCATCACCAGTTGACGCAGGAGTTGGATCATTTCCTCCGCCCGCGCGGCATCCAGACCCGAATTGGGTTCATCCAGCAACAGCAGAGGGCGCGTACCATGCAGCGTGCGCGCAATGGCAACCCGTTGTTTTTGACCACCGCTCAAGGATGCGACGGCGGCCTGGGGTTGAATATCCGCCAACAGAGAACGAAGCAGGGCCAACGGCTTGTCTGGCTGCCCGGTGCTGTGGTCGCGCGCGATTAAAATATTTTCATAGGCCGACAGATCATCGAACAGGGCATGGTCTTGAAAAACGAGCGAGCCAATCGCCTGTCCCTCTTGAGCCAGGTCGATCTCCTGGGGCAGGCCCAGCAAACGCCCCGCCAGACGCCAATGGCCGGTATCCAGAAGGCCGGATAACGCCTTCAGAAAAGTGGTCTTGCCCACGCCACTCAAACCGGCCAACAGGATGATTTCACCCGGTACACATTCCAGATCCGTGGGATGGATCAAAATCTCCTGCTGGGGTGTGGCCACGGTCAGGCCGACAATGCGCCAGAGATCAGGGTGGGTCTGTTGCGGGTTCATGGCAAGGCCAATACCTCGGTGTCATCGGCAAAGTGGGGGGTGATGGCCGCCGCATCCTGGGCATCCAATACCAGGGCGAAGTTCGCCTCATTCTTGAACCAGCGGTTGAGCATGACGACCGGGATACCTTTGAGGCTGGCCGTGTGATCATCCAGCAACAACAGACTGCCCAGGCGGGTGACCGTTGCCACCAGATCCTGTTGGATATCGGCAAACGGGGCGGCAAGACGGGGATCCGCCATGATTTTTTCCGCCAGTTGCAGCAGTTCCTGGTTTTCCCCCAAATGCTGGGCCATCTTCTGGACAAACAAGGTCATAAATTGTTCGGATTCCTGGGTTTCCATAAAGGAGTCCAGCGTATTGCGGATGGCGCGCACCACCTCTGGACGTTGTGCCGCTTCTTCCAGTACATGGTTCATCCGCAGTGTGGACCGCTCGCCCGACAGGAAAGAATAGATCAACGCTGTCCCCAACGCCTCCAGTTTTTGTTGCAAAACCGATGATAAAGCCTTGGCATAGGTTTCGGCAATCTGTTCCTTCATCTGTTGGCTGAGACGGCCCAGTGCCGCTTGCGTGACCGGTTCCATGGCGGGATCTGTGAGAGTGGTCTCCACACTGTGGTGCAAACAGACCCGGATGGCAGGCCAATATTCTTGCCGGAAGGTGGTACTGGTCACGACCTGTTCCATATGTGTCAGCAGGCGGTGTATGAACAGTTCCCCGGCCTGCAACGCGCCCTGCCGCGCCGATTCAGGTTGCAATGCCCACAGGTTGCGAAAACTGTTGGCAAGCAGGACCACCTGCCCGGCCGGGAGGGGCTGGTTGCTGAACAGTTCCAGGGTGGTTCGATCTGTCTCCCGTTGCAACCAGCCAATACGTTTGGCAGAACGGTCACGCACAGAATATTGGAAAACAGGCAGGTGCAGGCGATGGTGTGTCACTGTGCCAGGCTGGACCGGGGCAAGAGGCACCGGGGCAGACCGGAGCGAAAAGATGGGCAATATGCTGGCACCGGCGAGCAGGACAAACACCAGCAAGAGAATCGATGACAGCTCCGGGTTTAATCTGCCTGACATCATGAGCAAAACCCTCCTTTTGGCCAACTGCGTCCAGTTGGGGATTCATGGTTCTGCGGGTCCAGGGGGATCATCCCCCTGGTGGGGTCCAGGGGCAAAGCCCCTGGTGGGGCTGGGGGCTTTGCCCCCACAGGCAACGCCCACCCCGTCAATCCGCTGAAGTTGGATCTCTTTTCTGGGGAGGCGGAGAACCGCCTCCCCAGACCCCTCCACCCTTTTTTTTAATCCTTTGAGGAAATTGCAAAATGCACGAGAATATGAAAAAAACGTCATTCCCGCGCAGGCGGGAATCCAGGAGTTCCCGAGGGTTGGCTGGATTCCCGCTTGCGCGGGAATGACGGAATCGGGCATTTTGCAATTATCTCCTTTGAATGGAGTTCCGGGGGGATTATCCCTGCCCTCCCAGAAAAGGCCGCCAACTGACCAGAACGCCCAGGACAATGGCCACCAGCAGCACAAATCCGAGCACAATTTTGGTGAGATGACGCTCGATCTGCCGCCGCAGCGGTTCGCCACCCCACATGATCAATCCGGCCACCGCGAAAAAACGAATGCCCCGACTCAAAATGGAACTGAGCATGAAAATGGGAAAACTGGCATGCATCGCCCCGGCACTCAACGTGAACAGTTTGTATGGCACGGGACTGAGACCTCCCGCCAAGATGATCCAGGCGTCATACTCCTGGAACAGGGCGCGCAACTCTTCGTACCGTGTGCCACCGCCGAAAAACTGTGTCAGAGGATAGCCAATCTGTTCCCAGAACGCATAACCCAGGAAATAGCCGAACGCTCCCCCCAATACCGTCCCGCTGGTACAACAGAAAGCGATGGCCATGCCGCGTCGGGGCGTGGCCAACACCATGGGGACCAGAAGAAGATAGGGGGGAGCGGGAAAAAAGGATGCCTCCACAAAAGAGGTCAAAAACAGTGCCTGCATGGCGTAAGGAGAGGCAGCCCAACGCAAGATCCATAAGTATAAAGCTTTCAGCATCGCCACTGTAGAGAGAAAAAAGAGTTCCGTTGCCGCGAGAAACAAAACAGGGTGCTGTGTGCTGTGCTCACTGGGGTTCCTCAACGTCCACCTGTCCAGTCAGCTTGTGCCAGATGTGTGACCAGGACACCCCGATGGCCAAGACCAGACTGACAATGACCAACACCAGATACTGGATGAGATGGTTGCTGATCGTCAGCAAACCGTATTTGATCAACATCCAGAAAAACAAACTGAAAAAGGTGACGGCGAGGACGATGCCAGCCTTCCCCAGAGACTGGAGAGCCGCCTTGCTGAAAATCAACAATACAATCAACAGGGACATGCCAACAAAAAGTTTCAACAGGTTGAATGAGTCCGATTCAATCACCCATCTGGTGTAACAATATCCGGTCGGGTTGTAGACGACGAACACAATGAGAAAGGCCATCAACAAGCGCAACAAAAAGGACTGCCATGTAAAACCCATCGGAGAGTCTCCTTGCACCGGGCAGTGTAGCAGAAGATGTCGAAATCAATAACAGGGGAACCGGGGGAGGGTACCTCCCCCGGTGGGTCCAGGGCAAACCCTGGCAAGAGCCTGGGAACAACATTCCCGACAGAAATGCTCTCCCGAATTACTTGACCTCTTCCCACGCCTCGAAGTGCGGGCAACTCTTGGTCCCGGAACCGGAAGAGTCCTCCAATACCAGGCCATGCACCAGAAGCAGTTTGGCTTCCTTGACCTCGACCATGCTGTAGTCCACCGTCATGGAATTGTTTTTCACCATGCCTTTGTAGTAAACCTTGACGCGGGCGGTTTCCATACCCGCTTCCACCTTGGGCTGGTTGACATATTCCGCCTTGATGGCCCCAGAGACCGTGGGATGGGCACATTTCAAGGTCTTTTCAGTGGCGAATTTAACGAAGTCGAAGGCTTGCGCCGACACGGCGGAAAAGGCCAACAAAAAGGCGGACAACCCAATCAATTTCTTCATTTTGCATCCCTTTTAGCGTGTAATGAGGTTGGAAAAGCACCGTTTGCAGAGTTCGGTGCATTCTGTATTAACGACCATGTTTGCGTTTCCTCTCCAGGGTTACACACCCGGGCAAAAGGAGTGGAACCCCAAGGGACTGCTCACCATTTGACCAACTGCTTTAGTTGCATTGCTCCAGGCAGTGATGATAGTGCCGCTTGGCTTCCTTGATGCAATGTCTGCCGGCACCATGCCGTTCACATTCATGCAGTCTCATGCGGTATTTATAACTACAGGATTTGACGCACTTGTGATTCCTGTGGCCATTCTGTGCCAGAATCATCGGTTTGACCGACGATTGATCGGACATGCTCTCCGTGGCCGCCACTGCCTGGCTTGGCCATGCCGAAACAATCATTAAAGACAGGACCATGACAGGCAGCATGGCCAGCATACGTGCGTAACGTTGAAAACATTTCATGGAATAATCTCCTGAATCCGTCTATTGGTTAGAGAAAACTGATGGTTGACTCGGAAACGCCAATCAGACCGCCGTTGCCTGGAGCATTGTCGCAGCAGGTCCATGAACCGGACAGACGGCTTTAGTCTAAGTAAAAAAACGCACCATATCATGCCTGCAAACGGTCACCGTTGTTATATAAAAAAATAAAAAATTCAAACATATGGCGGCAAACAGAGGCTGGAATTTCAGATGAATACCATGCCCTGAAGAGGAAGGCCAAAAGAGAAACGAAGCCATGTTAACGGAAAAATGGTTGCATGAAAAGGGAAAGAACGTGCAAAATGGGCATGGATGACTGTTTCAGTTGTCGGCGCGTTGTTCCTGGACCGCCACCAGGGGGGAGATCCCCCCGGACGCGCCCTCGTTCAAGACCGGTCCCTGGCGTTGCGGTCGTTTAAAATGCGCCGGTCTGGTAGAAATCCCGTTGCAACCCGGACTGGGGCACCCCATACTTGGCGGTTTGTGTCCTGGATGGTGAGGGAGAGGTATGGGTGGTGTCGTGACGGCCGCCGGGTCGGGTGTGGTCACCTGGCAGGGAGAGACCATTTCCTATCTGCTGGTGCGGATGCGCAGTCGCAAACGGATGAGCCTGCGGGTGGACGAGCAGGGCGTGCTCCAGGTGCGTGTACCCTGGCGGGTCACGGTGGGCCAGGCAGAACAGTTTGTCGGCGAACATGCTCCGTGGATCTTGCAGCAGTTGCAGATGCGGCAGACCCGTACCGGGAAACCGGCCTTGCAGGAGGGGGGGATGCTCCCTTTTCTGGACGGTTTTTTGCACTTGCATTATGGTACCGAGCAAATCAGACCCCTGTTTCGCGAGGGAGACCGGCTCTGGGTGGCGGAGCGTTATCGCACCTTGCCGACCCTGACCGACCTGTTGGAACAATGGTATCGGCGTCAGGCTCACCCGTATCTGTCCGCGCGCCTGGAGACCTGGTCGACCCTGATGGGGGTTCCCTTTGTCCGTCTCACCGTGCGCAGCCAGAAAAGCCGTTGGGGCAGTTGCTCGGCGCGCAAAACCATCAGCCTGAATTGGCGGTTGATGTGTCTGCCGACCCGGTTGGGGGACTATGTCCTGGTGCATGAATTGTGTCACCTGCGCCACATGAATCACTCGCCGGAATTTTGGGCCATGGTGGCCCGGTTTGTCCCGGATTATTTGACCTGCCGTCGGCAGTTGCGTCTGTTTTCATCTCCTTGGTAACGTCCTGTAAAGGCTTGTAATCAAAAAGGTATCTGTTTGCCATGTCCAGAAGTGAAGAGTCTCCACCGCTTGATTTTATCCGCCAGATAGTCGCTGCTGATCTGGTGTCCGGCAAATATGGTGGGCGGGTGGTGACCCGTTTTCCGCCCGAACCGAATGGTTTCCTGCATATCGGTCATGCCAAGTCCATCTGTCTGAATTTTGGCGTCGCCGCCGAACATCCGGGTGGACGGTGCAACCTGCGCTTTGATGATACCAATCCGCTCAAGGAAGAGGATCTGTATCTGCAGTCCATTCGGACGGATGTGCGGTGGTTGGGGTTTGATTGGGAGGAGCGGCAGTTTTATGCGTCGGGCTATTTTGAACGGCTTTATCAACTGGCGGAACGGTTGATCGAGAATGGTCACGCCTATGTGTGCAGCTTGAGTGCCGAGGAACTGCGGCATTCGCGCGGGACGTTGACCCAACCGGGACGGGAGAGTCCCTACCGTACCCGTTCCGTGGCGGTAAGTCTGGATCTTTTCCGCCGGATGCGGGCCGGAGAATTTCCCGACGGGACGCATATTTTGCGGGCCAGAATCGATATGGCTTCGCCCAACATGAACATGCGTGACCCGGCCCTCTATCGCATCCTGCACGCCAACCATCATCAGACTGGCGATCAATGGTGCCTTTATCCCACCTATGACTATGCCCATTGCCTGTGTGATGCCATGGAGGGGATCACCCATTCTCTGTGTACCCTGGAGTTTGAGGACCACCGTCCCCTGTATGACTGGATCCTGGACCGCTTGCAGGCAGAGTTGACCTATCGTCCACAACAGATTGAATTTTCGCGCCTGACCCTGGAATATACCGTGGTGAGCAAGCGCAAGCTGAATACCCTGGTCAAATCGGGCGTGGTGGATGGCTGGGACGACCCGCGGATGCCCACCCTCTCGGGTTTGCGGCGGCGGGGGTATACCCCGGCGGCCATTCGCGATTTTTGTCAACGGGTGGGTATTTCCAAGACGCCCAATAATGTGGAGTTGGCCCTGCTGGAAAATTGTTTGCGTGAGGACTTGGACAAACATGCGCCGCGTGCCATGGCGGTGCTGGATCCCTTGCGGGTGGTGATCACCAGCGTGGCCGCAGACCATGTCGAGGCGTTGACGGCAGCCAATCATCCCCAGAATGCGGCCATGGGATCCCGCACCCTGTTCTGGACGCGGGAAATCTGGATCGAACGGGAAGATTTTTGCGAAAATCCCCCCAAACAGTTCAAACGGTTGGTGCCAGGTGGCGAGGTGCGGTTGCGCCATGCCTATGTGGTGCGGTGCGATGCGGTCATCAAAGACCCGGCAAGTGGTGCCATCCTGGAACTGCACTGCTCCCATGATCCGGCCACGCTCCATGCCAACCCCGTGGACCGCAAGGTCAAGGGGGTGATTCACTGGGTGTCGGCCACCCGTTCCTGTCGGGCGGAGGTGCGCCATTATGAGACGCTGTTTACGACCCCGAACCCGGACGAGGCGTGGCAGGGGGATGATTTCGCCGCCTTGATCAACCCGAATTCGCTCCAGGTGTTGTCCAACTGTCACATCGAGGAAGGGTTGCGGGATGCGCCACCGGGGAGCATCTTTCAATTTGAGCGGCTGGGCTATTTCTGTGTGGATGCCGGTTGTGCCGCAGGGGCCGAGCGGGTGTTCAACCGCACGGTTGGTTTGCGGGATTCCTGGGCCAAGGTGCAGCAGGGACGCTGATATCTTGTCAGCCGGGTTGCAATTTCCCGACCTGCAGGCCAAAAGACAGCGCGTTCAGGGTGTTCCCTGAACCTGGCAGAGCGTGTCTCCCAGGTTATAAATCTGGACAGTCAAGCCATCCTTGCCACGATCCGTCAACTGGATGGGTTTTTGTCCAGCAGCCGGATTTTCCTGAAGATTGGCGAGATTTTTATGGTCTACAATCTTGACCCCATGCTGCCAGCAGGTCAGCATATAGTGGCCGGGAGAGGTGGTGGGACCGTTCCCATCCTCATTGACCCCGGCTGCGGCAGAAGAGGCCGATGCCATCATACCAATCGACAAGATTATGGCCGTACAGGCCGGCCCAGCCATAAAACGAGACATGGTTCTCCCTCCTTATACACAGGGGGTTGATCACTGCGACTGCTCCACGCAAGAACACCCCGCCATCAACCCCGCCTGGACCCGGATGATAGGCTATACTGCGCACGGTCACAATTGACGAGTATCGTCATTCCCGCGCAGGCGGGAATCCAGGAGGTCCAACAGACCAAATGGATTCCCGCCTGCGCGGGAATGACGGCACAGGAAGTGTCGCTTATGACCGCGTACAGTATACGAATCAATCGTTCCGTGCAAACTCAACCCGTCGGTTTTCTGCCGCTCTGGGGTTGTCTTTGAATAATAATTGATGGGATCCTTCACCGGATATGGTCAGTCTGGAGGAGTCTATGTGGTGCTTGTCTTCCAAATATTGTTTGACCGCATCCGCACGGCGCAGTGACAACAGGCGATTGACTGTCTCTCCACCCGAAATATCCGTATGGCCGCTGATATGCAGTACCAGTTCCGGTTTCTGCTGAAGGGCTGCTGCCATGCTGTCGATATAACCCATGGCTTCCTGGGTCAAGGTGGCTGAATTGAGTCCAAAAGTCAACGGAAAAGCAACTTTATTTTTCTTTGCTTGTCTGTTCGTGTTCTGTGCGGTGTGCTTCCTGGCCGGTTTGCTGTCAGACGCCGCATTGGTGTCCGCCGCATCAGGCACTCTTGCCTGACTGGGTGGTGGTACCACCGGAGTCGCTGTCGGCGGGGCAGGTGCCATGTCTGCCTCATCGTGAACCACAATAGAGCGGGTCTTCATGATCCCACGTGTTTTGCCCTTGGGTTTCTCTCCCAAGGCGTCCAAAATTTCCTCCGGGCTGGGGGGAGCCTGGAACATTGTCGTCTCCCCTCCCTCCCTGCCCGCTGCCCAGGAGGCAGAGGCCGACACAGTCAATCCCAGCAGCAAAACTGAAACCCGTAACATCCGACCCATCCTCATCATCCACCTCCCCGTTCTGTATGGATTGGTGCTCCAAAATCACCTGTTGGTTGGCAAGATCTTCTGGAACGCCGTCTGGCTGTTTCTGACCCGTTCATCTGACGTTGATTTTCAGATATTGTACCCCTGGCCTGTTGGATGTCACCCTGGTACTCCGTTCAGTCATGGTTTTTTCAATTTCCTCCAGGCTGCCTGCCCGCACGGGGGTCAATTCCTTTACCTGCCACTCCCTGGGGAGCAGCGATCCTATATCGGCGTCGCTGGCCAGGCACATCACCGCTTCTTCCACCCCGGACTTGCTGAAGGTCAGCGAGAACTTGGCCTTCTCATCCGGTTCTCGCATCGGGGGGATGTAAATTGTCTGATTGCCCTGTAACTGCTTGTCCGGCTGAAAACGATTGGGATAAATTTGGGCAATGACGCCATCCCCGTCCCGGTAGTAGCAGTAGGGGTAACCATTGCGAGAAATGGCGAGATTCAGCACCAGATTGTCGCCCTTCTTGTAACCGGTGCCAGTCTTTTCGTTGGCCGCGACCAGCCGAACGGCAATCGGATCAGGATTTTTGATGATTTCCGGTGGCTTGGGAGGTTCAGACGGCATGGCAGACAACTTGACATTGCCCTGCATCAGAGCCTCATAGACCTCGAAAGAAACATTGCCATTGGGAACCAGAGACCGGTCCGTCTGGAATTTGGCGATGGCAGAGCGCAGCGTCTCATTTTCCTGACCGTCCATATCGCCCTGATAGACCCCACTCCCTTGCAAACCCGCCTGGATGAATTTGGTGCGTTCCTGACCGGACATCTTGTCGTACCATTCCCGCAGTTGGGCGCGCACCTGGGGATTGTTGCCCTCGATTTCCAGGCAGGTCCAGTAGGGTACTTTGGTCCATTTTCCGATCAGTTCGATCATGCCCAGTTGCACCAGGGTACGCACAGCCTGACCGCTGCTCTCCGCGCTATCCTGACTGACATTGAATTGAATACCGGCTTTCATGATTTTCGCTCCGGCATCCACCCCCTTGCCGGAGCGACTCACGGCCAACATGTTGCTGGCATGCAAGCCGGGAATACTGGTGCGGGTAGCCATGTCCATGAGCAGTATATCCATGGTCACGGCGGAGACGCTACGGTCTCGCGACGCCCCGATGTCAAGAACACCGGTGGTGATCGCTGCCCCCTCGCGGCCGGACATGATGGTGTCATCGACCTGGCTGATCGATCCCCGAATGTAGGCCGTGGGCCACTCCCCCTTGAATATCCCCTTGGACATCATCTTTTCGGTCAGATAATTCACCGAGTCCAGACCGTCGCGTGAGCCACTCTGGTCCAGGTCGATGTAACGGATGGCCCCACTGGATGCGCTCATGGCGGAAATAGTCGTCAGGAGCATATCCTTGACACCCAGACTCAATTTGCCCGTGGCATCATTCATGTTGGTACTCGTGAGAGAGTATCCCTTTTTCCCGTGTTCGAGAAATAACCGATCCATGCAGCTTAAGGCCTCGGAAAAACTGGTCAGATTGCGCACGGGCACGGTCTTGGGCTGCATGGATGTGCCTACCTTCTCTGGTTCTGGCAAGGTTCCGCAAGACGCAGCCAAACATGCTGCCAGGCCCAGGGCGGTCCAGCGGAAAAATTTGATAAAACAATATTTACTTGCAGACATTGATCACATCCCCCTTGACAACGGTATTGATCTCCCGTGGTGCCGTGGCACCTTTTTCAACCACGACGGTGCCCACGTTGGTACCGCATTTGGCGGGATTGGTCAGAGGTTGGTTCATGCCTTGCCCCTGTCCCTGCTGCATGGAGGCAGCCTCTGCCCGCACCACCTTGGACGAGGCGGATGCATCCATATCCTTGCGTCTGTTCAGAGCATCTTCTCCCCGGACGGGAAGAACCACCGAGACTATCAATGAGAGTCCCAACACAAGTCTGACCACCTGTCTGTTCATGGTATTCTCCCCAACTCCCCCAGTGCGATCGATACACGGTCCCTCGGGTGGAGGGACCGTGTTCGTCCGAAACCTTGTCGACCCAAACGATGTGCTATTTGCCTTGCACGCCGCCAACATTTACCTGAGAGTCGTTGCCGCTGCCCCGCACGGTGTTGGTGACGCCGCCTTTGACATTGGTGTTGACGTTGGTGTTACCCTGAACCTGCACCGTCCCTTGCACACCGCCCACATTGGTGGTGGCCGTGTTCTTGCTGCCCTCCACATTTTGGTTCACGCCGCCTTGCACAGTCGTATTCATGTCGGTATTGCCCTGTATCTGCACGGCACCGCCCGTCTCTGCCTGACTGGTGGGAGACTGCACCGAACCAGCCCAGGATGACACAACGCCCAGTCCCATCACCAACACAATCCCTCCAACCCATTTCAGACTCTTTCCGGTGATCACTGTCTACATCTCCTTGATTTGTAAGTTAAAAAAACATGCCATGCCATGGCGCGGATCATGCCGGAGGCTTGCAAGTCAGCCTGCTCAATCCGCAACCGGTGAACTCCCGCACCTTGTACATCATTTGCCTTGGATGCCACCTACGTTGACTTGAGAATCATTTCCGCTGCCCTTCACCGTGTTGGTGACACCGCCCTGCACGTTGGTATTGATTTTGGTGTTACCTTGAATCTGCACCGTGCCCTGCATGCCGCCCACATTGGTGGTGGCTTTGTTATTACTGCCCGCCACATTCTGGTTCACGCCGCCTTGCACATTTGTGTTCATGTCGGTATTCCCATGCACCTGCACGGCATCCTCTGACTGGGATTGGATGCTGCCGGCAACGGCAACACCGGCCACCATGACAGATAGTACAACAACAGAAACTGCCAATTTTTTCATGTCAATACCTCTTCAAGTTGAATGGTCACAAGTGGAAATTTCCGTTGCGGCATGGTCGCGACGGCATGGCAACCGCAGAAATTCTGATAACCGAAAACATTATATATTAATTTTTTGTCTTTCCAAGATATCGAGCGGGCACAGAATGGGGCATTCCGCCCAGCGAGTCAATCATTTTTTCATGCTGGCCTTGATCATCGTTTCGTCCACGAACTCTCCTGGATGCCCGCCTTCGCGGGCATGACGGGAATGGGTATGACGCGAAATTCGCTCGTCATTCCCGCGAAGGCGGGAGTCCAGGGTTCTGACTGGAATGGCCGAAACGATGATCAAGGCCTTTCACGCCAAACCTCACCACGATCGGACCTTGGCGTTTCAGCAGCGGAGCGCGGGGCGGTCGTTCGTTTTTAACGCCACTAGTGGTGCACAGCGGAAATTCGGAACCCTCCTTCAGACCGCAAGGGGTTTGCCCTGGTAGGTCCAACGGAACGGTTTCGACATCGCCTTGTTAAAATACGCGATGAACGACGTGATTTTTTCCCTT
>JADFYM010000001.1 GCA_015233035.1 Magnetococcales bacterium
CACAGACTCTTAGGGTTAGGGTTGGCCCTGTAAAACGAACAACCCACCTCCAGCCAGGGACGGGTAATGAAACGTGATCCAATCGTGGATGACGGTATCGGGAGGTAACGCACATGTCTGTCATCAATCAATCCCCTCGGGCTTTGTTTGGCCCACCCTCGGTCGCAGTGCTTCTTCGCACCCTGAAGCCAGCGGCCACCCGATACACTCAGCCGGAATGCCCTTGTTTGGTCTTTGCCTGATCTGAAACAGCCCAGTTTTTCTGCGCCAGTGCCGATATTGGTCGGTTGCTGCCGGAGGAGAGGATGTTTTGGGCAATTTAGATTAGTTATGTTTTTAATTTTGCGGCTTTTTTGGCTGAATGGGATTTTTTGACGCATTTGCATAACTTAAGTTTGGGATGATGGATGATCCCCGACTGTTGGCAGCAGCGGACACACAAATTGATTTGTGTGATGGGCCGGGCCGGCCCTGTAAACAGAATGAATGGCCCACCTCCAACCAGGGACGGAATGATTTTATGGAATACCAAGAGGTATTCTTGACAAGGAGGATTTACCCATGGCTCTCGTAATTAATTCCAATATCGCGTCGTTGAATGCCCAACGTAATCTGGCGAGCAGCACCAGAGCGTTGTCGAAATCGTACCAGAGATTGTCTTCTGGTTTGCGTATCAACACGGCATCAGATGACGCGGCTGGTTTGGCGATATCGCAGCGGATGACGGCCCAGATCAACGGCTTGAACCAGGCAGTGAGCAACGCCAACGATGCCATTTCGGTGATTCAGATTGGAGATGGTGCCCTGTCGCAGACCACCGACAATTTGCAGCGGATGCGTGAGTTGGCGGTTCAGGCGGCCAATGACACCAATGTGACGAGCGACCGGACGGATTTGCAGAAAGAGATCAACCAGTTGGCTCTTGAAATCAGCCGGATTGCCAACACATCGCAGTTCAACAATCAGAATTTGTTGAGTGGCGGTGTGGCGGGTGGCATCACCTTCCAGGTGGGTGCCAATCAGAACCAGACCATCACGGTGTCTATTGGTGCCATGGGTGCTTCGGCGTTGGGTGTGGATACCATGAATATGGCGAGTTTCACCATGGGTACCACCCAGTCTGCCAACCAGGCGGCCGCCGAATCGGCGATTAGCAAGATTGACCATGCCATTGATTCCGTGACGAGTATGCGGGCCACGTTGGGTGCCATGCAGAATCGTTTTGAGGCGGTGGTTTCCAATCTGAGCAATATCTCCTTGAATACCTCGACGGCTCGGTCGCGGATCATGGATGCGGACATCGCGGCGGAAACGGCGAACATGACCCAGAATAACATCATGCAGCAGGCGGGAACGGCGGTCCTGGCGCAAGCGAATCAGCAGCCTGCCCTGATCCTGAAGTTGTTGCAATAGGCTGTAGTGTCCTGATCCTGAAATGAATAAAAAAAAAGGGTGGAGGGGTCTGGGGAGGCGGTTCTCCGCCTCCCCAGGGGGGGCCCACAGACGGTTGGCGTATAAAAATTGGGCGGGATTGTTCGTTCCGTGTGGTCGATAATAGTTATTGTCATGAACACCTTTGGGTTGGTCATGGCGCGGACGGGTGCAGGTCAATCGTGAGTTTGTTGTTGTGGCAGGGAGTTTGTGGCGGGCGGGCCTTGATCATCGTTTCGGCCATGCCAGTCAGAACCCTGGATTCCCGCCTTCGCGGGAATGACGAGCGATCCCTATTTCCGTCATGCCCGCGAAGGCGGGCATCCAGGAGAGTTCGTGGACGAAACGATCATCAAGGCTGGCTGGCGGGCGTGCCCGCGATCCCAGGCGAGACGATTGGCACGGGCGAGGTCTGGTGTTGACATACTCGGAGGGTGTGCGCGGTGATTTTTGCCTCCTGCGGTAGGGGAGGCGTATGGCGAATATTCTGCCGGGAGCGCGCTGGACAAACCGCTTATGGTCTATCCGGGCGAACTGCGGACCGTGTGTCGGGATGGGTTGCTGACAGCCTGAGCACCGGTTTGGATGGGGATGCCATGGACATCCATTGGTATCAATCAACGGTATGATAGGAGGAATGTGCCGGTTTGACAGGATGATGGAATGATACAGACAGCATCTTGGCAGGCCTTGATCATCTGTTTGGCCAGTGGGGGCTTTGCCCCCAACCCCACCAGGGGCTTTGCCCCTGGACCCCACCAGGGGGATGATCCCCCTGGACCCGCGAATATTTAAAAAGAAACGGGTGCAAGGGCTGGAGCGGCGGTTTTTCGTCGCCCCAGTGGCTGGATGATCCATGCCTCGTGGTAGACAGGCAATGCGTGCCGCGCTGCCGACGTAGACCGTCGGGAGGCCATGGCAACGCAGGTCAGAGACAGTCTCTTGGCGGGCATTTCTATGCCCGGGAGAATCCAGGCCGGTTGCGTCGACGTGTTCCCAGACGTTGACAAAGCGGTCAACACCGGTTGCGTGAGTAGAGCAGCCTGGGCGTTACACTGTTCTGGTCCCGCCTCGTTTACAGGATGATGATTAAGCGTAATCCGCGATACATTCGTCTGTTGAGAATGCCGCGTTAGCCCCTGGGTTGTCGGGGCGCGAGTGATCGGACCGGTCACTTTAAACGAACGGTCCACCTCCAGCCAGGGATGGATTTTAATGTGCATATCATGAGATATGCACAAATTTGGGAGGAACGACAATGGCTTTAACAATCAACTCCAACATTGCATCACTGAACGCACAACGCAACTTGGCGACCAGCAGTGCCTCGCTGGGCAGCACGTACAGAAGATTGTCTTCCGGCTTGCGGATCAACAGCTCGGCGGATGATGCCGCCGGTCTGGCGATCAGCGATCGGATGGCCTCGCAGATTCGTGGTTTCAACCAGTCGATCAGCGATGCCAACGACACCGTTTCGTTGATTCAGGTGGCAGACAGTGCCCTGTCGCAGACCACGGATGATTTGCAACGGATGCGTGAGTTGTCGGTCCAGGCCGCCAACGACACCAACATCACCAGTGACCGCAAGGACATGCAGTTGGAGATGAACCAGTTGGTGCAGGAGATTGACCGGCTGGCGAACAACACGCAGTTCAACAATCAGCATCTGTTGCAGGGCAGCTTTGGCCTGGGCAAGCAGTTCCAGGTGGGTGCCAACACGAATCAGACCATCACGGTGACCATCCAGAGCATGGGTGCCAACGCGCTGGGAATGAATTCCGGACAGATGCTCAGTTTTGGTGCAGGTACCACCGGGTCGGCCAACCAGGCGGCGGCGGAGTCGGCGATTCAGCGGATCGACAATGCCATCGGTTCGGTGACCTCCATGCGGGCCACCTTGGGTGCGATGCAGAATCGTTTCACGGCGGCGATCACCAGCATGACCAGCATGTCCACGAATGTGTCGAGTGCCAAGGCGGCCATCACGGATGCGGACATGGCGTCGGAAACGGCCAACATGACCAAGAACAGCATCCTGCAACAGGCGGGTGCGGCGGTCTTGGCCCAAGCCAATCAGCAGCCGTCTATCGTCTTGACGTTGCTCAAGTAGGTTTGAGCAACCTCGGCCGAATTGTTCGGCATCCGTCCCCCATCGCCATGGTTTGGTGGCGATTGGGGGGCGGTAGACCTTACCGTGTACGTCGCCATCCTCGTGTACACGAGGGTGGCGGTGTCAGGAGGAGATGCGATGGAGAATATCGCCGCCTATGGGATGAACACGGTGCAAATGGAGTCGGTTAATGCAGGGGCACGGATCTTTTCCGAACGACCCGCTCTGGAACAGTCTGCGTCAGGAGCTTTTGACGCACAACTGGCCAAGGCCGAGTTGGCATTTTGGGATGATCAATTGGGATCGACGCAACCGGGTTTGAAAAATCTGGCTGAGGAGATCACCCACACATTGTCCGGCCTCAAGAGTCTGCATCTGAGTATGGATCAAGAGAGGCAGCATGTCGTGGTTCGTGTGGTAGACAGGGAGACCAACAAGGTTGTTCGGCAACTGCCCAGTCGGCAGATGGTGGATCTGGTCAAACAGATGCGCGATCTGGAGGGTTTGTTGTTCAAGGCCTCTTCCTGAGACCCAGGCAATGGCACGTACCATCCGCTTTGGGGGCTTATGGCCCCCAAGGCTTTGCCACCTGACGCTCTCATCGGCGGCACACACAACGGTTCTCCAGTTTTCATCACGTTAAATATGGACTATACAGTTTCCAGATCCTCCTCCAGGATCCTGGCACCCTGGCCCGCAAGTTCTGTTGATGGCATCCTGACCCCGCTCAGGCAGCAAACACCTCTTCCAGAGACTGGGCGAACAGAATATTTTCACTCCACACGCCAATGCGTTCCAGATCGGCCGTGTTGACCTTGGCGGTTGCCCACTCTGGCAGGGGTACAAATTTGCGCCGGAGCAGTCTGGTCAACAAGGCAGCGGCCTCTTCCTGGCGGCCTTCCTGGCGGCCTTCCTGGCGGCCTTCCTGGTGGCCTCTCTGTTCCGCAAACATAATGGCGCCACGCTGATCCTGGATAAAAATCTCCCGCCTCTCCTGGTCATCCAACTCTTCCGGGGTCAGACTTGCCTTGTTGGCGATTGCAAAGGCTTTGTTGATCGCCGGTTCCTCGGCCAACGTTTTGGGCACCATCTCCAAATCACCGGCATGTTGCATAAAATAGAACCACTTATCCACGACACTTTCCAACTGATCTTCCTGTTTGTGGAATTTTGGTAATTCAGCGAAGACCAACTCCAGATCATCCATGGCCACCTCCGGGTTGGCAGCGGCCCGCAGCATGAAGCGGTTGATTTGGCTGGCCAACTCGCCAAACATGACAAAGTCCGTGATGGTGATCGCCACCACACTCGTCAACAAATAATACTGCTCCCCCTGCTGGAGCTGGTTGGCATAGGCCTTACAGATATTGTACAGGAGCCTCTTTTCCAGTCCCGCCACATTGAGAACCTGCATCTCAACGATGTAGTCCCGACCGTTCTGGTCTTTGACCCGGACATCCAGATAGGTGTCTTTCATCCCCCTGATTTTCGGTGCCAGATAGGGATCCAGAATCTGCACCGAAGTGATCAGGTGGGGGGGCTGGAGAGAGAGCAGGGCATTCAAAAAACTGATCAGAATGTCGCCGCTCTCCTTGGAGCCGAAGATCTTTTTGAAAGCAAAATCCGTTTTTGGATTTAAGAATCGCATCTGAAATGCCTCTCTGGGATACCCATCAATGCAGCAGATTCAACACCACCTCCGTATCCACCAGCAAGGTATGCAAACCATCCACACTCCTGTGGACCACATAGGTATCCGCCCCAATTGTCGCATGGCCAGCGGCATCGGTCGTATGGCTGACCCCATCCACCACCACTGAGCTGTTCACACTCAGCATGGTATCAATCGCATGTTGGACATTGACCACGTCTCCGGCATCGCCGTTGACCAGGAGTGGATGTTCGCTGCCGGACAAATCCAAAATATCATGGATGTTCAGGGTGTTATGACCCCCACTCCGCATGTCCACCTTGTCGGTACCGGACAATGACTGATTGGCCAGCAGGTTGGACAGGTCCAGCGAAGAACCGGTGCTGACCATGGTCAGGGAATCGCCATTATGTTGCAGGGCGACGCCGTCCCAGTTCAGAATATTGGCCAAGTGGCTGTAATCCGGCTGAGTGCTGCCGGTGCCACTCCCCGCAGTGTCCGTACTGGGCGCAGCCGAGCCGCTCGGGGTGGTGGTCTGATAGGCCAGTTGCACCTCGGCCATGGTCCCGGTATGGCCATCGGCATACTGCACCTGGGCAGCCCCCTCCACGGTGTTGCCGTGCATGGTCGTCGCCCCGCTCGTATCCAGGGTGAGACCCAAGCCGGTGATACCCAACTGGGAGAGGGTGTGCAACTCGGGGGATTGGGCCACACCATCCTGATTCTGGTCCACCCAGACCTTCAGTTGGTTGAAGGCGGTGTCGCCCGCATCCAGCCAGCCATTGTGGTTGCTGTCCAGGGTGGTCAGGGCCCCCAGGCTCGAGGTGGCGTTGGGGACACTGTAGGGGGAGACCAGATTCTGGATGCCCTGCACATGACCATCCCCATGCGGGTCGAAGACCAACAGGCCATCCTGCGCCCCGACCCAACCGGTCGATTCGGCAATGCCATCGCCATTCATGTCAAAGTTGGGACCGGCACCAGGGGCGGTGAGGTGGATGCCGTTCCCGCTCAGGTCCAAGACCAGCGGGTCAGCCCCGGCACAGGTGACCCAATTGACACCACTGCCCACTATGGTGCCCGGCAGCGCATGGCTGCTGGAATTATCCGCAACCGCAGTGCCCGTTTGTACATCAAAATTCCCCCAATATCCCACCAGACCGGCCTCGTTGCCGGTGAGCGGGGTCACCTCATGCGCCTGAATCTGCGTTTGATTCAGCGAAATATTCCACAGAGAGATATTGTCGAGTTCGCCATTAAATCCCACCCCGCCATTCCCGGTTGGTGATGTGGTACCGTTATACTCAGCTCCCAGAACCAAGTGAGAAGCCGTTGTCGACGTGCTGGTGGGCACCGAACCCAGGAAGGAAAGCGTTTCGAGCTGTCCATCCACATAAAGCTGCAATTTGCTCGCATCCGTACTCTGCGTACCGTCATAGACGATGGCAATATTATGCCATTGATTGAGAGTCAGGTTGAGATTGGTCGTATGGGCATAGCCACCATTCACCGCTATGGCAAGGTCACCGTGGTTGGGATCATAAACCTGCAACACCAGGGCACGGTCAGAATCGCCGGTACGCTTGCACAGCACGGTTTCATACATGTTGAACGCATTGAAATTGACATCGCTGGCCAGAGTATAGTGCGACGTACCATCCAGGGCGGCCACGTCGCCCAAATCCACCAGACCACCCGAACCATCGAAACTCAGCGCGGTTCTGGTGGGGGGTGACGGCGGCGTATAGAGAAGATTGCCAAAATCGCTGTTCAGTGTCGTCAGATCACCGCCAGAGGGAGAATCCGTGGCCACCACCGTCACCGCCGCAACGATGTGTTGGGACACCAGGTTGGTCAGGAATTCCCCGGTCAGGCCAGCGGCATAGTCCGCCTCCAGGTTGGCCGTTGTGCCAGACAGCGATAGCGTCACGTGATTGTTCGCCGCCAGTTCTCCCAGCAGGGTGTGCAGTGCGGCACCCTCCGTCCCGGTCACGGTATAGGACAAGGTCACCGCACTGGCATCCGTCAAGGCCAGGCTGCTGATGTGGCTGGTGTTGGCGATCAGGTTGGACAGTACGGTCTGATTCACATCAGCCACGATGTCCGCCACCGCCACAGGTTGCAAGACAGAGCCAAAATCGGCGACCAATGGTGCCATATCAGCGGCATGGACAGCATCTGTGATGCACAGACTGTTGATATGACTGCTATTGGCAGAGAGATCAGTCAAGTGGTTCTGCACATCGGCCACGGTGCCTGCAACCGCTACATTTTGTAGCTGACCAAAGTTAACCAACAACGGAACCACATCACCGGCATGGACAGCATCCGTGATGCACAGACTGCTGATGTGCGTGTTACCCAACAGAGAGTTCCAATGGACCTGCACACTGGTCAAAGTATCCGCAACGGCCACACTTTGATCGGTACCAAACCCGGCGGCCAGGAAAGTGGCAACCGAATAGGAAACGGTGGAGTGCTCCAGGGTGGCCCCGAGATAGTTCAGGTAGGTTCCCGACGAGTTCAGAGAAGTCGTCGTCAGATCAAAACTATCCAATACCCTGCTACCGTCCACTGCGATGCGATATCCGAATACGGTAAATCCATTGTCTGATCCAGAGAGGGGAATCTCACTGGGATTCTCGAATATCCCATCCTGTGCGTTATACCATCCCATGGTATCGATCAGGTCGTAAGAGGTGACGCCGGTAGGTTCGGATGGGCGGTGAGTCGTATCATTGGCCCAGTCCGCGACATTAACCGTGTATGTTGTAGGTGTTCCACCGGCATAGTGCAGTGTAACCTGAAACGCACTGGATCCGTTGGTAGAGGATGCGAAAATATTCAGATCACTGTAGGCTCCCGGAGTCACACTCAGAGAATGGGGGGTGGCACTCACAACTTTGTCCTGCAATACGTTGTTACCAGCATTGCCGTTGGTGGCGAGCAACTGCACGTCAGGATGGTTGCCGTTCGCCGCATAATAACCATCATCTGTCAACCCCACTGTTTGGGTATCGAACAGATCCGAGTTGCTGGCAACGCTTTGCGTTACAAACAAACTACCATTAAAATCAGCGGCAGTGGTTTGTGAATTGGTGAATCCGTTTGGTGTGTTATCCAATTCGCTGCTGACGATCACCACATCGGCGTTGGCAACGCCACTGAAATTCACCTGCACCGGTGCAGGCGTGATCGTTTCCGCGACATGCAATACCGCCTGGCCATCGGTATAGACATGATACAGGGCACTGGTGGTGCCATCCATCCAGGTGCCGCCATTCATCCACGTACCATTCAGTTCGACCGCGTCCCCGGTATTCCCTTTGAGCGTCAAGGTATGACCGGCACCGGCAATATTCAGCACATCCAACGCTGTCAAGGATAACGTATTACCACCAGTGCCCAGGTCGATGGTCTCGATGGATTGGATATGTCCCCGCTCCGCCCCCAGATCCAGGTTCAAGCCAGATCCCGACAAGGACAGGGTATTATGGCCACTGCCACCATCCACCAGGCGGAAGGTCGTGTCGGAGACAATGATGGTATCGTTACCCGCCCCGCCATGAAACACATCCGCTCCACCGTTACCGGTCATCGTGGTGTCACTGCTGGAACCGGCCACGAAGACATCCGCCCCCGAGGTACCGGTCAGGGTGTGGACGGTGCTGGAACCGATGATATGGTTCGCCGCACCCGTAAAATCACCACCGAACAGGACATAACTGGTGTCGGAGTTTGGATCTCCCACAATCAGGTCGGCAAACCCATCCCCATTGATGTCCCCTGCCGCACTGACGGCAATGGCATCACTTGCGCCAGCCAGACGGAAACCGTTGCTGCCGTTGAGATTGGCCAGGTCAATTCCGGTTCCAAAAGTTCCTGAATGACCAAACACCAGATAGCTGGCAGCCGCGCCATTGTCGCCCCCCCTCTCTCCAACAATCAGGTCAGCAAACCCATCCCCATTGACATCCCCCGCTGAACTGACCGCAAATCCCGCACCATGCAGTTGAAAACCGTTGCTGCCATTCAGGTTGGCCAGATCAATTCCGGTACCGAAAGACCCCGCATGGCCGAAAACCACGTAACTGGCACCCTCATAGCCATTGGTCCACCTTGCCCCGACGATCAGGTCGGCAAAACCATCACCGTTGACATCTCCCGCCGCACTGACTGACCAGCCTGCCTCGTCACCCTGTTCCACCCCATTCAGACAAAAACCGGTCGTGCCCGACATACTGTCCAGAGTGATGGTGGGTGCAAAGCCTCCCGCATGACCAAAGACCACATAGCTGGATCCAACATAGTTATTGTGTCCATAGGCACCCACGATCAAGTCGGCAAAACCATCCCCATTGACATCCCCCGCCGAACTAACCGAGCAGCCCACATAATCGGAGCCAGAGTTACCATCCAGACGGAAACCGGTCGTGCCATCCAGATTGTCTAGATTGACCGCAGAAGCAAAGCCGCCCGAATGACCAAAGAGCACATAGCTGTAACCGGTTGAACCACTGGCACGTGGTGCGCCTACAATCAGGTCGGCAAACCCATCACCGTTGATATCCCCGGCTGTACTGACTGAATAGCCCGCTTTCCCCTCCGTGCCATCCAGACGGAAACCGGTCGTGCCATCCAGACTGGACAGAGTGAGCGCAGGAGCAAACCCGCCGGTATGACCGAACACCACATAGCTGGAACCATTGCCATCATTGGTATCGGGTGCCCCGATGAGCAGGTCCGCCACACCATCGCCGTTGACATCTCCTGCCGCACCGACCGAATAGCCCGCACTACTCCATGATGTACCATCCAGACGAAAACCGGTCGTACCATCCAGACTGGCCAGGTTGACCGTAGCCGCAAAACTGCCCGAATGACCAAACACCACAAAGCTGGAGCCGCTGCTATAGTTGGTATCAGGTGCCCCGATGATCAGATCGGCAAAACCATCGCCGTTGATGTCTCCTGCAGCATGGACCGATTGACCCGCCCCCGTACCTTGTTCACCAACCAGTTGAAAACCGGTCACGGCTGTGGTGGTAATCGCCGTCGCTACCTCCAATGTGGCCAATCCCTGCGTATAAATATGGTACCCACCATGGTCCATACCGTCCGTCGTCCAGCCAACTCCCGCATAGACCGTATCCCCGGTGTTGCCATTCACCGTCAAGGTGTGGCTGGTATCGGAGATATTGAGCAGATCCAACGCCGTCAGGTGCAAGGTATTGCCCGTGCCGAGATTGATGGTCTCGATGGAGTGGATATGTCCACGTTCGGTTGTCAGATTCAGGTTCATGCCAGATCCCGACAACGCCAAGGTATCGATGCCGCTGCCACCATCCACCAACTGGAAGCCCAGGTTGGAGACCTGAATGGTGTCATTGCCCGCCCCGCCATGGAAGGCTTCCGTCCCACCAGTGCCGATCAGGGTGTCATTACCACTGGTGCCGACATGGACCTCTGCACCCGTAAAATTGCCGCCAAACAGGATGTAGCTGGAGCCGGGATCCTCCTGATTATTGCCTGGTTGTCCGACAATCAGATCGGCAAAACCATCCCCATTGACATCCCCGGCCGCACTGACCGAACCCCCTGCCCCATCCAGCCGGAAACCGTCGTGGCTGTTGAGATTGGACAGGTCGAGTCCGGTACCATCGACACCAAAAGATCCTGAATGACCAAACACCACATAACTGTGACCGGCACCATCCCCGACAATCAGGTCAGCAAAACCATCGCCATTGACATCTCCCGCTGCACTGACCGCAGTTACCGCACCATTCAAACGAAAACCGGTGCTGGCATTCAGATTGTCAGGGGTCCAGAAATTAAAGGAACCCGAATGACCAAACACCACATAACTGGTATCAGCCCCTGGGGCCCCGATAATCAGATCGGCAAAACCATCGCCGTTGATATCCCCCGCTGAACTGACCGACTGCCCAAACGCACCAGGAGCGGACAGACGGAAACCGCTGTTACTAGAGAAGTCGTCAAGATAAATGGAATCAAAGGCACCCGAATGACCAAACACCACATAGCTGTTACCAGCCCCCGTCCCGACAATCAGGTCGGCAAAGCCATCCCCGTTGACATCCCCTGCTGAACTGACCGAGAAGCCTGCGTGTTCATTCCAGCCACCCTGCAAAGAGAACCCAGCGGTGCCCAGGTTGCCAAGATCGACCGGGTCAAATGTTCCCGAATGACCAAACACCACATAGCTGCGACCATAACCATTATCGGCATAGGGTGCCCCCACGATCAGGTCGGCATAACCGTCCCCATTGATATCTCCCGCCGAATGGACCGAAGCACCCGAGAGGCTCGATGATTCACCACTCATACGGAAACCGAGACCAGTGGTGCCCAGGTCGGAGAGGGCGACAGTATCAATGAGACTCGTATGACCAAACACCACATAGCTGGCCCCGTTGAAATCATTGGTATGGGGTGCTCCGACAATCAGGTCAGCCAAACCATCGCCATTGATATCCCCCGCCGAACTGACCGAAAAGCCCGACGCACTGCCTCCCCCACCATCCAGACGGAACCCGAGAGTACCGTCGAGATTATCGGGGGTGATCGGCGTCATAAAGGTTCCTGGATGACCGAGGACCACATAGCTGGACCCATCACCCGCATTGGCCGCTGGTGCCCCGATGATCAGGTCAGCAAACCCATCGCCGTTGACATCCCCCGCCGAACCGACCGAAGTACCCGCCTGGTCTCCCCAGAAATAAGAACCCTCGCCATCACCCAGAAACTGCTGTTCGCCAATCAGTTGGAAACCGTTGTGGCCATCCAGAGCGGCCACGTTGATGACGCTGTGGTTACTGATGCCAATCGTCACGTTCTGCGCGACGGTATGGCCATGCCCGTCATTGGCCACCACCTGGAATGTGTAGGACGACTGGGTTCCGTCCGGGGCAGACTTGAAAGTCACTTCACCCTGGTGACCTGTGGCCATGTTGATGTTGAAGTCATTGCTGTCGACACCTGACAAGGTCCAGGTGAGCGTATCCCCGTCTGGATCCGTACCGGTGGCAGTATAGACCACCGTCGTCGTGGCAACATTTTCCAGCACACCGCCGCCTGTTCCCGACAGAATGGTCGGGTGATAGTTGGCAGGCAAATGCGCGTGTTGCGCATCGCTGACACCGGCAAGAGAGGTCGCCCCCGCTATGGCTGTGGCGGCACTACTTACAGCGGTTACCATGCCAGAGGGTAGACCACCCGCAGTCAGATCGGTCGTATTCGTCAAATCCAGCGGATGCCCACTATTGAAAGTCCCGTTGTCGATCAGGGTGGCAAGGGTTGCCAGGAAACCGTTGCCCAAGGGAGTGGATCCCAGATTGTCCACCAGGGTGGCCGCTGTGCCCAGTGCCGCAATCACCTTCTGTACCTGCAAAGCGGTGGTGGCATCGGTATTGGTGGCAGCCAGCGGGTCATAGGTCATCAGGTCGACGCTGCTCCCAAGGCCCAGGGCAGCATGGACAGTGGCTTCGGCCGTGCTGGCCGACATGCCTGAGTGTTGCTCCATATAGTCCTGGATCAACGTCGTGATGGGGTTGACCACCGTTGCTCCTTCGGGAGCCATCAAAGTCACGGTGTTCGGCGCACCAGTGCTGACATCGACACCACCGACCGCCAGGATGGTGCCGTGCTGGGGGTTGGTGTCGGTGAATACGCCGTTCGCATCCGTGGTGATACCCGCATATTCATTGGGATCGGCCACGCCGTTGTTGTTCGCATCGATATAGATCCGGGCCCCCTGAATGTGTCCATCGGCCACAACACCGGTGATCACCGGAGCAGTCGCACTCAGGGTATACGTGCCTGTATTTCCGGAAAATCCACTGGCATCCAGATAATAGATCCCGTCCGCTGTCGGTGTGTAAGCAATATGGGAGTCGGCCGAAATATAATCATTATTTGATCTGATGACGTTGCCCCCGTCATCTCTCAGGTAGAGAACCGCATCCGGCAGTGTGCCATGACCATCGGGGGCACCTTGCAGATCGAAGGTATAGGAGATGCCGGTATGCAGAGAAATCGCAAACCAGTCGTGGTTTCCAGATGGCGTAATCACACCATGCACGGAACTGCCGACGGCCAGGCTGCCCGCCGTAGTCGTTGTATTGCCAGCATCAACGGCTGTACTGACATCCAGGGTGTATCCGCCCGTACCCTGAGCACCGACATAATAGGTGCCGCCAGAACCAGCAGATATCCAGGTATCCCCATTGAATCCGGTCGTGTTGGCGACAACATTCCCGGCACCATCCATCACGACCAGGTGCGCGGTGGCGGCGGTCCCAGTGTTGTGCATATCGAAGGCATAAGATGTACCAGCCGCCAAGGTAACCGAAAACCAATCGGTCTCACCAGACAGCGTCATGGTCGTGGGGGAATCCAGATTCACAGGCGATGGTGTTGCCATCACCTTGTTCAGGGTATACGCACCAGTCCCCCCATAATTGCCCCCGACATCCAGATAATAGGAGCCACCGGAGGACGGGACATAAAACACCTGGGCACTCCCCCCTTCCGACATGGGTGATGCAGCGACGACGGCACCGGTATTGTCCAACAGTGCGAGATGCGGCGCATAGAGTGTCCCACCCATGTTGTTGGAAGAGGATCCCACATTGAAGGTATAGATCGCGCCCTGTTGCAAGGAAACAGCGAACAGATCATTCTCGCCAGAAGTTTGCAGCGCACCAGACACGGTGGACACCGTCGGGTCGCTGAAAGCTGAACTCACCGCAGGGAGTGTGCCACTCAGGGTATACGAACCAGTACAATGCGAGGTTCCGCCAATGCCATTGGGCTGATCGGCCGTGACATCCAGATAATAGTCGGCGGTGGCCGTTGCCGTGTAAACAATATGGGTATCCCCGGTGCCGTTGGAATTTTGCTCCCGGAGGACCGTACCATCAGAGGTTGTCAACTTCAGGTCCGAATAGGGGAGCGTCCCATTGCCACCGTAGCTGCCCAACACATCAAAGTCGTAGAGCATCCCGCTCGTTAAATGGACCTTGAACTGTTCGACCGTGTCAGATTGCGTCATCACACTGTGGACGGTACTGCCGATGGTCAGGCTCCCCGTTGTGCCGGATGCGCTGCCCGCACTCACATTCAGGGTATAGCCGCCCGTCTCCGAACCCATACCCTGGACGCTGACATAATGGATTCCGCTCGTGTCAGACAGAGGGTCATAAAAATTCCAGACTCCTCCTCCAGACGATTTCACAAAACTGCCCACCGTGTTGCCACTGCTGTCCAGCAACACCAAATGGGGATCCGGCAATGCCAGCGAGGAAGATCCGTGCAGGTCAAAGGTATAAGCCGTCCCACCCGTCAGGGAAACCGCAAACCAATCGGTTTCACCGGGCAGCGCAATGGTTGTACCTGTGGTGGGAGCACCGACAGTCAACGGGTTTACCGCCGTCGCACTCAGCGTGTATGTGCCTGTCGCACCGCCTTTGACAGCGAGAAAATCGGTCTCGTTGGATCCCGGTGTATAAAAAAGATGGGAACCCATTCTGTACCCCATGGGAGCAGACTCCTCGCCAGAGATGGGAGAGCCCCCACTATTCAGCAGCGCAAGATCCGTATGATACAGCCCAAGAGCATCCGAAGTTCCCTCCAGATCGAAGGCATAGGTTACCCCTTGATTCAAGGCAATCTGGAACCAGTCGCCGCTGTCATTCGCAGCCATCATACCATGCACGGCACTGCCGACGGTCAAACCGGTGCTCGCCGTCGTCGTGGTATTACCGACATCAGAGGGCGTGCTTACACTCAGGGTGTAGCCACCTGTTTCCGAACCCATACCCTGTACACCGATATAATAGGTTCCGGTGCCATAGTTCGATGCCGGGTCAAGGAAGGTCCAGGCATCGCCCGCCGTTCCCACCAGATTGTCCATCATGTTGCCAGAACTGTTCAACAACACCAGGTGCGGATCCGGCAGTGCACCCTGGCTACTGGATGATCCGTGCAAATCAAAGGCATAGACTGACCCTGCCGTCAGGGAAACCGCGAACCAGTCGGCCTCGCCAGCGGTATGGATCTGACTGGAGACGGATACAGCCGGGCCATCAGTCACCAACGCAGGCACGGCAGACAGGGACGCACCGTCGACCGCAACAGCGTTCAGTGTATATGTCCCCAGGGCAGAACCTTCTCCTCGAACTTGCAGATAATCGGTTTCGTTGGCTCCCGGATGATACAGAAGATAAGAACCGGTTCCACTGCCATAAGCCATTTGACTGCTTCCGGAATGCATAAACGTCAGATCCGCATGGAAAGACGTTCCAGACCCCGCACTGGACGGTATCTCCAGATCGAAGAGGTAGGTCGTGTTGGCCGACAGGGTCACCGCAAACCAATCAAGCTCTCCCGATGCGGTCATGGTATTCGTTATGGGGGTACCGAGGGCCAGGTTACCCGCCGTATCCTGCGTGTGACCAATGGAAACCGTGTCGGTCAAGGTATATCCGCCCGTCTCCGCGTGCAGGGCCTGAACGTCCAGATAATACTGGGAACTGCTCCCCGTCGGGGTATACACCATCTGCGCATTGTTCCCCGTGCCCGTGGCATCCCACACCTGGTTACCATTGGCATCCCGCAAAATCAGATGCGGATCGGTCAGCGTGCCGCCATTGCCTTGCAGAGTGAAGGTATAGGCAGTCCCCGCCGTCAAAGTGACGGCATACCAGTCACTGTCACCCACATAAGAGATGGTATCGTTCGCAGAGCTGGTCGTGGCCAATTGTTGACTGGCCGTTGCCATCGTGTTGTTGACATCATAAACAACAGCCGCACTGGTCACTTTTTCGGTGATCCCGATGCCGTCAGTATAATTTGCCACCACATGCAGATAACCCAGATCCGTTGCGGACAAGGACAACGTATTGGAGGTGGCGAGGTTGATGTTGGTCCAATTGTTCCCGTCCGGTGACGTTTGCCATTGGTAACTGATACCAGACCCCGCGATACCATCGGCATCGGCTATTGTGTTACTCGCCGTCAGTGTGCTGCCTGGTATGACAGACCCGCTGATCGTGACCGTGCCACTGGGCAAATGATCCAACACGCCTGCCGAGTTCAACTCCAGCACAAAGGCCTGTTTCCCATTCCCCACCGCACCCTTGTTCAAAGTGCCAGAACCCGGATCCAGATCCGCCGAATCCGTCACCGAACCGGTCACATAGACCGTACCGGCGGCATCCACCGTGATGGAGCCAGCTGTATCCAGCCCTGCCCCGCCCACAGAACGCGCCCAGAGCGGATGACCGTCCTGGTCAAACTTGGCAATAAAAATATCCTGGCTGGATACGGAGCCGTTCAGCGCACTGTTCAGGGTTTGACCCAACATGGCCACGCCCGCATACGAACCCGTCACGTACAGATTGCCACTGCTGTCCGTGGTCATGGCCACATGGGAGTCCAGGCCGCCCACCTGGTATTGTTGCGTCCACTGCTCATGCCCGGAGGCATCCATATTTTCGATAAAGAGCGTACCATTGGAGAAGGTTCCAGATGTTGTACCGGGCGTGCCACTCACCACATAAATATTGCCGGACCGGCCCACCGTCACGGCAGAACCCCAGGATTCACTGCCAGATGAGCCATTGTTGAAATTGTTGAGGGTGCTATACCAACTGCTGCCGTCCGGGGCCACCTTCTCGACAAAGGGCAGATTGCCCTTGGTGGTATCTGTGTGCATTCCGGTGAAGATGACATCATCCGTCACCGGATCCAGCACCACATCCTGTACCGCATCTGCCGCAGCAAAGACGACCGGGGTGGACAATACGGGCGTGCTGACCGGGTTGCCATTGGTATCCAATGCCGCACTCAGCTTATCCACATGGGAACCCGAAGTGGGATCGTTCTTGGTCCCCCAATCTACCCAGACACCGGTGGCATCGGCATAGAGGATTCTCCCGTCTTCGTTGCCGGAACCACCCATCTGCGCTGCCCACAGGATATGCCCTGCCGTATCCAGCTTTTCAACAAAGAAATCCGTGCCACCCGCGCTGTTCAAGGTATGCGTCACACTGCTTTGATCTGTCCAGGAGATCGTCCCGGAAAAAGATCCGCCGACATACAACGCACCACCGCCCAACTCGATGCTGCTGATGTCAACCGTATCAGTCGTACTAGTTGGGACAGAGGCAGTCGCCCACGAGGGGGAACCTGCGAAGCTTCTTTCCTCGATAAATCCGCCTTGACTCCCAGAAAAGCTCAACAAACTACCCGAGAAAGCGGGGTCGATCGTACCGGCAAAGTCACCCACGATAAACACATTGCCATTGGCATCCGCCACCAGATCGGTACCACTCGAATTACCGGTGGAACCGGCCTCCGGCATAAAGAGCTTCGCCCAACCGATTGGGTCCGTAGCGGGATCCAGCGTCGTGGTGGCGGCTACTGGAGACCAGGTGGTCCCATCGTAGGCCTCCCAACTGAAATGGGTGGGTGCCGTCCAGGCGGCTGTGGTGTTGGCAACCGTTATGGCCGCCAGGCTGGCCGCATCATTGCCGGTTGTTTTGTCCTGTATGGCATTGAGATCATTGCCAGTGGTCGGGTCGGCATAGGCCACCGTAACCACCTGGCCGCTGGTAACCGCGTGGGCCAAGGTCAGGGTGACCGTATGGGCGTTGCCATTTTCCATGACGGCGATGACGGCATCGGCCACGCCATTGACTGTCACAGTAAAGGCACCGATTCCCGGCAGATTGGCCGCGTCCAGAGGGTTGACATCGGCATAAGTCATCACCAGAAGATTGCTGTTGACTGCGGCCGAGACAAAGACCGGCGTACCGGTGGCATTGGTGGTGTTGATGACCGGTATGGCAGCGGTAAAATTGGCCACATCCTGGCCGGAGATGTCCTGTATGGCATGGACATAATTATCCGTGGACGGGTCGCTGTAGTTCACCGTGACCACCTGACCACTGGTGACGGCCGCAGCCAATGTCAGGGTAACAGTGTGGGCGGCGGCGTTCACCGCGACGGCGGTAACGGCATCGCTCCCACCATTGCTGGTAACGGTAAAGGCACCGACTCCCGGCAGATGGGTTGCATCCAGCAACGCGGTGCCAGAAAAGGAGATCACCAGGGCGTTGCCATGCACCGTGGCCGAGGCCAATGTGGGCGTGGGCGAATGGGGCACAAACACCAGTTGATCGAGATCGGCAACCGCAATCTCTTGCCCGACGGTCACCGGCACGGGTGCGCCGTTCACGCCATTCAGCAGTTCCAGGGTGCCCGCATCCGGCAGAGCGGTCACCTTGATCTTGACCAGAGTGTCGCCGAGATCTTGATCCGTCGTGTGATTGACAAAAGATTTGGCGGACAGGTGCAACCAGTCGCTCCCATTGCCGCTGCGCGTAAAATCCTGCGCCACCGGCGCATGGTCGAGTGCGGTGACCAGGGCTGTGGGGGTACTGGACAGAACATGCGTTCCGGTGCTGTCCGTATAGCTGACTTTAACGTGAATTTCTTTGCCCACATCCCCGCTGCCCACGATATATTGCGACTGATAGGCATTGGAGATCTGGGTCCATGTGGTACCTGTGGCAGACTCCTCCCACTGATAAGAAAGCGATGTTCCGGTCGGCACACCGTCCAGCGTGGTCACCGCCGTCAGGGTATCGCCTCGGTTGGCCGCACCGGTCACCGCAACCGAGTTCCCGGAGGTATTGATCAGTTGGCCCGATGCCCCATCCAGTTTGAGGACAAACAGGCTGCTCGAGGAGGTATTGCCAATTACATGCTGATCGCTTGACCCGTTGGCAGAAAAATTGATATCACCAGAGGTATTGCCCGTGACGAGCAGATTGCCATTGCTGTCCTCTGCCAGTGCCTTGGCCTGAATATCACCCGTTCCGCCCACCTCCTGTTGCCAGAGTTTGTTGCCATTGGCATCCAGCGTCATCACCAGGAGATTTTTGTGGTCCGACAACTGAGTGCCTGTCGACGTGGTCACCCAATTCTTCACTGTAGCCGCCAGATGCAAACCATTCGCATCCAGCGTCATGGAGAGATCCTCTTGCACGTCAAACCCGCCCGTCCCGTTCGTGTTCCCGGTACCAAAACTCTTGGCCCAGAGAATGGTCCCATCCACGCCGAGCTTGGCCACAAACAGCTTTGCACCACCGTTGGTATCATTGTCCGTCAGCGTGACGCCATTGCCAAGAGTGAGGGTGCCCGTAAATTTGCCCGCCACATAGGTATTGCCCGCCGCATCCGTCACCAGTGCGGAACTGGCAGCCGTGCTGCCCGCATTGTAGGAATAGCTGCCACCCGCCATAGGATTGGCAAACTGCTCGCTCCAAATGACCTGTCCTGATGCCAGGTTGATCTTGTCGACAAACGCCACCGAGGTACTCAAATTGACCGCATGTTGACCAGTCAGCAAAAGATAACCGTCATTGGTCATGAGTGCCCCATTGATCTCATCGGAGACCGACCAGGGGAGGATGACATCACTGCTGCCCGCGACGGCATTGCCGGTTGCCGTGGCAAGGGTATGGGCAAACAGGTGCGGGGTGCGTGTACTGTCGGTATTCAAGGTCAGGGTTCGGTCCATGCCGAACACCATCGCCTGGGAATGGTCACTGTTGAAGGCAATAAAACCGCCATCCTGGTTGTCTGCATCGCCAATCGTTGCAGCCCACTCGATATGACCGGTTGCGGCATTGGTTTTGATGACATAGACATCGTTGGAAGCCGTCCCGGCAGCGGTGGGTGTACTGGCAAGGTCGGCCACCCCATCCCCATTGAGATCCAACGCCCCGGCAAATTTGCCAACGCTGTAGAGATATTCACCGCCCGTTTCATTGGAAACCGTCACATTGCCAGCATCGACATGGCCATTGCCGAGCACCTGGACGGTGTCCGCCCAGAGCAGATGGCCCGCCGCATCCTGTTTTTGCAGGAAGTCCCCACCCATCCCCGGACTGACCAACTCAACCGCATGGCCGTTGGCATCCTGGCCCAGCAACACGGAACCCGAGAACTGGCCGGTGGTATAGACATTATTCTGTCCATCGACGGTAATATTTTCCCCTCCCGAGTTGCTGTTTCCGTTATTGCTTTCGATATTCTGGGCGACATTGATCCACGAGGTGTTCTGGAAACTGCTCCGGAAATTGGCCCAGGCGGTTTGCCCGGAAACCGGCGACCGGCTGGTCAGGACTTCTGCGCTGATCAGGGTGTTCACAAAAGTGCCCAGATCGGCATCAAAGGTGCTCGAAGCGAGGCTCAACCCAGACGAACTGGCAGCGGCCTGGGTGTTGGCATCAATCGTGATACCGTTGCTCGGGTCGTTGTCACTATCCAGGGTTTGCAACAATCTGAGCATGTGGGTGGCCGTGGAGGTGATACCCTGCGCCAGATCGACCGGGGTGAGGACCGCATTGCCAGCGGCCTGCCCCAGCGTGATATTGCCAATGAAAAAGTGAACCGTCTCCACACCGGTCGAGCCACTGAGATAATTAAAGGTACCCCCTGGACCGGTGACACCGGTCAAATCGACTGTGGTGGTGTTACCGATGGTCGTATAATACCCGACCCCCGCCACCGGGCTGTCCACCAGGACGCCTTGATGGACCGTAACGGATGGCAAGTTTTGCATGGTGTTGGTGAGGGGGTTGCCAGCCACGTCGGTGACCACCCCATTGGCGAGTTGTATCTGGTACGCTTTATTAAACAGCAAATCGTGGGCCGGATTGATCGTGATGGTATTGCCACTGATGGTGACTTGACTCGTATCACCCGCTGCAATGGTCTGGGTGTCCGTCCCATTGGTGATGACAAAGCTACCCGTACCAGCGGCCACATTTTCGCTGAAGGTCAACACAATGTTGCCATTGGTCGTCATGACGGCAGAATTGCCCGGTGTGGTACTGACAACAGATTGCAGTGTGGGGGGGGTCGTATCCACCGTCACGTTCAACACACCGGACCGCCCACCGACATTACCAGCCACATCGGTCAACGTGTCCGCGAAGTGATGCGTCCCATTGCTCATGTTGGCAACGGTTACACTCCAGGTACCATTGTCGGCAACGGTGGCCGTGCCGACATTCGTGGTGCCATCATACAGCATGACGGTCGCGCCGACCTCACCGAGGCCAGTCAGTGTAAAAGAGGTATGGTCGGTGAGGTGACCGGTATGGGCAACGCTGGTATCGTCGTTCGGGGCCAGGATGGGAGCGACTGTTTGCAGCGACAACACCGAAACAGTGCTGTCACCCAGGTTGGTTACCAGAATATCGGCACTGCCGTCCCCGTTGAGATCCACGGTCTCAAGACCGTATGGACGCGATCCAACGCTGTAATCGACCTTGGACTGGAATGTTCCGTCGCCATTGCCCAGCAGCACGGAAACACTACTGCTGCTGTCGTCTGATACCACGATATCGGCCTTGCCATCCCCATTCACGTCCGCCAGATTGACCCTAATAGGAGTGGTGCCGGTTGCATAAACAGCCCCGGTCGAGAATGTCCCATTGCCATTGCCCAGCAGCACAGAAACGGTATTGGCGTACTCATCAGACACCACCAGATCGACCTTGCCGTCCCCATTCAGATCCGCTGCCGCAACCGATATGAGAGCGGAGGGATCGCCCGTGAGGATCGTGGTCTGGGGCAGAAAATGCCCAGGATTGTTCTTGTCGCCCAGCAACACGGAGACGGTTGAGGGTAAAGTGTAGTTACTACTGTCTGCCACAAGGTCGACCACGCCGTCCCCATTCACATCGACTAACGCGATGGAATATGCAAACAATCCGACGCCATAGTCAGACTTGTCCTGGAATGTCCCGTTCCCATTGCCCAGAAACACGGACGCAGTGCTTCCCCACATATTCGCCACTACCATGTCGGGGATGCCGTCTCCATTCAGGTCCGCCACTCTGATAGGACCGGGAGAACCGGGAGAAGCATAAACATTCCCGGCCACAAATGTGCCGTCCCCATGGCCCAGCATGACAGAAATGGTGTTGTCACCCTGGTTTGACACCAACATGTCGAGCTTGCCGTCCCCGTTCACATCCGCCGTCGCAACGCCGAACGGAAGGGGTCCAACAGCACAATTGACTTTGGGTTGAAATGTTCCGTCACCATTGCCCAGAAACACGGAAACGGTTCCAACAAGCTGGTCCGGATAATTTGCCACCAGCACCTGGTCCGCATAATTTGCCACCAGCATATCCATCTTACCATCCCCATTCACATCCGCCGTCGCGATGGAGAACGGGTTGCCCCCCACGGAATAATCGGTGTGGGAGATCGTGGCGGATTGTTGCGGGGCAATGGTATCCAACAACAGGGAGGTCGTCGCTGGCACCATCGGATTGCCGGTCGTATCCACGACATGCGCCTGCACCGTGATATTGCCGTTGATCCAGGTGCTGATATCCGCCGCTGCCGTTGTCCACGTGCCATCGTTGGTCACCGTGGCCGTCTCGACCGCCGAATGCGTACCATCCGACAGCGTCACCGCCACGGTCTGACCATTGACGGCGGTCGTCGTACCGTGAATGACCACCGCATGGCTCTCCGCCGCGTTGATCATGTTATCACCCATCTGCACGGAATCGACCGTGGTCACCGGTGACACGGTTGCCAAGGTCAGAGTGGTGTGTGCTGGCGTCGCCAGGTTGCCAGCCAGGTCCGCAACCGTTGCCTGCACCATCATGGTGCCGTTGCTCCAGGTGCTGACATCCGCCCCTGTTGCTGTCCACGCGCCATTAAGCACCGTGGCCGTCTCAGTTGCCGTATGTGTGCCGTCGGACAACGTCACCGTCACCACCTGGCCATTCTCTGCGGTCGTCGTCCCGGTGAGGATGACGTTGTGGCTTTCCACCGCGTTGATCACGTTGTCACCCATCTGCGGGGAACCGATCGTCAGGGATGGTGCCGTGGTTTCCAACGTATACGCATGGCTGGCCACCGGACCATCCATGATGGTGGTGCTGATCACCTTCATTTCGATCAGATTGCTGCCAGAGAGACAGGCTCCATCCCAGTTGATGGCGGTGCCAGAAACCTTGCTGGTAATGTCAGTCCAGGTCATACCGCCATTCACCGAGCCATACAGGCTTTGGCCTGTCGTCAGTCCCGTACTCAGCACACCCGTGATGGTCTGCGCCGCCACATTGGTGATAAAGTCGGTGGCACTGCTGCCGGAGTCAGCCGAGAGATGCATCCCACTGATGGTCGTGGCAACAGCCGGTATCTGGATGGCCGCGCTGGCCATGTTTTCTGTTGTGCCGCCCCCATCAAGATAGCTCGCCATCACCCGGATGATCTCCTGGCTTGGCAAAGAGGGTGGCAGCATGAACGTATTGGCCGTGGTGGGGGGAGCGAAGGGCATCCAAGTGGCACCACCATTGTCAGACATCTGCCACTGGTAATTGATTGTCCCCATGCCATCGACATCGGCCAGGGTGTTGCTCGCTGTCAACAGCACCAAAGGCATCCCGCCACTGTGGTTCACACTCCAACCGACCGTGACGTTGCCGGATGGCCCGGTATTGACATGCGTCACCGCTGCGGTCGCAGCACTCGTCACACTTTCCGGTGTGCCATATCCGTCCGTATAGCTCGCCACCACACGGAGTTGTTCACCCACCAGAGCCTGCGTCAGGGTCAGGGTATTACCGGTGGCAAGGTTAGTCCATGTGCTGCCACCAACAGACGCCTGCCATTGATAGCTGATCGGGCCCAAACCATCGACATCGGCCAACGAGGAGTTCGCCGTCAACACCTGATACTGTGCCGTCGTCCCGGCAATCGTCACGCCACCCGTCGGCCCGGTGTTGACATGCGTCACCACCCCCGTTGTCGCCGCACTCGTCACGCTTTCCCTGGTGCCATATCCGTCCGTGTAGCTCGCCACCACGTGAATGTGTTCACCGATCTGGGCTTGGGTCAAGGAGAGGGTGTTGGCGGTCGTCGTGTTGCCAATGTTGATCCAGTTGGAAGTGCCATCCGCCGACATCTGCCACTGATAACTCACTGGCCCCAAACCATCGATATCGGCCAGCGCGTTGTTCGCCGTCAGCGTCTGGTACTGTGTCAGTGGCCCGGTAATCGACAGCGTACCGGTCGGCAGAGTGTTGACATGCGTCACCGCCGCCGTCGCGCCACTCGTCACGCTTTCTGTTGTGTCCCATCCATCTGTGTAGCTGGCCACCACGCGCAAATGTTCACCCACCTGGGCCAGTGTCAATTTGAAGGTGTTGGCGGTCGCATTGGCAATGGCAGTCCAGTTGGAGGTTCCATTCTCAGACATCTGCCACTGATAGTTGATCAGCCCCAAACCATCCGCATCCACCAACGTATTGTTCGCCGTCAATGTGCTGTTCTGTGCCACCGTTCCGGCAATGGTCACGGTGCCCGTCGGGGCATGGTTGATGTGGGGAACCACGCCCAGGGTGAAGGTATCCGTCGCAGTCAGGGTGGTGGAGACAACGCCTGCGGCATTTTTATCCTGCGCCGTCACCACCACGCTGTAGGTACCACCGGTCGAGGGCGATGTGCCACTGAAGGAGAGGGAACCCGAATCAAAATGCAGCCAAGTCGGCAGGGCAGACAATGTGCTGCCATCGCTCACCTGGGCCGTGATTTTGAGGGTATGACCTGGATTGGGATCGACAAAAGTCCCCGGGTCCAGGCTGAACAAAAAGGAGGTACCCTGGGTGATCGTTTGCGTGGGGGTTGTCCCTTTCGGCATGGTGGGTGCCACATCGGGGGCTTGGACCGTAATGGTAAAGGCGTCTGCCGCCGTCAAGCCGCCATGATCGGTGGCGATCACCTTGACGCTCAGGGTGCCCACGGTATCGGCCGTACTCGGTGTCCCACTGAACACGCCGGTTGCACTGTTGAACTGCAACCAACTGCCGGACAAGGGCGCGCCGGTTGCCATATTGACCGCGCTCAGGGTCAGCGTGGCGTCAGTAGTGTCCTGATCCGTGAACAGACCAGTCGGCAAGGTAAAGCTGAAAGCCTGCCCTTCCTGAATGGTGGCTTGGCTGCCCAGAGAGCTTTGCAAAGATGGCACAGTGCCAACCCGTATAGGCGCATGATTGAGATCAGCGACGGTGATGGCAAAGGTGTCGTTCGCCGCCAATGAACCGTCCGAAGCGGAGACGGTGACATTGATCGTCCCCACATTGGCCAGCACCGGCGTACCGCTGAACACTTGGGTGTTCTGATCAAAATGCAACCAACTGGGCAGTGTACCCCCACTCTGTAACGTCGCGGTATAGGTGAGATGATCGCCCGGATCCGGGTCGGTAAACGTCCCCGATGCCACCTGGAAACTGAACAACCCACCCACGGTGGCTTTTTGATTCAACGGTGCCTGGGCGGTATTGAACACGGGCGCATGGTTGACATGATCAACCGTCAGGTTGAAGGTATCGGAGATCGATGCCCCGGCCAGATCCGTGGCGGTGACCTTGATGCCCACCGTCCCCGCTGTGCCGACTCCCGGCGTACCACGGAAGGTGTTGGTCGTCTGATCGAATGTCAGCCAGGAGGGCAGAATGCCTCCGGCCAGCGAACTGACCGTAAAGGTCAGGTGATCGCCAGCATCCTGATCAGCAAAATGGCCCGTCGGCAGTTGATAGGTGAACAGACTGCCCTCCTGCGCATCCGCAGACGGCGTCAGGTTGACCGCAGAAACCACCGTCGGGGCATGGTTGATCGCCTTGATCGTGAGATCAAAATCGCTGAAAGTGGACAGGCCGTTCGTCTGGTCCAGGGCCGTGACGCGAATATCCAGGGCACCACTGGTGGTGGGCGTACCGGTAAAAGTGGCGGCCTGCGCGTCGAAGGTAAGCCAGGAGGGCAAGGCCACCGTGCTGCCATCCGACTGGACCTGGGTGGCGGTCAGCACCACCACATCGGTCGGAGAATCGACCTTGAACGCCAGTTTGATCGGCGCAATCGCCGTACCCTGCGTCGCCGTCTGATTGGCAACAACACTGGTGAAGACCGGCGCGTGGGGCAGAGCCGATACCGCCAGGCTGAAACTGTCGGACACCTTGGCCCCGGCCTGATCCGTGGCCGTCACCTTGATGGCGAGGCTGCCGACATCGGTCTGCGCTGGCGTACCGAAGAAGGTACCGGTCGAGGGATCAAAATGCAGCCAGGCAGGCAGTGCGGTGCTGCTGCTCCCGCCCGCGAGTTGGGCCGAATAGGTCAGGTGATCGCCCAGTGTGCTGATATCCACATCCCCGAAGGTGTCGGCTTGCAACTTAAAGTAGAATGCCGTCCCCTCCCTGGCGGTCGGTACGCCCTGGCTGGCGATGGCATCGATCACCGTCGGTGCATGATCAAGCGCGGAGACATTGAGACTGAACAGACCGGAGGCACTGGCTTGGGCGGTATCGGTGGCCGTCACCTTGATATTCACCGTCCCCTCACTACCAGTGGGGGTTCCGGCAAAGATGCCGGTCTGCGGGTCAAAGGAGAGCCATCCAGGCAATGCGGTGGTTCCATCGGCCAGCGTCGCGGAAAAGATCAGATGATCGCCATACTTGATGTCCGCATCACTGAAGGCATTGGCTGGCATCTGGAACAGGAAGGACTGGGTCAGCGTGGCATTCTGTGCACTCAGGCTTCCTGCCGTAAAGGTGGGGGCATGGTTGGTGTTGTGAACGGTAATATCAACCACCTCACTACTGCTCGCGCTGTTGGCTCCGGTCGCGGTGACCAGCACGGCCACAGAACCCACATCATTGTCACCCGGCGTGCCGCTGAACTGCCCGGTACTCTGGTCGAAGGAGAGCCATGCCGGCAACGCCGCGCTGCCCGTCGTTTTGCCATCCAGGGAGGAAATTGTATACTGCTGCACCGTCAGACCGCTGAACAGGATCGGATCCGGTGTGAAGAGGGTATCCTGGCTCGCGGTCAGATTTACGGTGGTGCCCGACTGGTTGGACGTGCTCGGCGGGGAGGCCACATTCAGGCTGAAGGCGTCCGAGACACTGAGTGAACCACTGTCCGTGGCCGTCACCTTGATATTGACCGTACCCACATCCCCGGATCCGGGTGTACCCACAAAGGTGTGTGTTGGCGCATCAAAATGCAGCCAGGTTGGCAAGGCATTACCCGCCATATCGGTGGCCGCATAGGTCAACGTATCGCCGTATTGGGCATCGATATCCGCAAAGGTGGCGGCGGCAAACTGATAGGTGAATGCCGTTCCCTGCACCGCGCTCTGATCCTGAATCGGATGCGCTACCGTCGGCGCATCGTTGACATTGCTCACTACAATATTAAAGATGTCGGCAATACTGACATTACTGGTGTCGGTAGCGGTCAATTTAATGTTGAGTGTACCGACATCACTATTGCCGGGTTGACCGGTGAGGGTGAGGGTGCTTGGATCAAAATGGAGCCAGAACGTGGAAGTCGGATCGGACAAGTTGACCACCGAGCCATCCGCCAGGATGGCGGTGGCCGCGAGCGTCAGTTTGTCGCCGGTTGTCAGATCCGGATCGCCGAAGACATTCTGGACAGACTGGGAATACGCCCCGCCCTGCGCCGTCGACTGCGTTGCCACCGGATGGTCCAGGGTGGGCGCATGATCGAGATTGGTCACCTGGAGGGTGAACGCATCATATCCCTTGGCTCCCTTGCTATCACTTGCCGTAATCGTAATGTTGGCCGTTGTGTCGTTGGTACCCGGAGTGCCGCTGAACGTCAGGGTATCGGGATCGAAGGCCAACCAACCCGGCGTTGTGGCCGACCAGGTCAAGGTGTCGCCCTTGTCTGGATCCAGGAAGGTATGGGGATCCAATTGCAACAGAAAATTGGCTCCGCGCACAACGGTCAGGGCCTGGGTTTGCTGGACGACCGGATCGACCAGAACCGGTGCGTGGTTGGTGGAATCGGTCACGGTGAGAGCGAACACATCCGAAACCGCCGCACCATGGCTGTCGGTGGCTGTCACCTTGATGTTGACCAAGCCCGAATCGTCCTGGACGGTACCATTCACCACCTGATCGATCGGGGTACCGAAAAAGGTCTGCGTGGCAGAGTCGAAATGGAGCCAACCGGGCAACGGGGAGCCGTTCTGGGCGGTCGCCGTATAGGTGAGGGTATCGCCATATGGCGTGTCCGCGTCTGCAAAGGTTCCGGTCGGCACATGATAGGTCCAGACGGCATCCACGTTGGTACTCATGGCGGCGGGCACTGCGGTAGCCACAGTCGGCGCATGGTTGGGCGGCAATACGTTGAGCGTGACCATGTCCGAAACGGACAAGCCACTGTTATCCGTGGCCGTCAACACAATATTCACTGGCCCCACCGTGCTGGTATCCGGTACCGCAGCCAGGGTGTCACTTGTCGCGGAGGCACTGTAAAAACGACCGGTCGCGGCGTCAAAGTGCAGCCAACCGCCGGGCAGGGTGGACAAGGCCGCCCCGCCACTCAAGGTGGCGGTATAGGTCAGCTTGTCGCCAAAAATGGTATCCGCATCCGTGAAATGGTCGCCCGGAATCACAAACTGGAAGGCACTGCCCTGCGTGACGGTCTGGATGATGGGGGTGGCCGTTGCGCCCAGAGTGGGGGCGTCGTTGACATTGTCGACAGTCAGGGTGAAAGAGTCGCTGGTCGACGGATGGCGCAAGTCGGTCATATCGGTCGCCGTCATTGTGACGGTAAGACTCGCCTGATTGGCACCGGTTGTGATGCCGGCTTGGGTGTCGGCGGTCTTGAGGGCAACCAGATCGCTGCTGCTGGGTGTGCCGAAGAAGGTGTTGGTATCGGCATCAAAATGGAGCCAACCCGGCAAGCTGGACGTGACGGCCAGGCTTAACAGGTCGTTGGTCCCTGCGGGCGGCAGAAATGTCCCCTTGGGCACCTGAAAGGTATAGGCATGATCTTGCGTCGCGACCGGGGGGGGATCGAAAGGATCCGTCAGGGCCCCAATGGGCGGCAGAATATGCAACGTAAACACATCCGAGACCGACAAGTCGTCTGCATTGCCCGCAATACCGTCTGTCCCCTTGTCGGTGGCTGTCACCTTGATGACCAGGTCGACTGGGTTGGTGGGTGTCGTACCACTCAAGGTGCCGGTATCCGCATTCACGGACAACCCGTAGTCAGCCAGCGTTTTGCCGGTTACGTTCAGAAGTGATGCCGAATAGGTCAATTTTTCCGGCGTTGCCAGCCCAGTCACATGCAGGTCGGGATCATCAAAATGGCTCACCACTGAAATGGCGTGCCCGGTGTCCACGATTTGATCGGCAATATGCTGGACCAGTATCGGGGCATCGTTGACGTTGCCCACGACCAGGTGCAAGGTCGTGGCAGCACTGGTCCCCGCCGTATCCGTGGCCTTGACGGTCACATCCAGAGGGCCGACATGGGCATTGTCGGGTGTGCCGACAAAGGCACCCGTACTCGAGTTGAAGATCAACCAGGAAGGCAAGGCATTCCCGTTCGCCAAGGTGGCGGAGAGCGTCAGGTGGTCGCCACTGGTCGTATCCAGATCCTGGAAGGTATCGGTGGGCAACTTGAAATAAAACAGTTGGCCCTGTGTGGGCATGGCCGGGATCGTGACGGTGGCCGGCGCAGTCGGCGCATGGTTGATGGTCAGATTGAAAATATCGGAGGCCGACAGGGAAGGGGTTGCCCCGCTGTCGGACGCATTATGGGTACCATTGTCCGTCGCCGTCACCTTGATACTGTACGTCCCTCCTGTCACATCCGAGGTGGGCGTACCGCTGAAGGTGCCGGTGGCGGGGTCAAAATGGAGCCAGGTGGGCAACGCCGTACCATTGGCCTGCGTGGCCGACAGGGTCAAGGTCGCCTGCGGATCCACCAGCATATCCCTGTCGGTAAACGTGTGGGCATCCATCTTGTAACTGAAAGAACCGCCATTGAGCGTCACATACTGACTGGGAATCTCCCGGCCGGGCGTCAGGGTGGGGGCATCGTTGACATTGTTCACGACCAGGGAGAAGGATTCCCTGGCAGTCACACCATAGCTGTCCGTCGCGGTCACCGTGATGGCCAAGGTACCCACATCCGCATTGGTGGGTGTCCCGATAAAGGTCTGCGAGGCTGGATCAAAGGTGAGCCAGGCGGGCAAAGCATTCCCGTTCTGCGTGGCCTTCCAGGTCAGCACATCCCCCGTGCTGATATCCACATCCGTGAAGGTGTTTTTGTCCAACGGCAGGGAAAAAGCGTGCCCCTGTGTGGCAGTCTGGTTGGACGTCTGTGTGGTCAGCACCGGCGCATGGTCTGCGGCATGGACGGCAATACTGAAAATGTCCGAGACGTGCAGACCATCGTTATCGGTGGCCGTCACCTTGACGTTATAGGTGCCCGCCTGTGCCGTGGCCAGATAGGTTGAACTGATGTTGAATGTGCCCGTACTCCCATCAAAACTGAGCCCTGACAAAGCGGTGCCAACCGGGGCCATCGTAAAAGTCAGTTTGTCACCATAGGGAATATCCACATCATTAAAGTTGCCTGCCACCGAAAAACCGGCGAATGACTGACCGATAAATGCCGTCTGGTTGGCAATCTGGGTCGTCAGAACCGGAGCGTCGTTGACGTTGGCAACGTTGATCTGGAAAATATTGGATTGCACCGACATTCCGGCCCAGTCGGTCGCCGTTATCCGCACGTCCAGCGGGCCGCTCAATAGTGTCACATCCGAGTTGCCGGGCGTACCGATAAACGTGTGGGTGTCAGAGTCAAATTTCAGCCACGCGGGCAGGGCACCGTTGTTGATGAGATGGCCGCTGCTGTCAACCAGTTGGGCCGAGTAGGTCAACTGATCGTTGGGAAGGTCGGCGTCATAAAAGGGCGCACCCGCGCCGGTCGCATCCTTGGCGGCTGGGGCAAGCTCCTGCAAGAAAAGCAGACCCTGCGTCGCTGCCATGTTGGTAATCGGCACACCCGCTGTGGGAGCCTTGTCCGGTTGTGTCACCAGAACCAGGAAATTGTCGGAAACGCTCAAATGGCTGGCGTCGACCGCACTGATCGGGTGACCGTTCGCATCGACCGTTTCAGTCGCGGTGATTCTGAGCCCCAACAACAATCCCACATCACTGAGCGTTGGCGTACCGTAGAGAAAATCACCTGTTTGATCGGTACCCAAATGCAGCCAACTCAATTGGGATGCCGTGCTGGGCAGCGCGGTACCATCCTGTAGCGTGGCCGTATAAGTAAACTGCGCCTGCGAGCCTGTAATAGACGTATCCACATCCTGGAAAATGTTCAGCACGTCGGCCCATTTCAGTTCAAACGTGGGCTTGTCCGTACTGGCCGCTGCCGGAGCCAACAGGCCAGACAGGAGGTGGGCGATCGTTGGCGCATCATTGACATTGGCCACACTCAGAGTGAACTGGGCATCGGCCTGGAGACCGGACGGCACATCGGTCGCGATGACATCAACCGTCAGAGGTGCTCCCAGGGTCACGTTGGCGTTGTGGGGTGTCCCGCTGAAGGTGCGGGTCGCCGGGTCAAACGTGAGCCAGGCAGGCAAATCGGTAGTGGTCCCGTTCACCACCAGTTTGGCACTGTAGGTCAGCGTACCGCCGACATTGGGATCCTGGAAGGCATTGGCAGAAACCTGGAAAGTGAACGGCTGATCCTGGGTGGCAGACTGCGCGGTTGACACCAGCCTGGCATAATCGTCCCCCGGCACAGGTGGATTGCTGAGCGATTGGACGTGCAGGGCAAAGGTATCAGAAACGCTCAGGCGGCCCTGATCGTAAGCGGTGACTTTGATCGCCACGGATTGGTCGAGCTGGGTCGTATCGCCGTTGGCACCCCCGTAATAAAAGGTACCCGTTGAGGTGTCAAAGTGCAGCCAACTGGGCAGAACGGTCCCATCGCTCAGGGTGGCCGTATAGGTGAGCGTATCGCCATACTTGGTATCGGGATCCGTAAACGTGCCAGCGGGCAGCACAAACCGGAAGGGTACCCCCTGGGTGACCGTCTGGTCAGGGAACGGGGTGGCCACCACGGGTGGAGCATTGGTATTGGCCACCGTCAGGGTCAGTGAGGCCTGGCCACTCTCGCCCGCCAAGTCGGTGGCGACCACTTCCACCAGAACGCTGCCCACATCGTCTTTGCCCGGCGTACCCGTCAAGGTTTGGGTGGTCGCATCAAAATGCAACCAGGTCGGCAAGGCAGCATTGTTGACCCCGGTAATCGAATAGGTCAAGGCGTTCGCGGTGTGATCCCAGGAATCCGGGTCAGTAAAAAATCCGGCGGGAATCTGCAAGGTGAACGGTGTACCTTCCGTGGCCTGGGGTGCCGCAATCGTGTTGGACGTGGGCACCGGGGCATGATCATTGATAAAGAGGGTAAACGCTTTGCTGGCATGGGCACCAAAGGTATCCGTGGCCGTCACCGCGATCGTATACATACCATCGTTGGTACCCAGGGCAGAATCGCTCAATTTTCCCAACGTGGGATCAAGACTCAGCCAACTGGGCACGGTACCGCCATTCACCGAAGTCAGCGTATAAGTCAAGCTGTCCAACGCCTTGCCACCCACCGACAGACTGGCATCCCCATCCGTGAACGAAGCCGCAATGCTCGGGGTGGTCGTGTGCGTGTCCAGCCGCACCAGACCCGTCCCGGTCCCGGTACTGGCCACGGGGGCGTCATTGACGTTGTCCACCATGAGCACATAGTTCACCGATCCCGAACTGGCATTCACGCTGCCATAGGTAGCGGTAATCTTGATGACCGCGTCCCCGACGTTCGCATTGTGTGGCGTACCGCTCAAGGTCAGGGTGGTGGAATCAAAATGGAGCCAGGCGGGGAGAGCGGCATCCGTTGTCCCGTTCGTCAGGGAGACCGTATAGCTCAGGCTGGATCCAGTCGGGGCCGTAAAGGTATCTTTAGGCAATACAAAACTGAACGCCTGATCCTGGACGGCAAAGAGAAAGCTGGCCGTCTGAACGTGCATATCGCTGAGTGCTGAAAGCTCCAGGATGGTCTGATTGTAGTGGGCCAAAGCGGCCTTGGCACTGATCAACCCTGTCTCATGCGGGGAGGTTGCCTGAGCGATCAACGCAGCAACGTCGCTGCTGAACTGGCTGGTCGATTCTGTGAGCGTGATCGCCTTGGCCGCTGCACCCGCCGCCAGGGTTTGCTGTGTGAGGGTAATACCGTTGGCAGGATTGCCGTCGCTGTCCAAGTTCTGCAACAAATAGGCAATATTGGTGACAGCCGTGAGTTGATCACCCGTGAGTTGCCCGCTGGTCTTGAGTACAGCAGAGGTCGCAGAAGTGGCACCCGCCAATTTGTCCAGCGTGACAATGGGCAGACCATTGCCAGAGCGAATATCAGCCGAACTGACGGTGCCAAGAATAATGTTGCCAATGGAAAAGGTGACCGATTCACCATCCCGGAATGAAAACCCACCACCCTGGTCTGTGACACCACTCAAAGTGGCGGTCCGGTATTGCAATCCCGCCACCGCACCATCCAGAAAGACACCATGGGAGATACTCACCACAGGGGCCGGGGCGGGCGGCAACAAGGTCTGAATCTGTACCAGTTCATGGGACAACTCAACCATCTCAGCCTGGCTCATCTTGCTCAGATCGATACCCACCACCCCCTTGACCACTGCCAAAGAGGCCATGGCATCCGAGCCAAGCGTGATCCCCGCCTTGGCGATTGCGCTGTAGGTGTCGAGCAGAGTCGCTTGCGACACGGTCTCATGGCTGCCAGTCGATTGATTATTTGAAGTGTCCGGCTTGTTGTCGTGCATAACCGGAGGCAACATGCCATTGAGATGGTTCAAAATGGATTGGGGAGCCTGGAAAGCCGGTTGCGGCGAGCCATCCAGGGTGACAATCGTGGCCATGCCGGGTTGCAGCAGCGTGACCGTGCCCTGCCCATTGGCATCGGAAATGTCCAACACGCCTGCGGTATGGACCACTGTCGTCTGACCATCATCCGCCACCTCGCCTTGCAGGGCACTCCCGCGAATGCCAATCTGGGCCGTGGGCGTCTTGATGGTGGAGTGACGACCTGGTTGCTGGTGGGCAATATCACCGCTGGAATAGGCAAATGCCCCCTTCATGACCGTGGCCCCAAACTCGCCTTGGGTGGCTGCCGGGTTGTAGATAAATTTGTTCAGCACAATACGGGCACCCGTCCCCACCTGGAATTGGGTGCCGTCCAGGAAAAGCAGTTGCACCTGCCCCCCATCCGCTGTCTTGATCTCATCGCCCTCGAAAATATCGTCCCCTGCTTTCAGCGCGTGGCTCTCGCCGCCTTGACTGCGCGCCGTGGCCGAACCGGTCAGCCCTTTGATCTTGCCGATGGCTTTCCCACCGGCATGAGCTGCCTCGGCTTCTCCTGCCGGTACCGAATGTTCCGGCACCGGACCGGCTACCAATAATCCAGGCGACGCACCCGGCACCAGGAGTGCCACCGTCTCCGGCAGAAGAAATGCCCCATTGGGTGCCGTCAGGATGGGTGGCGGGTCCATGGCAAAATAATCGGCCACCACCACCTGATGCCCTCCATGGTCGACAATGACCAGGGCATTGCCATCCCTGAAAAAGTCACCATCCAGAAACACCGCCGCATCCGCCAGCATCACCGACCCATCCTGAGCGAAAAAAGTTTCGCTCATCGAAACGACTGGCGTAGTGCTGTGCAATGACATGCCATGTACTGCCGTGGATTTGGACATTCCGGTCACCATAAAAAGATTGTTTATTTGTCACTCGTTTGAGTGGCGGATTGGAGCATCGGTCCGCTGCCGTCAACCGCCAGGAAGAAACCAGAAAGGTACGGGCGACGATAAGAGGCGTTAACACCCCAGCAACGGCCCCGCAACACGCCCCCCTGCACTCCCAGGCTGAATGCGATCCCGTCGCTTGCCATATGGCATAAAGATCGGGAAAACCATCCTGATTCTAACACAATCGGTGCCGTTGCGCAAGTATTTTTGCGCTGGCAACGGTTTGTCGCTGCCAGCATGGGGGGAGGGGGAGCGGGATGGAAACCTGCAAAAAAAGTGTGTCCCTGCCCCCGTTATTGGCGCAGGGTGATGGTGATGGTGGTACCATCCTGCTCGGAACTGTGCAGGCTGATGTGGCCTTGTTGCGTTTCCGCCATCAGGCGGGAGGAATAGGTACCCAGACCGGTGCCCCCTTTCTTGCCGTGGGTGACATATTTTTCAAAAAAAGTGTCCCGGATGACCTCCGGCACCACCCCCGGATTGTGGATCGCAATGGTGGCCATGCTCCCTTGCTGCAAGGCAATGGTCACGGTCTGACCCACCTCGGTGGCCTCCAAGGCATTTTTAAACAGATTGGCCAGCATGGTGTAGCACAGGGTTTCATCCCCCAACACGGTAAACACCTGCTGCTCCTGAACCGGTTGACCGTTTACCGTGATGCACGTCTGAATCTGTTTGCGGTTGATCCAACTCTGCTGATCGACCAGGATGCGCCGCAGGATGGGCAGCAGCGAAATGGACTGCAACGTGGCTGCATACCGACCCTGCTCCATATTGAGCAGATTCAGGGACATGTTGACCATTTCCCGCAGTTGACTGGCCGATTCACGGATCAACCGATAAAATTTATGCAGATCGGCCGGAGGTAATGTCTCTTCCTGCAGCAGCAGATCCACACAACCCAGAATGCCGTTGATGGGGGATTTCAGATCATGACGGGAGATGGCCTCCACATCCTTGCGCAGCTTGTCCATCTCCTGCAAGGCAACATATTGTTGTTTGAGTTGCACATGGGCCGCGTGCATGGCCAGATGGGTGGCCACCCGGGCGATGACCACCGGGGTGCTGAACGGTTTGGAAATATAATCGACCGCACCGGTCTTGAAGGCCTTGGTCTCATCCGCCACCTTGTCCTTGGCGGTAATAAAAATGACTGGAATCTCCCGCAAGACCGGATTCGCCTTCAACCGACTGCATACCTCAAACCCATCCATCTCCGGCATCATGATATCCAGCAGGATAAGATCGGGCGGGGGCGTGGCTTCGGCCCGTTTCAACCCCATCTTTCCGTTGATGGCAATGTTCAACGAATAGTCAGTCTCCAGAATGCTGCGCAAAATGTTGATGTCCATGGGATCATCATCAATGATCAATATTTTTTGCGCGGATGGCGTGGCAGTCATGGTTGGTATTCCCCGATGTCGTCCATTCTCAAAACAGCCTTGATCATCGTTTCGGCCAGCCCAGTCAGAACCCTGGATTCCCGCCTTCGCGGGAATGACGAGCGAATTTCGTGTTATACCCATTCCCGTCATGCCCGCGAAGGCGGGCATCCAGGAGAGTTCGTGGACGAAACGATGATCAAGGCCCTCAAAACGATCTATTCCAACAAAACCCCGACGGTTTGTGCAATCTCCAGCAACCCATGCAAGGCACTCTCATAGTCATACTGTTTGAGATGTTGGGTCATGGCATGGCACAACGGTTGTGCCTTATGGCCCTGCAACAGAACAGACAAGGGCTCCAGCAGGGTATCGGCCTTGGAGTCTTGTTCCCGCAGCAGGATTGCCAATTGTTGCAGCAAAGGCGCGAGATCTGTCCCATCTCCTGCCTGCGCGGCAACCGGCACAGCCACCGCAGACGGCTGGCAAGACCAGGTGGCCAGCGCAGAGATGACCTCTGCCAAGGCATCGGCAAATCCTTGCATGAGTGACTCAATCTGCCCACTCTCCTGGGCAATTCCCTCCTCCAGATTTCTGGCTGCCTTGTGGAGCGCGTGGGCACCCAGTTGCCCGGCAATACTCTTGAGGGTGTGGGCCAACCGTTCGGCCCGGGCATGATCCTGCTCGGCCCAGGCCTGCGCAATCCGTTCGGCATCCTGGGCATGGTCCTCGTACAATTGGTGCAACAGTTTCCTGTACAACGCGCGGTTACCCGCCAACCGCTCCAGACCGACGGCAGTATCCACGCCCGGCAAATCGGGAAAAGGGTCTGCGTCGCCGGGTGCAACCGGCACAGGCAGATCATCGGACGACAGTTCCGCCGTGGCCCATTTGGCCAACGTGCGGTACAACTCTTTCAGGTCAATGGGCTTGCCGATATGATCGTTCATGCCGACTTCCAGACATTTTTGTTTGTCTTCCTCCATGGCATGGGCGGTCATGGCAATGATCGGCAAGGTATCAAACTGCCGGTTGCTCCGAATAATCCGCGTGGCGGTCAAACCATCCATCTCCGGCATTTGCACATCCATCAACACGAGGTCATAGGACGCAGTCTGCAACAGGCGCAAGGCCGTTCCGCCATGGTTGGCCTCTTCGACGGTGACCCCCACCCGCTCCAGCAATTCGCGAATGACCTGGCGATTGATGGGATTGTCTTCGACGACCAGCACCCGAATGCCACCAAGCACGCTTTTGAAGGGGTTGTCCGTGTTGGCCAGACCATCGGCGGACGCGCTGTACACCGCTGTGACGCCAAAGAGGGTCAGCAGGGTATTGAACAGCAAAGATCGCTTGACGGGTTGGCTAAAACAGGCCTGAATCCCGGCATCCCGCGCCCTCTGTTCCGTCTGCGCATCCACACCACTCAGCAACAGGATGGACTTGGGCATGGCCAACGGCGGGGAGAGTCCCTGCAACGCCTGGGCAATCCCGGTAAACAGGGTCACCCCCTCCTGCCCGGGAGCCTGTTGATGCAACAGGAGAAGCGCGTAGGGAGCATCCGCCACATGAGCGACCTGCAATGCGGCGACACTGCCTGCCAAATCCGACACCGTGGTGATCACAAAAGTCAGGGAGTGCAAGATTTTTTCGATGGCCAGCAGGGCCGGACCGGGTTCCCCCACCAGTAACACCTTCAACCGGTGCAGACCGGTGGTCGGTTGCAAGCCTTGTCCCTGTTGGTCGGATTGGGGTTCAAAGACCGCCGTAAAGTGGAACGTGCTGCCAACACCTTCGCAACTCTCGACCCCGATCTCCCCGCCCATCATGTTGACGATACGTTTGCAGATGACCAGCCCCAAGCCGGTCCCCCCATATTTGCGGGTGATGGAACCATCGGCCTGCACAAACGGCTCGAACAACTCCGTCACCCGGGCCGGGGCAATACCGATGCCGCTGTCACGGACCGTAAATTCGATGACAACCCGCCGAGTATACTGTTCCCGCAGCTGGGCCTGGACCACAATTTCGCCCCGCTCGGTAAACTTGAGCGCATTGCCGACCAGATTGGTCAATACCTGTTCCAGGCGCATGGCATCCCCCCACAAAGGGGGCATATCCTGGGCAATGGACCATTGCAGCACCATGCCCTTGGCCGAGATCTGGTGGGCAAACATGTCGTGCAGGTGATCGAACACAGCCTGCAACTGAAACGCCACCGGCGTCAGGCGCATTTTGCCAGCCTCAATGCGGGAAAAATCCAGAATATCGTTGATAATACCCAACATGGAATGGGAGGATTGATCAATCTTGAGCAGATAATCCTGCAATTTGGGCGTCAACTCAGCCTTCAGGGCCAAGTGCGTCAAACCGATGATGGCATTCATGGGGGTCCGAATTTCATGGCTCATATTGGCCAAAAATTCACTTTTGGCCCGATTGGCCACTTCGGCTGCCTTCAATGTTTGATTGAGCGAGTCCAGCAGGATGCGCCGTTCGGTAATATCGTGAATAAAGGCGGTAAAGGTCACCTCCTGGCCCGTATGGGAACCGACCAGGGCAATCTCCACATCAATACGATCGCCGTCGCTGCGCATGGCCGTCGACTCAAAACGTCGCTTGAGTGTATCCGCCGCCTTGGCATGTTGGACAAAATGGTGCATCTTGCCCAGATGTTGCTCCCGCCATTCCGGCGGCACAATCAGACTGGAGACCTCCCGCCCTCTTGAGCCATGCTCGGAATAGCCAAACAAATGTTCCGCCGCCAGATTGAGATCCAGAATTCTGCCTGCGGCATCTGTGGTGATGATGGCGTCCATGGCATTGTCCAGGATGGAACGCAGATGATTTTCCCGTTCCCGCAATTGCGCAAACGTGTGGATTAAATTCAGATGGGTCTGGATCCGCGCCTTGACAATCGGCGGATTGAAGGGTTTGGTAATAAAATCCACCGCCCCCAGGGCCAGGCCGTGGGTCTCATCCTGCACATCATTTTTGGACGTGATAAAGATGACCGGAATATGCCGGGTCTCTTCCATCGCCTTCAAGCGGGTACACACGGCAAACCCGTCCAGTTCCGGCATGACAATATCCAGCAGAATCAAATCTGGCGGATTGGTCGCCGCCGCTTCCAGGGCATCCTGGCCATTCAAGGCGAAAAAAAATTTATACTCTGGGCTCAAAAAATGCCGCAACAGTCGGATGTTATCCGACACATCATCCACAATGAGAATTCTGGGCTTGGCCATATCCATCATGCACCCTCCGTCTGGACAATCCCCAGGTCGCCTGCCAACCGTTCCAGGGTAATTCTGGCCGTTGGATAATCCAATTGCTCGATCTGTATTTCCAGTTGTTGCAGGGTTTCCTGCCAACGCTCTCCAGGGAGAACACCCCTTAAATCCGCCAGCCCCAGTTCCGCATCGGTATCACGGGTGCGCAAATAACCGGACAAGGTTTGCACACGGGAGGCGATGTCGGCCAGATTCGGACTGCCGTCCGCAGGGACCATCTCGTGCGCCTCGCCAACCGGTTGCGGTACCGCATCCAGGCGACGAACCGTTTCGAGAACGCGCTGCAACTCGGTCGTAAACTGGACCATCACTTCGGGTTCCTGCGCCATTCTACCCTCATCAATGGCGGTTTCCAAAGCATCAGCCGCCTGGTACAACGCCATGGCTGCCAGACTGCCCGCCATCCCTTTCATGGCATGGACCATATCCCTGGCCGCACCCCACTCCCGTTGTGCCACCGCCTGTTGGATAGCATCCGCCGTGCTGGCATAGCGCGTGATGCCCAACACCATTTTCTTGAAAAACAGCAATTTTCCTTGAAAGCGTTCCAGGATGATCGCCCGATCAAAGCCATCCATATGGTCGGGCAACAGGGATGCATCGGTTGGCGAGGTATCCGCCGCCCCCTGTTCTCCCAGACCGGCGCGGTCCCCCTGTGGATTGAGCCATTGGATGAGGGTGGCATACAGTTGGCGGATGTCAATCGGTTTGGCAATATAGCCATTCATGCCCACGGACTGGGTCTTTTCGATGGCGTCGGTCAGGGCATGGGCCGTCATGGCAATGATCGGCAGGTGTGCCAGGCGCGCCTCCCGCCGAATGTGCAGGGTGGCCTCATAGCCGTCCATTTCAGGCATTTGGACATCCATCAAGACCAGATCCGGGATGGGCGGATTGGCCAGCTGGCACAAGGCCTCCTTGCCATTGTTGGCGATCTCCACGACGATTCCCACCCGGCGCAACAATTCCTGCGCCACCTGCTGATTGATGGGATTGTCCTCCACCAGCAAAACCTGAGCCCCACTGATCCGCGCCATCACGACCGATTCCTCGGTCAAGACCTGTTCCAACGGGTTTTGCTTGGGCACCCCCTTGCCAAACACCTCCAGAATGGTATTGAACAAGTGTGTCCGGGTGACCGGTTTGTGCAGAAACAGATCAACGCCCGCGTTCCGGGCAAAATTTTGAATGGTGGCTTTGCCAAAAGCGGTCAACATCACGATTTTTGGCTGTACTGTTTTTGGAGTCAAGACAGACAACCTGTCACGTATCATAATGGTCGTCTCTATGCCGTCCATACCGGGCATCCGCCAGTCCATGAAAATGAGATCAAACGGTCGCCCGGCGGTCTGGGCGGCCAATATTTCAGCCAGGGCGGATTCTCCCGAGGTGGTGGAAGCGGGGGAGAGGCCCAAACCACGGAGCATCTCTTCCATGACTTCCCGGGTCAGGTCATGATCATCCACCACCAGGACACGAATATCCTGCAAATAGTTCGGCACAATCCAGCGGGTATCGGTTTGGGATTGGCAATCCAGGACCACGGTGAAATGGAAGATACTGCCCACACCCAGGGTGCTCTCCACCCAGATTTGCCCTCCCATCATTTCGATCAACCGTTTGCAAATGTTCAGTCCCAACCCGGAACCGCCATAGCGTATGGCAATGGAGGGGTCGGACTGGGCGAAGGGGTTGAACAGCTTATTGATCCGCTCCGCATCAATACCAATGCCCGTATCCTGTACAGAAAAGTGCAGACTGACCGGTTCGCTGTTGGCAGTATGGGGATAGGCCTTGACAATAACGGTACCCCGGTCGGTAAACTTGACGGCGTTGCGCAACAGGTTGATAAACACCTGTTGCAATCGCTTGGTATCGCCGACCAGGGTGGCAAAATAGTCGGACGGGATCGAAAAAACCAATTCGAGTCCCTTGTCCGCCGCCTGATCACCGAACATGTCGGCCAGATTGTTGAACAGATCATGCAGGTTGAACGGCTCTGGATACAATTCCATCTTGCCCGCCTCAATCTTGGAAAAATCCAGGATATCATTGAGGCATCCCATCAAGGTATTGGAGGCTTTTTCCACCTTTTCCAGATAATCCCGGATGTGGGGATTGGGTTCAGCCCGCAGGGCCAGGTCGGTGAAACCCATGATGGCGTTCATGGGGGTACGAATTTCATGACTCAGATTGGCGATAAACTCACTCTTGGCCCGACTGGCCGCCTGGATGGTCTCGATCAGCAAGGCATCTTTTTCCCGCACAATGGTCTGGGCCTGGACCAACTCCCGATTTTTGCGTACCGCATTTTCGTAGGTGGAGAGCAGCAGGTTCATGGTTTGCCGACGACCGGCCCGAATCGAATAGTTCTCGCCGCCGAAGGAGACGGTCATCCCCTCCGGGCCACCCGCTCCGCGTTCCTCTTCGGACAGGCCCAGCAAAAAGCGAATTTGTTCCAAGAGATAAGGATCGTCCACCGGCTTGGTCAGATAACAATCCGCCCCGGCCACCAAACCATGGATCACCTCTCTGGAATCATCCAGACCCGTGAGGAGCAACACAGGAATATGGCGCAAGTCGGGATCCTGCTTGATCGCCTGGCACAGCGCGTAACCATCCATGTTGGGCATGGTAATGTCGCTGATCACGAGCGAAGGGCGGTGTATACGCACCAGGGCCAATCCTTCCAACCCATCCTTGGCCGACAGGAGGTGGTACCCGGATCGTTTCAATAATCGTTGCAAGACCACCCGCTGGACGGCACTGTCTTCCGCAATCAGAAGGGTGTGTGTTTTTTCCATGGTCCGCCCCGCCTGGTGTGAATCGCCTGTTGTCACTCAAATCCTGGACAGGGGCGAGGAAGGAGTCTCCTCCCCTACCCCTCCTGTCCAGGAAAAGAGAATCTCCTTAACGGAATGAGGTGTCAACCTTTTTCAATGCATGACCTGGTGGGAGGTTGCCCCCATGTCCCCGCCAGGGGGCGGTTTATCCCGTTCTGACCAAAAGAACCACATTGTGTGCAATATTCTGCTGGTCTATCTGGCCAGGGTCATGTACCATCCCCGCTTGGGCATGGCAATTGTGCAACGACAATACGTTGAATGAAAGAAAAAATGATGCGTGTAACAACATTAAAAATCCGGGACAAAATTATCCTGGCCATATTTGTGCCATCGGTTCTCCTGATTGGTCTGGGAATTCTTGCCGTCTATACCCATGATCCGGCACAGATGGCAACGGTGTTCGCCTGGCTGCTCCCCCTCATCGGTATTTGGTTGCTGGCTGTTGGCGGATTGTTTATCCATTTCACGCTGCGCACCCTCAAACAAATCCGCGTCACCGTACAGGAAATGACCCAAGGCCGTTTGACCGCACGGGTTCCCCTGGCGGATCCCTCCGCAGGTGGGGATGAAATCAGCCAACTGGGCGCGCAGATCAATGCCCTGGCGGACAAAATGGCCCATGTCATGACCATTGTCTCGCTCCATTCGGGCGGGGTCGTGGCCTGTGCCGCCGAACTGATGAAAGTGCGCGATTGGGTGAACGAGGACGCCCGCAATGCGCAGCAGGTGGTCCAAACGGTCTTGACACACAACACCATCCTGTCCCAGGAAATTGTCGGGGTCAAAGACTCGGTGACTCGCGCCACCCAAAGCATCGAAAATATTTCCCTGGCCGCGAACGAAGTGGCCGAGAGTGTCTTTACCATTGCCTCCGGTACCGAAGAGGCCAGCGTCAACATTACCGCCATGGCAGCGGCCGCCGAAGAGATTACTGGCAACATTGGCGGAGTCAACCGGAGCCTCAGTCAGGTGGACGGTGCTGTCCGGGATGTCGCCACGGCGGTGCAGGACATGACCCAGGCGTTGGGTGAAGTGCGCGAACGGTGTCAGGAAGCCAGTGAGGCCTCGGCCCAAACCGACAAGCGTGTCCGCGACAGCCAGGCCGTCATGGACAAATTATCCCTCGCGGCCAGGGAAATTGGCAAATTTGTCAAAATTATCAAAAATATTGCCGACCAGACCAGTCTGTTGGCCCTGAATGCCTCGGTCGAGGCTGCCGGAGCCGGTGAAGCGGGCAAAAGTTTTGCCGTGGTGGCCAACGAGGTCAAGGAACTGTCGCGCCAGACCGAGCAGGCCACCCGGATCATCCGGGAAAAGACGGAAGATATTACCGAAATCGCCGCCTCGGTGGCCATTGCCAACAAGGAAATTATTGCGGGCGTCAACAGCATCAACCAGGCCAACCAGGTCATCGCCTATGGGGTGGATGAGCAGACCACCGCCATTCGTGGCATTGCCGACTCCATGACCCGGGTCACGGGTGCAGCGGAGGAGGTCACCCGCAATGCCCAGGAACTGGGGGTGGCGGCCCAGGATGTGGCCAGGGCGGCGTCCGAAGCCGCCCTGGGCACCTCGGAAGTGGCCCGTTCCGTCTCTGTGGTCTCTGTGTCGGCCTCGACGGTGGCCCAGGACAGCAGACGCGCCCTGGAACTGGCCCATACGGTCCTTCGTTCCGCCGAAAAAACCTACCAGGTTTCTTGTCTGGTGGACGAACAGATGGTGGAGGCGGGGCGCACGGCCCATGTGATGCGCGCCTCTTCCTTGCAGTTTGACCGCATGGGTACTGTGTTGCAAGATGTCAGTGGTGCGCTCTATGCGGCCCAAATGGAGGTGGAAATCGGCGCGCCCCTGTTCAACATCCGGGCCGCCAAAGACACCTGTTTGCAATGGCAAAGCAAGTTGGAACAGGCCATCGCGGGCAGAATCCCTCTCTCACCGGAAGAGGTGAGCCGTATCGACCAGACGGAATTCCAGCAATGGTTGCAAACGAAGGGCAAAAAACAGTTCAAGCACGCGCCGGTATTTCAGGCCTTGCTGACGGCACAAGAAACTTTGCACGGTGCCATCCGGCAGATTCTGGCAGCCCTGCAAGGCAAGGGTGGGGCGGACCACAAAAAGGCCGAGGGACATCTGCTCGAATTTTTGGCCGCCCGCCGCACCGTGTTTGGGTTGATGGATCAATTATACCAGGGCACTACCGAGTTGCATGCCGCAGAACAGCCCTTCATGGTATGGAGTGATTCATTCAACACCGGATTGCGGGATGTAGATAACGACCATCGCAAACTGGTCGATATGGTCAACCATCTCCACGTGGCCATGAAAAGAGGGGCCAGCAAGGAAGAGATGCAGGATATTCTGCAAAAATTGGCGGATTATACGGTGTTCCACTTTCAGCGTGAGGAAGAATATTTCGACAGGACCGGTTACCCGGAACGGGTGGCACACAAGGAGGAGCACAAAAAACTGGTGGGCTTGGCGGTGGACTTTATCCAACGTTTTGCAGCCGGGGATTTCGCCATTGTCATCGACCTGATGGGTGCCTTGAAGGGGTGGCTGATTGGTCACATTCTGCATTCCGATGCCGCCTATGCGCCCTACCTGAAAGAGCATGGGATTCGCTAGAGATCTCTTGGGGGGTACTGTACATTGGCAGGGGTCCAGGGGGATTATCCCCCTGGTGGGGTCCAGGGGCAAAGCCCCTGGTGGGGTGCGGGGCGAAGCCCCGGAATGAGGTTGCCGGGGCAAGCGGGGTTACTGGACACCTCTTCTGGGGAGGCAAAGAACCGCCTCCCCAGACCCCTCCACCTTGTTTCGGCCATTCCAGTCAGAACCCTGGATTCCCGCCTTCGCGGGAATGACGAGCGAATTTCGTGTCATACCCATTCCCGTCATGCCCGCGAAGGCGGGCATCCAGGAGAGTTCAAAGGTTTAGCTGGATTCCCGCTTTCGCGGGAATGACGGAATCAGGCATTTTGCAATTACCTCTCATTCCATGTGTTCGTCAATACGCTCACGTCCCCTTCTCTTTGACCCGCATTTTATTCAACAACCCGTGAAACACATCATGGGAGATGGCCATGCCAAACTTGGCGGGATGATCGGTAATCTGCAAGGCCAACCCTTCGGCTGTTTTGCGCACCACCTGACAGGAAAAGAGATGAACCTCGTCTCCCGATGTCAACTGCAAAGTTCCCTTTTCCCCGATCATCACATCCGGCCCCGCCTCTTCCGGCACAAAAAACAGACCGGTCAGTGAGACATCTCTGGAAGAACCATAAAACTGCCGCTCCTCGTCAATTTCCAGCTTCAGTGATTTGTTGTGCGTATAGCGTTCTTTCTCGCGATTACCGTTCATAAGCATTTCCTCTTCGATGTGGCATCATGCTGGATTGCTTGGCCCGCAATCCAGCTTGTATTCCCGCAGCTTGTCAAACAACACACTTTGACGGACGGGTTTGGTAATATAATCCGTGCAGCGGCCTTTGAAAAATGCCTCCACAACCTGGGACTCGGTATCCAGAGCGGACACCATGAAGATCACGACCTCCTGGGTATCCGTCACGCCGTGTTCCTGCTCATAGGCTCGAATGCTTTTCAGGGCATCCTGCCCGTTCATCTCCGGCATCATGATATCCAGCAGCACCAGATCATAGGGCAACCCATCATCCAATGCCACCATGAAGGCCTCCACCGCCTCCCGACCATCCACCGCCAGATCGCACTCCCCAACCGACTTCAGCATTTGCTGCAACAATATTCTGTTGTGTGGTTCATCGTCCACAATCAGGATGCGCATACAGTCCTCCTTCTCTTTTGTGCCAGCCTATAATGGGGGTTGGATCTCGGTCGTGACGGCCTAGAACATTTCAAACCCATCACCATCCTCTTCCACAACCTCCCCGCCCAGCACGGCCCCATGCGCCTTGCGCTCTCTGGCCATGGTATAGAGACTGGCCAAATCTGAAAACTCCTCAGTCAGACTGGAAAGATCCCCCTCCACGCTACTCAAGACCTCGCCACCGACCATTTCCGGCAACAGTTCCTGTACACGATGGATGACATGGTCTGTCCCTTTCTTGATGGGATCGTGAAAATCCATCCCCGCTACCAGCAGTCTGATCTGGACAATAATGGACTGGGTCTCGCTGATAATTTCGTTGAATATGGTCAACACGTCCCCATGGTCGGCATCCATTTGTTGTGCCCGCAACGGCACGCGACGCAGCAAAGTGATCGCCCGCATGATTCTTGGCGTGGATTTTTCCGAATAACTCAACCCGATATCCTGCAACTGGGTGGTTACATCGAGCAGACGATGATTTTGCACGACCCCTTCGCTTTGGATCCGGGCCATCAACCGACTGATGGTCGTCGTCAGCGTGGCCACCCGTTGATTGTTTTTGCTCTCCAGAGTGGCCAATAATTTATCCAGACGGTGTGCGGTCAGGATCAACATTTCAAAAGCCCGCTTGGTCTGGAAAAAGGTGTTTTCTGTCTTGGAAAAGTTGCGCAGCAATTCGATGGAAAAATTGTCGTCAAAGATGCTCAAACGCAACAATGCCCCCAGCAGGTAGGAGAGATCCGCACTGTTCCCGCTAAAAATCATGGCATCGTCACGGGTGGCAATCATCCCTTTTTTCCGTTCCCCGGCAATCTCTTCTATGCGTCCCAGGTGCTGGTGTAACGAGAGAACCGCCTCCACCAGATCCTTGCAGAGATCTTCCAGTTGTTCCATGGCAATACGGGCCGCAATGGCTGCCCAGCGTTTGTCCGCCACTTTCAGTTTGGCAGCACTCAGACGCTGTTCAATCCGTCCCATGGTGGCGAGCACATGTTCCAGCCTTTGGGCTGTGATGTCATCAAATTGAATGGCCTGCATCATGTCAAAAATAATACGATTGACTTGAGAGGCCTGACCTTCCAATCCTTCGCAACTGTGACTCATGGTCTGAATCTGGTCGGTCATCTGCTTCATGAGGGCGGTGGAACGGGCCTTGAGCGTGAAAAAATAGTGCTCGGAGGTCTCCAGATCGGCTGACAAACGACGGGAGGTACTGCCCAGCAACGTGGCGGATTCCTGAGTGGAAAGAATAATCTCTCGAATCAAGGTGCGAATCTGGGCGACCAGACTGTCCACAATGGTACCCAGCGTCTGCCGTTCCAACTCGGCCCCAACCTGCATCTTGATCTGATCAGCCATGGCGGGCAGCAAGGCATCCTGTTCCAGATCCAGGGCCCAGGAGGTGATCTGGTGCAACTGTTCTTGAATCGTGGACTGCTGTTCAACCAACTCCGCAATCCCTTGCAGCACGGCCTTGGTTTCCTGGTCGATGCGGCGATAATCTTCCTGTAACTGTTTGATGCCCAAATTGTTATCACGCGGAGACAACCGTTCCTGCACCGAGAAGGCCTGCGTGGCCGCCGAGGCGAAACCGACGGAAAAATTGCCCATTTGTTCGGTCACCTGCGCAAAGCCCGCTTTGCTGACGCCGGACAACTTTTCCAACAGGCTTTTCAGCTTCTGAAACCGGGCAATGGGGGTTGGGCCAGCATCGGATATCGTCATGGTGTCTCTCCTCGGTCACTCATTCAATACGGCGTTGCGCAAAAAGCCTCTCTCTTGTGAGAGACTCTACCGCGTTACCTCGCGCGAGTAAAGCGTGCTCATTCACAATCGGAATCCAACAGGCAAGAAAATGCCTGTTGGGGGGGCACGCACGACCAGGGCAATCCAACTTTTGCCCTGGTGCAATGACAGTTTCCTCTTCTAATCCCCCCTGTGGATGGTGTACACTGGCCGCCTGCCGTTGGTCGTTTGCTGTGGTCTCTACCGTCGAGGACAAGGATATGAAAGTACAGAAGGTCTGGGTTCGTCACACACACTTGGCCCAACCCACGCCAGCCCGTACCCATGCGGGATTGGAAAACCGACAACGTCTCCTGCGACAGGAAATCCTGGATCTGTTGTTGCGCGACCGTTTTGTCTCTTTTATCAAATATCCCGATATTGTTTTCGATAATCAGTTAAACTGCCTGTGGTGGCTGCGGGGTTTCCAGGCCCCGGAGAGCGCGGTCTTTGAACAGGTTGCCCGGCTCAAGGTGCATACCTTCCAGCATTGGGAGGTGCCCACCGCCGAAGAACTGCGCCTCATCCTGCATCAACCATTGATCAAAAAAAATATCGCATTGCAAAATAAAATGGTCTGTTCATCCACCCTGGACCACACGCAACACCATTATCAAACGCTCGCCATCGGTCGCGGTCCTCAACACGATTCAACACAAAAAGCGGCCAGCAACGAAGAGGTCGATTTGTTGATCATTCCCGTGCATCATATTTCGCAACGGGATATTTTTTCCTTTATCGTCTCCTCGGCCCTGTTTCCCATGGGCATTCCCGCCTTGCAAGAAAAATTGAGCACCCTCTATCAGTTGACCATGGCCTGCAACAATGAGCGGAAAGAGTTGACCACCCCTTCGCAAGCCGAGTTGAAACGTTATTTTCTGGAAGGAGATTTTGTCCGCGCCCGTTTGCCTGTTCTGGAAGAAGCCTATTTGCAGGACACCAAGAAAGGTTTGTGGGAGTTATACCAGCCCAGACCGCCCCTGGGCAAAGATTGGTTGGAAATCCGCCTGCAGGAATCCTGGGAGGCACGCAACCCGGAACGGGATGTGCGCAAAGGGGCCGTGGCCATCGATTTTGGAACCAGTTCCACCGTGGTGGCCTGTCGCGAACAGGGCAAAACCACCCTGTTGCGGGTCGGCATGGCCGACTTTTTCCGCAAGCCCACCCCGGAAGATTATCAAAATCCGACCATCATGGAGTGGATCAATCTGCCCAATTTGATGGCCGCCTGGAACGCCGAGGCCTATCGGCCCCTGGTGCGTTGGGATGATTTTCATTTTTCCCACGCGGCACTGGCCAGTTATCGGCAAAACGAGGCCGACCAGCGCATTGCCGCCAGCATCCTGACCAATATCAAGCAGGGACCGCTCCTGGACAAAGGCAACCAGCCCCCCCCCCGCATCACCGATCAGACCACCGGGGCCGACATCGAACTGTGTGCCACCGCATCGCAAATGCCCGTCCACGGACAGCGCATTTCGGTCTCCAACAGCGACCCTCTGGATCCGATCGAACTGTACGCCTACTACCTGGGCCTGTTTATCAACAACCGTTCCAGCGGCCTGTTTCTGGAATATTATATGACATTTCCGGTCACTTATCCCAAAAAGGTCAAACGGCGTATCCTGACCTCCTTTGCCCGTGGCCTGATGCGCAGTCTGCCCCTTTCCTTGATGGACAGTCCCGTCATTCAGATGTTTTCCGTGCGGGAAGAGGCCTCCGAACCCACCGCCTATGCCGCCTGTGCCCTGGCAGAACTGGGGATCCAGCCCACGGCAACCGGAACGGCCTTTGCCGTGTTTGACTTTGGGGGGGGCAGCACCGATTTTGACTTCGGTCTCTACCGGTTGCCCACAGCCAAGGAGGGCGAACGGGGGTATGAACAGGTCATCGAACATTTTGGTGCCAGCGGTGATATGTACCTGGGCGGAGAAAATCTGGTCCACCATATCGCCTTCCTGACCTTTATCCACAATCTGGATGTGTGCCGGAAGTTGCAGGTTTCCTTTACCTCTCCCCCGGAAGCGGAAAGCTTTCCCGGTCATGAACTCTTCATCGACCGTTCCCATACCGCCCAGACCAATACCACCCTGTTGATGGCCAAGGTACGCCATCTGTGGGAAAATTTTCAGTGGCCCACCGCCAGCGAATCGGCCAACGGCCAAAAGATCGGTCGTCGCCGGGAATCGGATCTCATCGGCGATGTGCTGCATCACGCCATCATCGACACCGACTTCACCCTGGACCACGCCATTCCCTGTTTCGCCGAAGCGGACAATCGGCTCCCCATCACGCTGGAATTGTTAAACCGCAAACGGGAAAAGGTGTCCGCCCAGTTGGTCGTTGACCGGAACGCCATCAACCAGTTTTTGGTCAAAAGAGTCGGCAAGGGCATTTATCCCTTTTTCATCGCCATGCACCAAGCCTTTGCCCGTCGAGGGGCCTTGCCGAAAGAGATCCATATCCTCCAGGCAGGCAACGCCAGTCGGGCACTGCTGGTACAGGCACTCTACGCCATGCTGTTGCAACAAAACATGTTTCGTTGGACACCGCCCACCGAGGGGACCAAGGCGAACCCGGTCATGGAAGAGATCCGCAACTCTCTGCCTCTGTTTGATCCCTCGGCCCGGGTCCAGTTTATCGTGCATCGACCGCCAGCCGGTGATCCCAATGATCCCTACCGGCCCACGGCCAAGACCGGTGTCGCCATTGGTCTGCTCAAGTTGATCCCCGGCGAGACATTGCTGGCTCTCCATACCACCAGCAGACACCGCCCCACGGAGAAGGGCAAACCGGGAAGCTCTGCTCCCATCGTCGAAAGTCTCCAGGAGTCGCCCTTCCATCTGTATGTGGGCCGCCTGAAAAAAGGATGTTTCCAGCCGGTATTGCTGCAAAATGATCCCTATGGGGAATGGCGTGAACTCGGAACGCCCACCCGGCGGGCCTTCACCCTGGTCTTTTCCACCTCTCCCCGGTCTGTCTTTGGCGCACTGCCACGCGGTACCCCGGAATTGCGCGAGAAAACCCTGACCTTTCGCATGGGCCTGGAGCGGAAACAGTTGTTCATCCAGGCGGTGGCACCGACTTCTGTAGAAATATGCCTGGCCGACTCCCTGGAACAGCTCCTCCAGCGACCCGAAGAAGCACTCGCACGACAGGTGATGGATCTGACCTGATACTATCTTTTATCCTCTTTCCCGGAGCCATCGGCTTTTTTCTTGCCCTTTTTCGGTTTGTCTGGCCTGTCCAGCTTGATCTGGTCGGGGTCGCGGACGACATGCTCGCGAACCAGGGTGGCGGTCGGCAATAAATCTTTGAATATGGACTGAAAATCACGGACAACATTCTTGGGAGCCGGGGCCACGGTGGGCCTCCCTTCCATAATGTCGTCCACTTGCACGATAACCGGCTCTGTCTCCTCCGGCGCAGCCAATGCTGCTGCCTCGGCTACCGCATCCGGCACAACCTCGACAACATGCTCCGCCGCTGCCACCGGGGTTTTTATCATAACCAGTTCGGCGGCCTCCTCCAGAACCCGTTCCACCTCCTCTGTCACCACATCTGGCACATCTGGCACATCTGCCTCAACAGCCCGCTCTTCCGCTGCCACCGGGGTTTTTATCATAACCAGTTCGGCGGCCTCCTCCAGAACCAATTCTATCCCCTCTGCCACCACATCTGCCACAACCGCCTCGACAGCAAGCTCCGCCGCCAGCACAATCGGTTCGGCGGCCTCTTCCAGAACCAGTTCCATCCCCTCATCCACCACATCTGGCACAACGGCAATAGCCAGTTCTGCCTCTGCCACAGCGGTTTTTATCATAACCGGTTCAGCGGTCTCCTCCAGAATCAGTTCTATCCCCTCATCCACCGTATCTGGCACAACGGCAACAGCCAGTTCTGCCGCTGCCGCAGGGGGGAGGATCATGACCGGTTCGGCGGTCTCCTCCAGAATCAGCTCTATCCCCTCATCCACCGTATCTGGCACAACAACAAGTTCTTCCGCTACTTCCGTGCTTGCCAGCACAATCGGTTCGGCCACCAACGCTGCAGCCTCAGCGTCCGGCACAACAGCCGCAGACGCCTCCTCCTCTGCTGCTATGCTTGCCAGCACAATCGGCTCAGCCACCTCCGCCTCGGGCGCAGCGTCTGGTACAACGGCAGCAGACGCCTCCTCCTCCTCCTCTGCTGCCAGGCCTGCCAGCACAATCGGCTCAGCCACCTCCGCCTCGGGCGCAGCGTCTGGTACAACGGCAGCAGACGCCTCCTCCTCTGCTGCCAGGCCTGCCAGCACAACCGGCTCAGCCACCTCCGCCTCGGGCGCAGCGTCTGGTACAACGGCAGCAGACAACTCCTCCTCCTCTGCTGCCAAGCTCGCTGGCACAACCGGTTCGACCGCCAGCACCTCGTCCGCAGCGTCTGGTGCAACGACCGCAGACGGCTCCTCCTCCGCTGTCGTGCCTGCCAGCAGTATCACATCGGGCAAAATCCCGGTAACCATCGTCTCCTCGGCCGCAACAGTTTCCTCCACAGCCGATTCGATGATTTCTGCCACATCCCACAAACCCCAGACCGATCCCTCACCCGTATCCTCTTGTAACACCTCGGTGGCAGTCACAGGATCTCCTGCGGCGGGCTCCACCACAGCCACCGGCGATTCCTCCGCCAAGACCTGTGGCACCCTCGCCGGGACAGCATCAGACAACACCGGTACGGCACTCTTGTTGACCACCCCCACCGGTTTAACCCCTGGTTCCCGTTGGTCCGCAAAGGCACTCGGCATCGGGGGCAAGACCACCCGTTTGGTCTCAGCGGGTTTGTTTTTGCCCACATCCTGCGGGTGTGCATACAACAACGAATCCACATCCAGAATAAGCAACGTGGTCGCGTTATACTTGCCAACCCCCTGCAAACAGGCACGCTTCATCCCGGACGGTGGCGGCTCATTAATGTTACTTTCATCCAGCTCAACCACTTCATGCACCGAATCCACGACCACGCCAATCCAGGTCGCCACATCGTCGCGCTCTCCTTCCGCACGATACGAACCATCCAGGATCACAATACGGGATTGAACGGTGGGTTCCACCCGTTCCATACCCAACTTTTGTCGCAGGTCACTGACCGGAATGACATAGCCCCGCAAGTTGATCACCCCCCACAGATCCGCACTGGTACGGGGCACGGGGGTAATCTTGGTGGCACGTGACTCGGTGTTCGTATCGGTCAACAGCTCGATAACCTCCCGGACCAAGACCAGATCCACGGCATACAGATCCGCATCCAATTGCAAAGTCAAGACCTTCATAGGGCACCCCCCGGCAGACACAAAAGTACAATGCTTGGCAATACCATACGATCAACCACCGTTCACATCTCCTTTGACAAAAGTGCAGGATGGCAAAAAAGCCACTTTACCAACGTATCCACGAAAAAGCATGGCAAAAAAAAACAGTGTATGGCATTATGGCCCGACAGGTAGGGGTGTGGTGGTTAAAATTTTTGAACAGGGGAACTCAAAATGGCAAATGAATCCGTACTGGATGAGGTGTTTCAACGGTCCAACCTTGCATACAGCAACGAGATGGAAATGTTGACCTTCTATCTGACTGACGATCAACTGTATGGGATCAATGTCTTCAAAATCATAGAAATCATGGAATGCCCGAAGGTGGTCACCAAAACGCCCCACTCTCATCCCGTGGTCAAAGGCAACATTGACTTTCGCGGCCATCCCATCTCACTGTTCGATCTGGCCGATGGCCTGGGCTTGACGCCCATCGATTATCGCAACACCCTCAGCTACATTCTGGTCTGTGAATACAGCAACACCATCCAGGGCTTTCTGGTCTCTCGCCCCAATATGCTCATTAATAAAAGCTGGAGCGACATTATCAAGCCGGAAGGCACCCTGTACGACCAGAGCTACCTGACTGCCATCGCCTACCACAACTCTGTTTCCATCCAAATTCTGGATGTCGAAAAACTGTTGGTCGAAATTATCGGTATGGATACCTCCGTCTCAGAGGAGTTGATCCAGCAGAGCAAGAACTTGTCCGCCGATCAACACCAGGTACTGCTGGTGGACGACTCCAAGGCCGCCTGCAGCATGTTGGGAGCCGCCCTGAATCAGATGAACATCGCGCACACCATCCTGAACAGTGCTCAGGAGGCTCTGAACCTGTTGAACAAAACCCTGAAGGAGAATAATGGCAAATGCCCGTATTCCCTTATCTTTACCGATCTGGAAATGCCCGGCATGGACGGTTTCACCTTTACCCGCAAGATACGGGAAATCGCGGCCCTCGCCAATGTGCGCCTGGTGGTCCACAGTTCGTTGAGCAACAAGTCCAACTGGGAAAAGGCACAGGAAATGGGTGCAGACGACTTTATTCCCAAGTTTTCCCCAGACCGCTTTGCCGAAACCATCTTGAAGCAGTTGGAGAGATCTACGCTGCCGCGCTAGGGCCTGGCACTAAAACAGCTCGATATCCCCTTCGTCCATGCTCTCCTGCATCACCGGCTTGTGACTGACGGAGTTGAGCAATTGCCGCTGTTCCTGGAGCCGTTGCTGGGTGCGCACAACACGCTCCTTTCTGGGTATTGTGTCATCCAGGAACAAATCCAGGTCGAAGATGTGGTCAAATTTTTCTACCACCGAGGTCTTTTTATCGATCCCTTGGGTGATTTGAGTGACCATGTCCTCAAACTGAAGCGAAAGGACGGCCAGACCGATATTGTTGTGGATCTCTTTGGTGATCCCGGACACCTGTTGCAGCATTCTGGTCGTGAGCCGGTCATTCTCGCTGATCTGGGCCATCATGGCGTCCACTTTGTTTTTGGATTCCATGGAAAAGCTCATATCTTTGGAGGCCATCTCCTTGACCACCTCTTTGGCGGTATCGACCTGATTGCTGGTCTCTACCACCACATCGCTGATCAAGTCACTGACTTCGCGGGAAGCGATGGCCAACCGGCGCACCTCCGCCGCCACAACGGAAAAGGCCCCACTGGCCTGCCCTTCCCGTGCCGCCACAATACGCGCATTCAGGCCGAGCACTTTGGTCAAGTCGGCGATGGCGTTGATCTTGCCCAGAGACTCTTCCACCTGCAGCATTTCCGCAGAAACATCATCGATACGATACATCATCGCCATGCTCTGCTGACTGACCGCCACAATATGTTCCACGAAGGCTTGCAGAATGGCATCGGTCGCCGTGGTAAACTCACCAATGGTGATATGGCTCTTTTTGTCCGCTTTCTGGCTGCCGCCCTGTTTTTCCATACTGGCCACCACACCGGCCACCAGTTCGCTCTGTTGCCCGGTCTGTTGCCGTAGCAGGTTGAACCGTTCGCTCAGCTTGCCCACCGCCTCCTGCACCATCTGACGGACCTGCGCACCATCCGCACGCAGGCTCGCCAACTCCCGGCGGAGTTCGTCGCGTATGCCCTGAGAAATTTTTACTGCATCCAGCTTATCTTTTGCCATTTGCTCACCACACCAAACACTGTGCTGCGTGCCTTAAGCCGCATCAAACGCCTGTCGCTGCTGCAACAAATTGTTTTGCAACCTGGCCAACCGCTCTTTTTGAGAAAGGGAATCGTTCATCAACATGTCCAAATCCACCACCCGGGCAAACCGTTCCAACACCGCCAATTTGCGCTCGATCCGCTTGAGTACCAGCGTGACGGTCTCTTCAAACTGCAAGAGAGAAACCGCAACGTCCACATTGCCACCAATCTCCTCGGTAATACCAGACACCTGGCGGAGGGTCCGGGCCCGGAAGGAGTTGATCTCACTGATATCCGTCATCATGGCATTCACCTGGCCTTTGGCATTCATGGCAAAGCCCATATCCTTGGAGGCCATCTCTTTGACAATATCCCGCACCGAACGAATATTGGCACTGGTCTCTTCTACCGCCAAACTGATCTGGTCGCTCACCTGACGGGAAGAAGAGGCCAACTGGTGTATCTCCGTTGCCACAAATGTGAAGGCCTCCCCGGACCGTCCGGCCCGCGCCGCCACAATACGGGCATTGAGGGCGAGACCCTTGGTCAGTTCGACCACCGTGTTAATCTTGCCGAGATGTTCCTGCACCCGCAACATGTAGGCCGCCACATCATCCATACGATAGACCATCCGCATGCTTTCCTGGCTGATTTGCGAGATCCGATCCACAAAAGTGCGCAAAATCTCATCCGTGGCCTGCACAAACTCTTGGATATTGACCGAATCTGCCTGGCCTTTTTTCGGCTCAACCACCTGTTCATGCCCAATAGACTGTTCGTCCAGGTCGGCAGCCAGGCCAATCACCAAATCCTGCTGCTCTTCCGCCTGTTGCCGCAAACCGTTAAAGCTGTTGTCCAGTTTGACCACAGAATCACGGACCAGAGAGCGGATCTGCCCGCCCACGGTACGCAAATCCTCCAGTTGCTTGCCAAACTCAACCTGGACTTCCCGATTCAGTAAAGTTGCATCGTTCACGGGTCATTCAATCCTGCTTAAAAAGGAGGGCCATTACACCATTTTCCACGGGCTGTTTTGCGGTCAGGCCGCTTCGCGGTTACCACCCGCATTGACATCCAGCGCATGTTCCAACTCTTCGGTAGAAAACACCTTGTTGGTATCCAGAATGATGATGAAGTGATCACCCTGCTTGCCCATGCCACGGATAAAATCGGTGCGCAATTTGGCACCGATCTTGGGTGGCGGGTCGATTTGATCCGGATCCAGGCTCATGACCTCCTTCACCGAATCGGCCATGGCCCCCAACACCGTCTTGCCCTCGTCCACGGTCACCTCAATGATGATGATGCAGGTATTGACTGTCCGTTCGGATTGGGACATGCCAAACTTCAGGCGCATGTCCATGACCGGCACGACACTCCCGCGCAGATTGATGACACCACACATGGACTTGGGGGTACGGGGCACTTTGGTCAGTGCAGTATACTCCAAGACCTCTTTCACCCGCCCAATATCCACGGCAAACACCTCGTCCGCCAGGGTAAAGGTTAGAAACTGCGTTGTTTCCGTGATATCCGTTGTCCCCATCGCACTCGCTCCTCTCGTTGATGCCTACCCCGTTTTACACCGGACTGGAAGATTCTCTCGGTCTGATGGTGCAGATCAAGGCTTCCCCAAGACCACCAGCGCGAGTTTATCTAAAAAAAATCGCTCCGTCTACCGAATCTGTGCATCCACTGATCATAAAAGAAGGTTGATTATTGGTTCAAACTGTTGTAGAGGTTAGGGGATGGTATGGGTGGGTGCCACGGGGACGTGTGTTTTGTCCCCTCATGCAAGGGGAAGATGGGCGAACCTCTGATCAATAGGAGTGGAAATGATTGATTTTTCTCTGGATGACTCCGGTGCCAGTGGCACGCTGCTGCTGTCGGGTGCGTTGACCATCCAGCAGGCATTGCCATTGAAAGAGACCCTCTTGCGTGCCGTTGGAGAGGTCAATCAACTGAAGATCAACCTGGAACACGTTGAGGGTATGGATCTGACCGCCCTGCAACTGCTTTGTGCCGCCCACCGGGATTGGATCAAAAACGGTAAAAAGGTAACCCGTGAGGGGGCCATACCGGAGATCGTGCACCGAATTGTCCGGGAGTCCGGCTTTTCCGGCTGTGTGGGTGATGATGATGACATCGGACTTTGGACGGGAGCAAGCAATTAATGGCTAAAACAATCATGACCGTAGATGACTCCTCCAGCGTCAGGCAGATGGTTGGCTTGACACTGAAAGGAGAAGGATACCAAGTGGTGGAGGCGGTGGATGGCAAGGATGCCCTCACGAAGGTGGGGGGGGCGACCATTGATATGGTCATTACAGATCTGAACATGCCCAACATGGATGGCATCACCTTGATCCGGGAATTGCGCAAATTACCGGCTTTCAAGTTTGTGCCGATTATCATGCTGACGACCGAATCCCAGGCCGATCGCAAGCAAGAGGGCAAGGATGCCGGTGCAACCGGGTGGATTGTCAAACCGTTCAAGCCAGAACAACTGATCGGTGTCATCAAGAAAGTGCTCGGCTAAGCCATCCCAGACCTCATCGAACGGAGATCCAAGCCATGGCTGTAGAGATTGATACCAGTGCCTTCACCGAAGAGGCCTACGAGTTGCTCTCTGAATTGGAGGACTCGCTGCTGGAACTGGAAGAGACCCCGACCGATATGGAGTTGATCGGTCGGGTCTTCCGGGCCATGCACACCATCAAAGGGTCCGGAGCCATGTTTGGCTTCGACGAGGTGGCCAAGTTTACCCACGAAGTGGAAACAGTTTTTGACAAGGCGCGTTCCGGGACTTTGCCGGTCACCAAGGCGTTGATCGATCTGACCCTGGCGGCCCGGGATCAGATTCGCACCATTCTGGACGCCTCCCGGGGGGGACCGCCCGCCGACCAGGACAATGCCAACCGCATTATTGCCGGGCTGCGTGGACTGACCCCCCAGAAAGAGTCCGCCGCCGCACCGGTCGCCGTCCAGGCGGTTGCCCCGGTTGTCCCGGAGGGACCGCACGTCTATCGCGTCCGTTTTGAACCCAGGCCGGAAATTTTTTCATCCGGGACCAACCCCTTGTTGTTGATCAACGAAATGAGGGATCTGGGGCATTGCCGCGTCATTGCCATCACAAATGCCTTTCCCTCTCTGGAAGAGTTGGATCCAGAACGGTGCTATACCTCCTGGGAAATTTTTCTGACTACCACGGAGGGAGAAAATGCTATCCGGGATATTTTTATCTTTGTGGAAGATGATTGTACCCTGAATATTCGCCTCCTGGATCGGGAGGAAGAGCCGGATGAAATGGCGCAGCCCAAAAAATTGGGTGAAATTCTGGTTGAACGGGGTGATATCAGCGCGGAAGCCCTGGACAAGGCTTTGACGCCACTGGGCGACCGGTTGGTCACCTCTGGTGTGGTCCCCGCCGACAAGGTACGTGCGGCACTGACCGAGCAACGGGTTGTACAAGAGCAACGCCAACAACAGGGCAAGGCCGCAGAAGTGGATGCTGTGGTCCGCGTCCCCTCCACCAAACTGGACAAACTGGTCAATCTGGTGGGCGAAATGGTGACGGTGCAGGCGCGGCTGAACCAGATTGCCACCCAGTTCAGCAATCAACATTTGCAACTGGTTGCCGAAGAGATTGAGCACCTCACTGCCGAACTGCGCGACAACACCATGAGCATCCGCATGTTGGCCATCGGCTCCACTTTTAACAAATTCAAGCGTCTGGTCCGGGATCTTTCCACAGAGTTGGGCAAACAGATCGAACTGACCACCTCTGGGGCCGACACAGAACTGGACAAGACCGTCATCGATCAGTTGAATGATCCGCTGGTTCACATTATTCGCAACAGCATTGACCATGGTATCGAAAAACCGGATGTGCGACAAGCCACCGGCAAACCTTTGGTCGGGCAGATTCATTTGTCTGCCGTTCATTCCGGGACCAGCGTTTTGATTCAGGTCAGAGACGACGGCAAGGGTCTCGACCCGCAACTGCTGCGGCGCAAAGCAGTGGAAAAGGGTGTTTTGTCGCCGGATGCGGTATTGTCCGACCACGAGGCTTACCAGTTGATTTTTGCTGCCGGTTTCTCTACTGCCGAAAAGATCACCAATGTCTCCGGGCGTGGCGTGGGCATGGATGTGGTACGCAAATCCATTGAAGGGCTGCGCGGCTCCATCGACACCCAAAGCGAACTGGGCAAAGGGACGAGCATTACCCTCAAACTGCCCCTGACACTGGCCATTATCGAAGGGTTGCTCGTCAGCGTCAATCAAAACTATTTTGTTGTTCCCCTGGCGGCCGTGGAAGAGTGTGTGGAACTGGCCCCCAAAGATATTGCCAACTCGCATGGTCGGCGCATCGTCAATGTGCGCGGTGAAATTGTCCCCTTTATCCGTATTCGCGAACGGTTTGACATGTCCGGCGAGCGGCCCACCATCGAACAGATTGTCATTGCCAATGTCGATGGCAAGCGGGTTGGCTTCGGGGTGGACTCGGTCGTCGGGCAACATCAGACGGTCATCAAAAATCTGGGTAACAGCTTTGAATACTCGGACGAATTTTCCGGTGCCACCATCCTGGGCGACGGAACGGTCGCGCTGCTCCTGGACTTGGCCAGAATGGTGCGTTATGTCGAGATACAAGAGTCCAAAGAGACGGGAGGATCTTGAACGGTGGCGAAAATTCGCGTCCTGATCATTGATGATTCCGCCGTGGTACGTCAAACACTGACCCAGATTCTGGAATCAGATGAAGACATTGAGGTGGTGGGATCGGCTCAGGATCCTTTTGTGGCGGCGGAAAAACTGCGGACCACCGTACCGGATGTGATCACTCTGGATGTGGAAATGCCCCGCATGGATGGCATCACCTTTCTGCGCAAGATTATGACGCAGCATCCCATCCCTGTGGTCATGTGTTCTTCGCTGACTGAAGAGGGCTCGGCCACGGCTTTGAAGGCGTTGGAGTATGGTGCGGTGGATATTATCACCAAACCCAGAATGGGCACCAAAACCTTTCTGGAAGAGTCGCGCATCCGCATTTGTGATGCCGTCAAGGCGGCCGCTCTGGCCCGGATGCCGCGATTTGCGTTGCGTCCGGTCGAAAGGGCACGTCCCACCGAAGAAGCCCGTCCGGTCGAAAAGAGCTACACGACTGAAGAAGGCCCCACGACCAACCGGTTTGTTGCCGCCACCCAGGCGGGCTACAAAGTGCCACCCAAGTTGACGGCGGATGCCATGCTGCCCCCACCCGATGCCCGTGCCATGATTCAGACCACGGAAAAGGTGGTCATCGTGGGGGCTTCGACGGGCGGTACGGAGGCACTGCGCATCTTTCTGGAGGCACTGCCAGCGGACGCGCCGGGCATGGTCATTGTGCAGCATATGCCGGAAAATTTTACCACGGCCTTTGCCAACCGTCTCAACACCTTGTGCCAGGTGACCGTCAAGGAGGCCGCCCATGATGATTCGGTCGTGCGGGGTCGGGTCTTGATTGCACCAGGCAACAAACACACCCTCCTCAAAAGAAGCGGTGCCCGTTATATGGTCGAAGTCAAAGAGGGACCGCTGGTCAGTCGCCATCGGCCTTCCGTGGATGTTTTGTTCCGTTCTGCCGCCCGGTATGCCGGGAAAAATGCCGTGGGCGTCATTATGACCGGCATGGGCGATGACGGGGCGCGGGGCATGTTGGAGATGAAACAGGCGGGTGCCACCACGATTGCCCAGGACGAACAAAGTTGCGTCGTCTTCGGGATGCCGAAAGAGGCGATCAAGCACGGCGGGGTGGATATTGTCAAGCCGCTGGACAAGATTGCAGCGGAAGTGATTCGGTTGTGCGGGGGGTGAGAAAACCTTCGCACAACCGAATCACTGAACGGCGGACTTCGCGGTGGAAGTCTGCCTGACTGGGAAAAAAGCTACTGTCCCGACTGGGACCGCTTCATCAGGATGGAGCCATCCTGGGTGTTGAAAATCACCTTCCGGCTCACCTCTCCCCCCATATCCGAGGCGATGATCGGGATTTGTGCCTGCGCCAAAAATTCGTGGGCGACCTCAATATTGCGTTGCCCCACATTGAGAAAACCGGAAGAACTTTGCAGGACGGCCCCCCCCCCGAACACCTTGGCCTTGAGTTCTCTTTTGGAGCACCCCATTTCCAGCATGTGTTCGATCAGTTTGACAATGGCAATATTGCCAAACTTGGGCGATGGCAAACCATCCCCATTCCAGAGGGGCAACTTGTAATGGTTCATCCCCCCCTTGCGCAAACGCGGATCCCAAAGGCAAACGGCAATACAGGAACCCAAAACCGTGGTGATGACATAATCCCCATCCTTGGCAAATAATGCGCCGGGCAATAGGAAAGGCTTGCTGGTCTCTGGTTCATTCACCATGGCTAAAACAACTCGGTCTGATCATCGCTAAAGAAAAACTCATTACCATCCACAGAGAACGTGTCGGCCTCGGCATCGGTTTCCACAAACGGAATGGAGAGCGTCACCGTACACCCCTCCCCCGGTTTGGCGTTGACCAATACCGTACCCTCCATCATGTCAACCACCGCCTTGGTGATACTCAAACCCAACCCATGCCCCTTGTGCGACTTGCGAATGCCGGTTTCCAATTGGGCAAAACGGTCAAAAATACGCCCCAACTGATCGGTATCCAGACCCACACCCGTGTCCGTTACCGAAAGCACTAGGCGATCATCGACCACACTGATATCCAGATCAATGCGTCCACCCGGATTGTTGAATTCAATGGCATTGGAGAGCAGGTTTTGCACGACCAATTCCAGTTTTTCTGAATCGGACTGGAACAGCAACCGCTCACCCTCCTGCACCACCGGCGCAGAACCGAGCACCAGCTTTTTGCCCAGAAAATAGACATCCAACCCCTTCGCCCGGATCAGATGGGCAAAATCGTTGACAGCATGGATCAGCAAGGCATGTCCATCCACCGTGGCGGATTGCAGCATGGTCGCCCCATCCTCCAACTCCGCAGCGGCAAAAATATTGCGCAACTGAAAGTCCAGACTGAACGCCTCCGCAAAGATGGAACTGGCAATCTCAATCGTCGTGGCCCGGTCCGCATCATGGGACAACAACTGCTGCGTCAAGCCCAAAATACAGGAGAGTGGATTATTGATCTCATTTTTCATATGAGAAACAAAATTGCTTTTCACCTGCTCCGAAATTTGCAGCTTCCGGTTGACCTCTTCCAGTCTTCTGCTGACAATTTTCAGATCATACAAAGTTTGTTTTGTATGAAAAAATCTTGTTTTCAACTCATTGAGCAAATCATCGTCACTCAGATCAGCCACATCGCCACTCCCTCTGTCTGCCTTATGGGAACAAGCCCCCCACTTACCGCCCTTGATTCTAGCTCCAATCCAGTCAAATCACCACCCCGGTCGTGCATCCATACGCATTTTTTTTGGCCAACGCGCTGGCGTTCTCTGGTGGTTTTTTCTTTGACTTTACGGTCGAAGAATGTCATGTTTGCAGAGTGCAGCACTGGATTGATGTCAAACGAGCCGCCCATTCCATGAATGATTCCGACATTCCCGTTTCCATTACCCTGTCCGACAAGGATTTCCAACGCCTGAGTGTATTCATCGAATCCACGAGTGGTATTCAGATGCCCTTGTCCAAAAAATCCATGTTAACGGCGCGGATTCAAAAACGGCTGCGTCTGTTAAAATTGCACTCTTTTACCGAGTATGTGGATTGGGTGCTGGATCCACACGACACAACGCAGGAACTGATCCATTTTCTCGATATTGTCACCACGAACAAAACCGATTTTTTCCGGGAACCCAACCATTTCACCTTCATGACGGAAACCGCCATTCCCGCCCTGATCCAGAGTGGGGGAGCCGGTACCAGCAGGCCGTTGCGCATCTGGAGTGCCCCCTGTTCCACCGGGGAAGAGCCTTACACCATGGCCATGGTCATCAAAGAATTCGCTGCCCAACGCAACAACGGCTTCAAGGCCACCATACTGGGAACAGACCTGTCCACACGTGCCTTGCAACATGCCGAAAATGCCGTGTACGACATGGACAAAACCGAACCGGTACCACTGCCCCTCAAACGTAAATATATGTTGAAAAGCAAAGATCAAGCCACACCACGGGCACGCATGACACCGGAAATCCGCGAAATGGTCAAGTTCCAGCACTTAAATTTTATGGATAGCGAATACCATATTCCGCAACCCATGGACATTATCTTCTGTCGCAACTGCCTGATCTATTTTGACCGGCCAACAGCAGAAAAAATTGTCAACAAGCTGTGCCGCCACTTGATCCCCGGCGGATACTTTTTTATCGGCCACTCCGAGACACTCAACAAGCTGCAAGTGCCGGTCGTTCCGGTCGCCCCGACCATATACCAATTGCAAAAATAATCGGTCGTTCCCTTGGGCCTTGATCATCGTTTCGGCCATTCCAGTCAGAACCCTGGATTCCCGCCTTCGCGGGAATGACGAGCGAATTCCGTGTCATACCGATTCCCGTCATGCCCGCGAAGGCGGGCATCCAGGAGAGTGCGTGGACGGAACGATGAATGACGAGCGAATTCCGTGTCATACCGATTCCCGTCATGCCCGCGAAGGCGGGCATCCAGGAGAGTGCGTGGACGGAACGATGATCAAGGCCTTCCCTTGCTTGAACCGGCATGGCTTGGTTACGACGCCGTTTGATATAAAACGGCACGTCCCACCGTAACCTGTTTGAGGCCCGCATCCATCCCCCGCAGCGATTCGGAGGCACCGATGGCAAAATAGCCATCGGGACGCACCAGGGCCGTACTCATCCGGTTGCAAATCTGCCGCTTCAAGTCATCGGCAAAATAGATCAACACATTGCGACATAAAATGAGATCAAACTGTCCCAGGGGAGCAAAATTATCCTTCAGGTTGAAGGGCTTGAAACGAACCGCCTGGCGGATGGCCGGTATCACCTCATAGCATTCACCCTCCTTGGCAAAATAGCGTTCCAAAAACCCTGTACGCATTCCACGCGACATGGCCAACGAATTGTACCGTCCCTGGCGGGCAATGGCCAAAGAGGCCGACGAAATATCTGTACCCAGGATATAAAGGGAACTGACATCAAAGTTGGGATCCCGCTTGCGCCCCACGGAATCCAACATCATGGCCAACGAATAGGCCTCCTGACCCGTTGCCGTGGCAGCAGACCAGACCCGGACCGTCCCCTTGCGTCGGGCTTTTTCCACCAACCGAGGCAAAATTTCATCGGCCAGTGCGTTAAAAAAGGATTCATCCCGAAACCAAAGCGTTTCATGCGTGGTCAGGACATCAATCACCTGCGCACATAACACGCCGCTGTCCCGCGTCAACTTCTGGCAGAATTGGGTAAAATTTTGGCAGCCATGCTGCGCCAGCAGGGGAAACAAACGCCCCTCCACGAGATATTCCTTGCCGGATTGAATGTCAATCCCGCTGTGCTCGCGCATAAACTGACTGATAAACTGAAATTCTTCTGGAGTAATCGCCATCCCCACCCCTGACTACCGGCACAGTCCAGCAATATACGCGCCCATTTGATCCAGCGCGACCGAGGCATCGGACAACCCCATCTCTTCCACTACCCGAGGCATACCATACACAACACACGACTCCTTGGACTGGGTAACACAATAGGTTCTGCCGACCCGTTTCAGACCTTTCACACCATTGGCACCATCATTGCCCATGCCGGTTAAAATAACCGCCAGGATCGGCTCGGCAAAAGAGGCCATGACCGACATGAACAGCACATCGACCGCTGGCCGGCACCCATTCACCTTTGGCCCATCATGCAAAACTGTCCGCAAGAGTGTACCCTGCCGTTTGACCGAAAGATGTCTGCCCCCTGGAGCCAGGAACACTTTCCCCGGATCAACCGTCTGATCATGTTGGGCCTCCTGTACCGCATGGCCCGTCGACCGGGTGAGTTGCGCCGCCAGGGAGGTGGTAAACAAGGCAGGCATATGCTGGACGATCAGCACCGGGATGGACAAAGCAGCGGGAATACCACTCAAAACCTGGGTCAAAGCCGCCGGACCGCCGGTAGAGGAACCAATCAACAACAGAGCGGGTTTTTTATCCCAAGGGCTGCCGGAGGATTGGGGACGCGGACGCTCCACAACACGTCCAGTCGCCGCCAGCCCAACCCGAGCCGAGACCACCGTTTTGGCCACTCCAGCCGGGGGGTGGAGCGATGTCTGCCCGGTCATCACAACCGGTTGCCAAACTTTTTCTCCCGCTCCAACGGGTGGCACGTCCACCACATCCTGCACCGGGGGACGCACTGGAGCAGGGGTACGCAGAGGAACCGCTGGCGTCAAACGCCCGCCTCTTCTGGCCAACAAAACCGACAAGATGGGCCGCAGACTGGCAATCAATGCCCCCTTTGACTCATCAATATCGCTTTCCAACGGCTTGGTGACAAAATCAAACGCACCCGAGTTGAGGCACTCGACCACAATGTCGGCATTGGTATGCGAGGCACCACTGACCATGACAACGGCAATTTGCGGATATTGTTTTGTAATATGATGCAGAGTGGTCAAGCCGTCCATTTCTGGCATTTCCACATCCAACAAAACCACATCCACTGCAATACGGCTCAATTTATCCAACGCGATACGACCATTGGCGGCAAAATCGACCACCTCGACGCCAGCAATAGCCTCTGCCGATTTGCGCACAATCATACGATAAGTCGTGGTGTCATCGACCACCATGATCTTTAGGGAGTTACTTGCCATGTTCCATCCAATCCATTGGTTATGGATACCTTGTCAACTCAGTGTACACGTGACGCGCCACCTGTCGTCACGTCCGTCGCAAGATGATCATCCGAACCAAAAATTTTGGCAATATTAAGAATAACCAAAAGTTCTTTTTCGATCCGAACCACCCCCCGGATGAACGGTGCAGAAATGCCCTTCAGATTGGCAGGAGGGGGCAAGATATGATCATCCACCACATTCCGCACATCCCCCAAACGATCCACCACCAGGCCCACCGGATCCTCCCAGGTGCATTGGGTATCGGCCAGCCTGCGGCTGATACGCATCACCTCATGATGGGTCTTCATGATGACATTGTACTGTTTTTTGGGTTCTACCACCAGTTCTTTGTCCTGGCCGCTCTGCCGAACCGGTTCCTCCTGCGACCAGGCAAACCGTCTCTTCAGATCAAACAGGGTGATGATCCGACCGCGAATATTCAACATACCCCGAATATAGTTCGGCGAACCCGGAATGGGGGTATACTCCATCGATCGATTGATTTCCCGAACCAGGAGAATGTCCACCCCGATATAAATATTGCCCAAGTGAAATGTGCTGACCAGCATGGGTTGTTACTCCGACAAAGGAAACTTGAGACCACACACGTCACACCCGCCGCATGGTCGCCAACATGTTCAGCAAACGAAATTTGTCCGTGGAGGGAACACACCCCACCATGCCCGCCCGCACACACCGCGTGACCAGATCGGAGGAGATGAACGAAGTGGTCGCTATCACAGGTGTATCCGCGTTCATGGTGCTGGGAATCTCTTTGGCCAGTTCCAGACCATCCATCACGGGCATATTGATATCCGTCACCACCAGATCATACGGGCTGGTCTTCAGCCGTTGTGAAGCACCCAGACCGTCTTCCGCCTGCTCCACCAAAAATCCAGCCTGGGAGAGATAGGTGGCCGTGACAATGCGCAAGAACGGGGTATCATCCACCACCAATGCCCTGAGTCCGTCATAGTCTGGCTGGGGTTCCGTGGTGGCGGGCATGATGTCCGCCAGTTGGAACAACCGGTTCAGATCGGGGAACAACACCAGACGACCATTGATGCGCGCGGTGCCAAACAAACCGTCCGCCTGGATCACATGACAATCCAGATCAATGTAGGTCTCCATGGTATCCACAATTTTGGAAAAGACCAACCCCACTTGCAGACCCGTAATGGCGGGAATGACCATGCAGAAGGTCTCCTCCCCCGACCCCGAATCGTCCGGGAAACCGTTGCCTTCCAAACCCAATATCCGGTCGGGATAGATGGTATGAAAGGTGACGTTGTTGTAGTGCATGTAGGATTGATTGTTGATACTCTCCATCCGGCACTGGTTTCTCTGGATCACCTCCACCCGGCTGACCATGTTGTTGACAATACCCATGACCAGACCACTCTGGGTCTCCAGAAGAATAATATTCTGCTTTTCCCGCAGAGCCGCACGGGCCACCTCTTCCAGATCGGAGCTGGCCAACTCCAGACTGCTGAAGTTGATCTTGGCCTTCTCCACAATACCGGAATAGTCGATGATCGAGGCCACACTGCCATCCCCCAGGATGGTCACCGCCGAGAAACACGTGGTATCTTTGGCATAGGAAGGCAGGGGCTTCACGACAATTTCTTCACTGTCGAGCACATCATCCACCACCAAGCCAAAGGTGTTGCCACTCACGTTGATCACCATGACATAGATGGCCTGGCTGTAATAACTGATCGAATGCCCAGGCGGACGCCTGCTCCGTTTGGTGCTGGAAGAGGTCAGTGACGCATTGCCCTCCTCCAACTGGGCGCGCTGTTGCAGCCAACTGTCCAGCCAATGCACCCCGCCCCGTCCATCGGTCATGTGGGTCTCAATACCGAGGGTACTGGTCAAGTCCACCAGAGGCAACAGGGTGTGCCGCAAGGACAAAACGGGGGCATCACACACCATTTGAATCTGTTTGGCCAGATCGGTCTCCGCCACCCGCACAATTTCGATCAAACCAATCTCGGGGATGGCAAAACGCAGCTTGCCCGCCGAAACAATCATGGCGGGAATAATGGCCAGGGTCAACGGCAATTTAAGGATGATGCGCGTCCCCTTGCCCACCTTGGAGGAGATATGCACCGTGCCGCGCAGCTTCTCAATGTTGGTGCGCACCACATCCATCCCCACGCCGCGACCGGAGACATCCGAAACCTTTTTGGCCATGGAAAAACCGGGGGCAAAGATCAGGTCCAACAACTCCTCTTCGCTCATTTCATTGCCACGAGCCTCGGTGATCAACCCCTTTTCCACCGCCTTGGACTTGATCCGTTCGGAGTCAATGCCCGCCCCATCGTCGATCAGGGCAATGTTGACCATGCCATTCTCGTGATAGGCGGCCAATTCCACCCGTCCGGCCTCCGGTTTGCCACAGGCCACACGGTCTTTGGGCAACTCGATGGCATGATCCGCCACGTTGCGGATCATGTGGGTCAAGGGATCGGACAAATGCTCAATCACCGATTTGTCCAATTCCACATCCCCGCCCCGCACTTCCAGATCAATCTTTTTGCCCAACTTGAGGGCCAGGTCACGGACAATACGCGGAAATTTGTTGAACACCACATTGACCGGCTGCATCCGGGCCTGCATCACCTTGCCATGGATGCGACTGGTTACCGAATCAATCCCCTGCACCAGAGACGCCAGGTGAGGCGATTGGGCCACAAAGCCAGCCGTCGCCCGAATCAGTTGATTGCGCGTCAGAACCAACTCGCCTGCCATGTTGATCAATTCATCCAGCAGGGCCACACTGACCCGTAACGTCTCCTCCACGGTCGGTTGACCGCTGCTCTTGGCCCGTTCTTCCACCCGCTGCCCCGTCCCACCGCCGTCCTGTTCTGGACGCGGCTTCAGCAGTCTGGAACTCGGCGTGGTCGATTTGCTGGGCTGCTTGGCTGGTTCCGGCGCACTGGCCTTCACCGGAGCGGCCACCGGAGCAGGAGCCGCCTTGGCCATCCCCGCTGGAATGGCCAAGGGTTGAATGGCATTCGGAGACAGTTGCACCAAATCTTGCAGCAAATCGGCGGTCAGCATGGTGGAGACCAAAAACCGCAAGATGCCATCCGGCAAAGTCGGCACCGATCCCTCGGCACTCAAAGCGGGCTTGATATCAACCACCGTACCGACAGAATCAACCAATTGGCTGAATTGATTGACAAAGTCCTTTCTGGCCTGTTCTCCTCCCGGGGGCACATCCACGTTGACCACAAAAAAATGGTGCCCATCCCGCAGGGCATCGGCCACCATGTTGGGGAAATTTTCCAACACAAAGGGATCACTCACCCCCTTCGGAGCCGCCGCCGTCTCCGCGACACTGGGCGCGACGGGTGCCGTCGCCTCCTTGGCAGGCACGGCCGCAGGCGGGGCGGCAGGAGCGGCTGCGGGCGCAGCCACCACCACCGGTGCCTTCTCCTGGGCGGGTGGTTCCTTGGGCGGAGCAACAACGGGAACAGCCAGGCCGGAACGCTCGAGAATGGCTTGAATTTCAGCCACTTCTGCCGAGGCATCCACCGCCTCACTGTTGACCACATCATGCACCATGGTCTTCAATTTGTCCAAACCGGACAACAAACTGCCGGAAATCTCTGTGGTCGGCTCGATGCTCTTGTCCCGCACCTTGCCCAACAGATTTTCCATCGTGTGGCTCAGTTTGGAAATGGCCGTCAAGCCGAAGAAACCGGCCGACCCCTTGATGGAATGCACCCCCCGGAACAGACTGTTGATAATTTCCGGATCGGTTGCAGCACCCCTCTCTTCCAAAATCAGCAAATTGGGCTCAATGTTCTCCAGGTGTTCGGTCGATTCCTGGACAAACATGGCCAATAGTTCTTCATCTTCCTCCGCCATTCTCTTGCTCCATCAGAAGACATTGCGTGTTTTAAAGTTTCAGTTGGCTCAACGTCTTGTCCAGGTCTGCCGTGATGGCTGTGATCATGTCAACCTGTTTTTCCACCGTTCTGCTCGTTTTTTCAATGCCATCCACCGTCCACTTCACCTCCACGATACCCTTCGATACCGTGGCCGCCACCCGGGAGGTCTCGCCGATATGACGGGATATTTCGGCACTGACAGAGGAGACTTCGACAATGGACTGGGTCATGCCATCCACACCGGAGGAGGCTTCCACCACATTGCGGGTGACTTCGTCGATACCGGAAGAGATCTCTTGCACATTGCGGGAGACCTCACCAATGCCCGTCGAGGCATCCACAACCCGCTTGGTGACCGCCGCCGTCTCGGCGGAAACCTCCACCATGGAATGCGAAATTTCGGCCACCGTCCGGCTCTGTTCGTCCACCGCCTGCAAAATTTCCCCGTTGGCACCACTCAACCGCTTGATGATTTCCCCCACCTGCTGGGTGGCAATACCCGCCGCATTGGTGGTCTCTTGAATCTGGCTGATCTTTTCCGAAATCATGCGGGTGGCTTCAGAGGTCTGCCGGGCCAACTCCTTGACCTCATTGGCCACCACGGCAAACCCTTTGCCCGCTTCGCCCGCCCCCGCCGCCTCAATGGAGGCATTCAACGCCAGAATATTGGTCTGTTCCGCGATATTGCTGATCACCGCCACCACTTTGCCAATCTCCTGGGCAGAAACGCCCAGTTTTTGCATGACGCTGAAGGTATCCTGGGCATTGCGTTTGGCCTCATCCGCCTCGCGGGAGGCACTCTCGCAGCGGGAACGCACCTCCCCGATGGAGGCGGTCAACTGTTCCACCGAAGAGGCCACCGTGCTGACACTGCTGCCCGTTCTCTGGGAGGCATCCCGCACCTGCTCCATGTTGCGGCTGGCGCGTTCACCGGACTGGGCCACGGAACTCAGATTAACATTGGCCTCCTCTGCGGCGGAAGAGATGGTGTTCATGTTGGCACTGATCTGCTCAGCCGAAGCCGACACCACCTTCATGTTGTCACTCATCCGCTCCGTCGTGGCCAGGACCGTCTCCAGACTGACACTCATTTCCGTCACCACCCCCGCCGAGGCGGAAGCCTGTGCCGTCAGTTTATCCGTACCACCCGACATTTCCCGGGCCGCCCCGATCAACTCCTTGGAAGCCTGCGTCAATTTGGTGGTATCCTGCGCAATCTCCCGGAGTATCTCGCTCAGATTTTCGGCCATCTTCTGGATCGCATGAAACACCCCGCCCTTTTGATGACCCCCGCCACCCAGATTCACCCGCAAATTGCCCTCACCGATGGCATTGGCAATGGCGCGCAGTTCGGACGGCTCACACCCCCAATTTTTCACGATGGATTGAATCATGACAACAGAAACAATGGCACCCACCGCCAAAGAGACCAAAGAAAAAATCAACGGCCAGACCAGCGACGGCTGTTCCCGATGTCCCAGAACATCCTGGGCCAACTTTCTGACCTCTGTCTGGGATTGCTCCAGGGTGCGCTCCATCTCTTTTTTCTTCGCGATCAGTTTTTCCGCCAGATCGACGGCGTCGGTTTGCCGGCCACCCCGCAGCAATTCAAAGACATAGCCACCCAATTTGGTGAGATCGTTGGTATCCTTCTCGATGGCTTTAAAATGGTCGCTGATGGTTTGCCACTCTTGCACCCGCTTGTCAGGATGCGCCAAGGCATCCCGCAGCAGATCCTGGCCCTTCCTGACCCCTTCGCCCACCTGTACACTCAGTCGCTTGAACTCCCCCTCAGCCGTTTGCAGCCCATCTGCCGGAGCGGCGTCCCGCGCTTCCTGGGCACCCCGCCGATCCTCACTCGCCGGATCCGCACTCCTGCCCAGCCCTTTGTCCACCTTCATATTCGACAACCGGGAACTCTCTTCTTCCGGGCGTTGGGAACCCTCCCTGGCCTTGGCAGCCACCCCCTTGTACCGGAACGCCCGCTCCCATTGGACGGCTTGTTCCGCCTGGTTGGCGCGAATGCTGGTTAAAATATCCGTCAAGGGGACAACTGTTTCCGTGATCCCTCGGGCATCCTCGCCACCACCACCTACCCGGAGCATGCTGGTAAGATGGGTAATTGCCAAAATGGCCAACAGCAGACCGGCCAACGCATAAAGCTGTGTTTTGAATCTCATTGCTCCCAACATTGCGATTCCTTTGCTCGTTATCTGGTTATTAAACCGTTATCCGTCCACTTCGATCCCATCGGCCTTGTTTGTGGCGTATTGGCCACGAAACGATGGGATAATATCAAGTACACTCTGCAATACGCTAGATGAGCCAAAATAGCAAGGCGACGTGACACAAAAATCCTCAACCTTGCCTGGGATGTCAAGAGATTCCCGCTTGTTGGCGTTAATTGGGCACTGTACAGGGTGGGCTGCCTGGTGGCATCATGCCGCCGTGGATTTGGTCCACGACAGACACCCCCACAACAGGCTGACCCCAAACGCCATGGCCACACCGCCCACTCTCCTCTATCTCTGTGAAAAACCTTCTCAGGCACGAGACATTGCCCAGATCCTGGGAGCTACGGCCAAGCGGGAGGGCTATCTGGAAGGGGCCGACTGTCGGGTGACCTGGTGTCTGGGACATCTGCTGGAGATGGTCATGCCGGACGCCTATCGACCGGAGTGGAAAAACTGGCAGATGGATGCCCTGCCCATTATTCCTGCCCACTGGCAACTGGCGGTCCGGCAGACGGTAGCCAAACAATTTGCCGTCATCAAACGGTTGTTGCCTCAAGCCCGGCAGGTCATTATCGCCACCGACGCCGACCGGGAAGGAGAAACCATTGGCCGGGAAGTTTTGACCCAATGCGGTTACCGGGGCCAGGTTGCCCGCCTGTGGCTGTCGGCACTGGATGATGCCAGTATTCGCAAGGCGTTGCAGACCATCCGACCCGGTCAGCAGACCGAACCTTTGTATCAGGCCGGCTTGGGCCGTGCCAGGGCCGACTGGCTGGTGGGGATCAATCTTTCCCGCGCCTATACCCTTCTGGGCCGTACCATCGGCCATGCCGGGGTGTTGACCGTTGGCCGGGTGCAGACCCCCACCCTGAAACTGGTCGTGGATCGGGATCGACAGATTGAATCTTTTCAACCCCTTCCTTTTTTTGACCTGTATGTCTATCTGCGGGTGGCCAACGGGGGCTTTCGTGCCCAATGGATCCCCAGCCCGGACGAGGCCGACGCCGAAGGTCGGTGCCTGGAGCGGGCCAAGGCCGAAGCGGTCGCCAGCCGGGTTCTGGGTGCTGCGGGCAGCATCCAGCGGGCAGAAACCAAGCGGGTGAAAGAACCTCCGCCGCTGCCGCTGGATCTCTCCACCCTGCAACAGGAGGGTTCCCGCCGCTGGCATATGAGTGCCAGCCGCACGCTGGAGGTGGCCCAATCCCTGTATGAAACCCACAAGGCCATCACCTATCCCCGCACCGATTGCCGCCATCTGCCCGCCAGCCAATGGCCGGAGGCTGCCGCCATATTGCACGCCATCGCCCAGGCGGACCCCGCGCTCGCCCCACTGGTCCAGCAGGCCGATGCCACCCTGCGCTCCCGGGCCTGGGATGACCAAAAGATTACCGCCCACCACGCCATCATTCCAACGGGGGCCCGGTTGACGGTGGCCCGTCTGGCCGAAGATGAAATGCGGATCTATGACCGGATTCGTCGCCACTATCTGGCCCAATTTTTTCCGGCTTTTGAATATGATCATACGGTGATCGACGCCCAGATCGCCCAGGCACTCTTTCGGGCCAGTGGTCGGGTACCCGTCGTGACCGGTTGGCAGCAGGTTTTGCAGGTGGAACCCCAGGAAAAGGCGAAGGTGGGTGACAAAAAGGCGGCACAACCCCTGCCCCTGGTCAAAAAAGGCGAACCCACCCAGGCAGAGAAGACCCATGTGGCAGAAAAGCGCACCCAACCCCCGCAGCGGTTTACCGAAGGCACCCTCATTCAGGCCATGAAGCAGGTGGGCAGGGGGGTGGAAAATCCCCGTCTCAAGCAAATCTTGCGGGAGACCGCTGGCATCGGCACAGAGGCGACCCGGGCCTCGATTATTGAAAATTTACTGAAGCGACAATTGTTGACCAAAGAGGGCAAAAAAAATCTGCTCAGTACCGAGGCGGGTCGGCTGTTGGTCGATCTTCTCCCTCATAGTGTCACGGATCCGGCCACGACCGCCGTCTGGGAGCAGGCCCTGGACGATATTGCCAACGGCCAGGGTTCCCTGGCGGCGTTCCAGGAAAAGACCGTCCTCTGGGTGACGCGCCTGATTGGCCAGGTCCAGGCCAGGCACCACACCGGCTTGGTTGGCCCAGTCGCGGGCCAACCCGCCACGCTGGCCCTGGATGCAACGGTGGCCATGGCCGGGTCCGCGACCTTGTGTCCCCGCTGCGGTCGCCCCATGCGGCACCGCCAGAGTGCACGAGGGGGTTTTTGGGGCTGTTCCGGCTATCCAGAGTGCCGGGAAATTGTGTCGGAACCGTCCAGGAATGCTCCGGCCGCCGTCACCGCCCCGTCCGGGGCGGGACAGACCTGTCCACAGTGCCAAACAGGCCAGTTGATCAAACGGGTGGCCAGTCAGGGCAAAAGCAAGGGACAGACATTTGTGGGATGCAATCGGTTTCCAGAATGTCGCTTTATCCTGTCGGGTAGCGGATAGCCTCCGCCAGACACATCCGATTCCACCCTGCCCACCTGTTTACCGTTGCTTCCTCCCCACCGGAAAGCATGTTACAATGTAGCCGTTTTCCTGAAACAAGACATGCACTGGGTGCCTGGGTGGAACCGACCGTCAACCGACTGCCCAGCAAACGAGGAGCGCACAGCATGAACACCCCTCCTATCGTCCTCTGGAAGCCCCCCTTGAGCGTCGGCGTCGCGGACATCGACGAGGATCACAAAAAATTGCTCAAGATGATCAACCGCTTATTCGGATCGGCCTTGTCCCTGGACCCAAGACAGGTATTGCACACCATTCTGGATGAACTGACCGAATATGTGGTGGTCCACTTTGACCGGGAAGAGACCTATATGCGCCGCTACGCCTATCCCGAATACGGGATCCATAAACGGGATCACCAACGGTTGCTGGACACCGCCGGACGGTTCAAACAAAACAGGGAGTTGGGCCTGTCCATCAACCTCAAGGAAGAGATTGAACACGCCCTCCGTCAGTGGCTGGAGGCCCATATCCAGGAGCATGACAAACGGCTGGGTGCGTTCTTGAATCAGCAGGGCATCTCATAAATTGATCCTCGGCACCCGTATGGTCTTTAACCCTATGCGCCTATTCACCCCCAACAGATTGACCATGCAGTTGACCGGAATGGTCGCACTGTTGGCCCTGTTGCCCGCCGTCACCCTGGCATTGACCAGCAACCCCCTCCTGGCCGGTGGAGTATGGGGCAGTGGTCTCCTGCTGACCGCCCTCTGGATCTCCCGCACCATTGCCGAAAAAAAAGAGATCGAATCCGCCTTGCGGGAGAGCGAACGACGCTTGCGGGACATTGTCACCAATGCCCATGAGTTGATCTACAGTCTGGACCGCCAGGGGATTGTCCGCTTCATTGCCCCCACGGTGCAGGGATTGCTGGGATACGAGGCCGCGCAATTGCTCGACCGACCGTTTGCCCATCTGGTGGATTTGGCGGATGTCAACGCCCATCAGGCCGCCTTGCACACCGTCTTGACCAGTCGGGCGGCGGTGCGCGGCCTGGAATATCGCCTGCGGACGGCCAACGGTCAGGAAAAATGGTTTCGCGGTTCCATCAGCCCGGTCCTGGATGAACAGGGCCAGGTGACATCCCTGGTGGGCATTGACTTTGATATTACCGAATTGCGGCGGATCAGTCATCAACTGCAAGAGAATGAAACCCGTCTGCGCACCATCCTGGACAACACCCATGACATTATCCTCACCCTGCGTCGCGAAGGGATCATCCTGTTCGTCACGCAAAGCATTTTCCGGCAATTGGCCTACAGCCCCGATCAACTCACCGGTCGCCACATCTCTTTTCTGCTCCACCCGGAGGATCGGGAGACCTTTCTGACAGCTCTGGATGAAACGACCCGGACGGGGCGAAGCCTGATCGACCGGGAATCCCGTTTTCTGGCCCAGCAGGGCACCATTCACTGGCTGCGCTATTCCATCATACCGGTCGCAGACGAGGGGACTCAGGCACCCGGACTGGTCCTTTCCGCCACCGATGTCACCCACCAGAAACAACAGGAAAATCAGGTACGCGCCTCGGAAGAAAAATTTCGCACCCTGTTTGAGGCCACCGGCGAAGGCGTCCTCTTGCTGGGACCGAACGGTCTGATGGATTGCAACGAGAAAGCGGTGGAACTGTTCGGTTGCCGGAACCGGGCGGATTTGTTGCAACGACCGCTACAGACTTTTTGGCCGGAGACCCAACCCAACGGGGAGGCTTCCCGTACTCTGGCCAGTGCCTGGCACAACCAGGCTTTCGCGGACGGCTCCGTCTCCTACGAATGGACCTATCTCCTCGCCGACGGTCAGGGGACATTGCCCGCCGAGGTGTTGCTCAATGCCCTGGCTCTGGAAGGACAACCGGCCTTGCAGATTGTGGTGCGGGACATTGCCACCCGCAAGGCGATGGAGGCCCAGTTGCGCGCCGCCAAAGAGGCCGCCGAGGCCGCCAGTCAGGCCAAGGGGGAGTTCCTGGCCAATATGAGCCACGAAATCCGTACCCCCATGAACGCCATCATCGGCTTGAGCCACCTCTGTCTGCAAACCCCGTTGACCACCCGGCAACAGGATTATATGCGCAAGGTGCACAACTCCGCCACCTCCCTGCTGCGTATCATCAACGATATTCTGGACTTTTCCAAAATCGAAGCCGGACGACTGGACATGGAGTCCATCGACTTCACCCTGGAAGAGGTCCTGGGCAACCTGGCCGCCATCGTCTCCCTGAAGGCACAAGAAAAAAGGCTGGAATGTATCGTGGAGACCGCCGTGAATATTCCACCCAGTCTGGTGGGAGACCCCCTGCGCCTGGGACAAATTTTGCTCAACCTGACCAACAATGCCCTCAAATTTACCGAACAGGGTGAAATCGCTATTATCACTCAAATTGTAGAGAAAAATACCCATAGCGTTCGCCTGCAATTTACCGTGCGGGACACCGGTATCGGCATGACTCTGGCACAGCAAGCGGGATTGTTTCAGGCCTTTACCCAGGCTGATTCCTCGATCACCCGCAAATTTGGTGGTACCGGGCTGGGGTTGGCCATCTCCAAACGGTTGATTGAAATGATGGGTGGCACCATTCGGGTGGAGAGCACACCCGATGTGGGTTCCCGGTTCATGTTTGATGTGTGTTTGGGTATTTCCAACCATCAAGTGGAAAAAGGGTTGATCCCCTCACCGGACCTGCGGGGCATGAAAGTGTTGGTGGCAGACGACAACGAAAGTGCCCGCCATGTCATCGCCGACTATTTGACCTCCTTTACCTTCCGGGTGACGCGGGTGCAAAACGGCAAGGAGGCCATCATTGCCGTTCAGGAAGCGGATATTACCGAAGATCCCTTCGACCTGGTGGTCATGGATTACATGATGCCGGAAATGGATGGCATTACCGCCGCCGCCCAAATACGCCATGCGTTGCATCTGACCCACCCGCCCGTGGTCATCATGGCGACCGCTTACGGTGAAGCTCCGGTGGTCAAACGGGCCATTGAGGAGGCCGATATCGGCGGTTTCCTGGTCAAACCCATCCACCAAAGCCTGCTGTTTGAAACCATTCTGGAGGCCTTTGGCCAGGCCAGACCCCAGCGGACCCCCGCCGGAGGTATTCCACATCCCAGCAGTCGGGATTATGCAACGGCACTCGCGGGTGCCCGCATTTTACTGGTCGAGGATAACGAACTCAACCAGCAGGTGGCGCGGGAATTGTTGGAAGAGGTCCATATCACCGTGTTGCTGGCTGAAAACGGCAAACAGGCGGTTGATCTGGTGGCCAGTGAAACCCTGGACGGCGTGTTGATGGATCTGCACATGCCGGTCATGGACGGTCTGACCGCTGCCCGGGAGATTCGCAAAGAGGCATGTTTTGCCAACCTGCCCATTCTCGCCATGACGGCCAATGCCATGTCCGGTGACCGGGAAATGTGCCTGGCCGCCGGAATGCAGGACCATATTGCCAAGCCGATTGATCCCGGCAAACTGTTTGCCACCCTCGCCCATTGGATCCGACCGGTTGTGCCGCCACGACCGCCCGAACCCGTGCCCCAGGAATCGGCGGCGTCCACCCCGCAGGAGATACCCCCTCCTTCCCAGCCAACAGTGATCCCTCTGCCCGCCATTCCCGGCATTCACACCGAAACCGGTCTGAAATATTTGAATGGCAATCTGCCCGGATATTGGAGTCTGCTGGCCAAATTTCGGGTCAACCAGTGTGGTGCCACCGCCGCCATGCGCGCTGCCCTGGAAGCGCAGGATCTATTGACTGCGGAACGCCTGGCCCACACCTTGAAAGGGGTGGCGGCCACCATAGGGGCCGATACACTCTGCCAAGTGGCAACCGCACTGGAATCCGCCCTCAAAGACCAGGCAGATGCCGCGCAAATCACACTGCGGTTGCAAGAGACGACGGAACAACTGACCGGCATCTGTACCGCCCTGGATCACGCCTTGTCCCAGCAGACCCTCTCTCCCCTCCTCCCGACCCTCACCACCGAGACAGCCGAATCGACCCGCCGCCGCGATGCCCTGCTCAGACAGGCTTTCCAGCAGTTGACCCTGTTCGATGCCGCCGTGGATGAGACATTGATGACCTTGCGCACGGATCACCTCACCCAGGCCATGCTCCGTTGGATGACACAACTGGAGTGTCAAGTCTCTCAATATGACTTTGAAGCAGCGGTGCAAACATTAAAACAATGCGCCGATGATCTGGCGGTTGACCTGGAGCAGGAACCATGAAATCCACCATCCTGGTTGTGGATGACACACCGGAAAATATTGATATATTAAAAGGGGCGTTAACCCCCCTTTACACGGTCAGACCGGCTCCCAGCGGTCGCATTGCCTTGATCGCCGCTGATATTCAGCCCCGCCCCGACTTGATCCTGCTGGATATCATGATGCCGGGGATGGATGGCTATGCCGTTTGTCGCCAACTGAAGGCCCGTGCAGAGACGCGGGATATACCCATCATTTTTGTCACCGCCAAAACCTCTGAGGCCGATGAATTGCTGGGCTTGCAACTGGGCGCGGTGGATTATATTACCAAACCCTTCCGGGTGCCCATTGTCCAATCCCGGATCAAAACCCACCTGGCCCTGCGCGCCGCCACGCAAAAACTGGCGGAACAAAACCGGATGCTCGTGGATGAACGCCAGGTCATCGAAAGCATTTTGCTCAAGATGCGGCAGGCCGATCTGTTCCACGAACAACACCTGCGATTCATCGTCTCTCCTGTGGAAACCACAGCGGGCGATCTGCTGCTCTCCACGGTGACGCCCGATGGCAGACAATTGATCTTGCTGGGTGATTTTACTGGTCACGGCCTGTCTGCCGCCATTGGTGGTCCTTTGGTCGCCTATATTCTGCATGATTTGGCCGAGCGCAACGCCTCATCGCTGGCCATCTTCACCGTCATCAATGACCAACTGTGTGCCAGACTGCCCACCGGGCTGTTTTTTGCCGCCGCGCTGATTGAGATTGCCCCTGATCGACACAGTGGGTTATTATGGAACGCCGGGTTGCCAGATTGTCTGGTGTTGCGTCAGGGCGTGGTACAGGCCACATTGCCTTCCGTCTTGCCGCCGCTTGGCATTGTCGGTGCACTGGATATCGCTGCGGCCATGGCACCACTCACCTTCCTGACCGGAGACCGGTTGTACGCCTTTTCCGATGGGATCATTGAGGCACAGTCCCCGGCAGGTGACCTGTTTGGTTATGAACGCCTGCAGCCATTTTTGCTGATGGCCAGTCAAGGGACACAACCATTGGCTCAGCTCATGACGCTCCTGGCCTCCTATACGGGTGCGACCACCTTTGAGGATGATATTACCTTGGTAGAGGTTCAGCTGTGATGCAGACACAAAATGGAAAATCTATGGTAAAAAAAGGCACCGTCTTGGTGGTTGATGACCAACCGGAACATATTGATGTGGTCAAAGCAGCCCTGGAACAACATTTTACTATTAAAATTGCCACCAACGGGGAATTGGGCTTGCGTCTGGCGGGCCAGGGCACGACGGACTTGATCTTGTCGGATATCATGATGCCCGGCATGGATGGCTTTGAACTGTGTCGTCAGCTCAAGGCCAATCCGGTTACCCGTGAGATTCCCCTCGTCTTTTTGACGGCCAAGCACAATTTTGATGATGAAACATTGGGCCTGGGTCTGGGCGCGATGGACTTTATTCGCAAGCCAAGCAATCCGGCCGTCGTGCTGGCGCGCGTGACCAATCTGGTGGAACTTTACCGTACCCGGCAGGAATTGGTACGACAGAATAAAGAACTGGTCCACACACTGCATTTGCGTGAAGATATGGAACGTCTGGCCAGACATGACCTGAAAGGGCCCCTGGCTGGCATTATCGGCCTCCCGGAACTGCTGCTGGAAGATACCAACCTGACAGATGAACAAAAAGAATTGATCCAGGTGATTGAAACAAACGGATACACCATGCTGGAGATGATCAACAACTCCCTGGATCTGTTTAAAATGGAGACGGGCAGTTATCCACTGCAACCCGAGCAGTTTGATTTGATGGGGGTGCTGAAGAGAATTACCAGCGATCTGAGCCGGCACAGACTGTCCCAGAATATTTATATTGACCATCCCCCGACCGAGGAGGTTTTTTTTGTTGTGGGTGAAAAACTGCTCTGCTATTCGATGTTTCACAACCTGGTTCTCAATGCCATCCAGGCCTCCGAGGCACAGGGGGACATTCGTATCGAACTGGCGACCGATCAGGCCACCCGCAAGATTGTCATCACGAACCCAGGCGAGGTGCCCGCCGCGACCCGCAACCATTTTTTTGCCAAATATGTGACCTATGGCAAGAGAGGCGGTACCGGGCTGGGAACCTATTCCGCCTGGCTGTCCGCCAAAACCCAGGGGGGAGCCATTGAGTTGGACACCAGTCGGCCCGGTTTTACTTCGGTCACGGTTTGGTTGCCGGGACCGAAATAGAGTCCATCACCCGTTTGACCTGACCCGCAGAGACCGTGGCCGCATGTTCCAGTTTGCTGAGGTATGCCTGGGAAACATTCATCCGACGGGCCAATTCAACCTGCTTGATACCGGCCTTTATCCGGGCCAGGGCGACCGGATTTTGCACAAAATCGGCTGGATCAAATGGCTCATAGTCGCCTTCCTGCCCCTTCTGTAGTGCCAGGTCGGACAGTTCTTCCTCAATCTGCTGCCGCAGTGCCCGGTAAACCCCCACAGGCAGCAGCACATATTCATCCTGACCGTCCGTATCTTTAATGATTTGCAAGTTCATTTGTACACATCTCCTCTGGACCGAACGCGCTCCACAGTGATAATCCGCAGTTCGTCTTGTCTATCATAGACAACCCGCCAACCACCCACCCGAAGCCGCCAAAACGGACTGTTGATCAATGGCTTCACATCCAAAGAGGCATCGTCTGGATCACGACCCAGTTCCATGATTTTCTCAGTAATGCGCAGACGATCATTGACCGGAAGCGTTTGCAGCTTGCGCTTGGCTTCGCGTCGGATTTGAATTTGGTAGCCCATGGTTACATTTATAACCCAGCACAGGTTATAACGCAATCAAAAACAACCTCATCCTGCGCATCTCTCACGCCGGGGGCGGCGAATCTGCCTCAGGCTCACGCCGCAGAGTTTGCACCTTGACCGCTTTGGGTGTGGTGACGCAGGCCTCCCGACACAAGGCACAGCCGATACAAAGGGAGGCCACGATTGTGGGACGGGGCCCTGCCCAATGGATGGCACCAGGAATGGGACAGACTGAACCACAGGCCCCGCATTCCGGTCCCTGATATGGCAGACACAACCCCGGATCTATGGTCACCTGGGCCAGGCGTGGCAGGGGTGGCCCGGCACCCGTCTCTACAGCAGGCCGTTGCAGGGCACTGGGCTCGCAGACTTGCACACACGGCCAATCGGAACACAGATGGCAGCCGTGCGTCAACAGGTCCATGGCCGGTGTCGCCGCCGCCCGCACCCCCACCCGCAACGGCAGGGCAAACAAAACCCCATGGGGGCAAGCCTGAATGCACCGGTCGCAACGGGTACATGAGAGCAGAAAGGCCATCTCCCGCTGGGCATAGGGGGGCCGAAACCAGCCAGCAGACCGCTGTTCCACCCCACTTTCCACCCCGTTGACCACGGTTTGCAGTGCTTTTTGCAACCCCAGGCGAAAAAAATGGCGACGCTCCATTACAACCTCATGACCATGTTCTGGACCACCAACCAGAGATTCAAACCCGTACATCCCCCCAAAAAGAGCAGCAGAGGCAGCAGGATGCGCCGCTGCCGACCCAACACCCCAATCCGCTGGCGCACAATGGCAACCGCCAACCCATAACCCAACAAAAACAACCCTCCCTGACACACATACAGCCAGGATTCCGGGATCAGCAACGTCATCATGCGCCACTGCTGTTCCATGGCGGTCATGGGCAAGGTGCCGCTGCCAAAGGGGTTGAGCATTACCTGCGAGATACCGGCACTCTCCCGGACCAGATGGCTCAGGTTATGCGCCAGGTGGTAGGCAAAAGCGACGGGCAGGACGGCAAACGAACAGAGGGCAAACACCCGGCGAAAAGGAAGCCTGGTCCCGGCCAGGCGGTGCGTGACCGCCACCGCCAGGGTATAGAGCAACACCGGCACGACCAGACAGACGCCCATGCCCAACGAAAAAGCGAGGAGCCACCCCCCCCGGTTGCCCACCAGAGTACTCAAAAAGGGAATCATGGCGCATTGGGACGCTTCCCAGGCGGGCAGCATGGTCAGCCCATGAAAAGTGGTGAGAGCGAGCAACAGCACCATAAACCAGGCCTCATCCCAATGGGGACGTGCCCCGACCGCCGCCTCGGTGGCCATGGGACGCAGTCGCCAGGCAATATTGTGCTCCGGGCAACTCAAGAGGCAGGCCCCGCAGGAGAGACAATAGGTGTTCTGGGTCAGGCGACCCATGGTCAAAAAGGTCGGACAGGGTTCCATCTCCTGGGATCCATGATAGCATTCCAGAGTGGTGCAGCTGCGGCACCGGTCCGGTTGCACCGGACGCAGTTCCAGGGGGGCCAATTGGGCATAAAAACCGATGGTGCGGCCGATGGGACAGGCATAGCGACAAAAAGACTTGCGCTCGAACAGGGCCTGGCTGGTGGTGGTCAGCACCACCATCAGCAGGGCCAGCAGGGCGGTGGCCTCAGGATTGGCAGGGAGCCCCACCCCCAATTCCAGCCAGGTCAGGCCGATCAACAAGACCAATGCGGGCCAGACGGTACGCAAGGGGGCGGGCAGACGCCAGCCCAGGCCATGGTCCGTCTCACCCCGTCGCCACCAGTGCCGCCGGTTCAACCAGACGGCAAGGGCATCCCATGGACAGATGGCGCACCACGCCGAACCCAGCCAAAAGACCGAGAGAATGACCAGAGTCCACCACAAGATCCAGGTGAATGTAGTGGCAAAGTTGCGTTCCGGCCAGGGTACCCCCCACAAGCCCGCCGCCATGACCAACAGCAGGACAGCCGTGGTGATCAGGCGCAGGACCACCAGTGGCCAAGGCGAGGCGGTCAAAAATGTCTGCAACGGGCCCAGCAACGGCAGGCGTTGCAGCGGCCAAAAACGCGCTGGACGGGTGGCCGGGGGCTTGGCGAGCAAGGCATAACCGGCGATCAGGCAGACGCCCACCAGGATTGCCCACCCCCACGTCGGGGGCATACCGGGATGAATCATGAGATGGGCATCATCCGGCAGACAATAGGTGCTTTGGGTCACGGCTGGCATGGCGGATCAGGCCAGCGAACGGGGTATGGAACGGCGGCGTTTCTGGATGGCCACCCAGCCCAGCACCCCCCCCATGATCCCGATTGCCAACAGCAGTGGCCATAGCGTGGTGCGCTCGCCAATGCGGATGGGCAAATCGACGATATAAGGCTCGTTGTTGGCGGTAAATTCAGCGGTCAGGATATAATCCGACTCTTCGTTGAAGACCACAATCTGCCGATAAATATTGTCTGTGGGTATCTGGGTGCCCAACGCCTCCCGCCGCTGGTCGCCAAACCAGGTATCGTCGCGGACAAAAAAGTGGACCGGTTCGCTGAGGGGGGCATGGGTATCCAGATGGGTGGCATAGAGCTTGACCCGGCTCTCCTCCCCCGCTTTGGGAAAGGCGGGATAGAGCATCATGTTGACGGTATAGTGGCCGATCAATGTTTCCACCAGAATGGCGGGCGGAGTACGGGAGTCCTCGTTCCAGATATAGGCGGGGCGTCCCAGAACATGGTGGGCCCAGGCTGTGTTGCTGGCCAACAGCAGCAGCAGGCTCAACAAGAGTTTGGCAACGTTCATCACCAACAAGCTCCCTGTAAAAGGATTTTGCTGATCGTTCCGGCCATTGCCGGGGAGAGCGGTGCACCGTCCCCCCCCAGATTCCCCACCCTGTTTCCTGATATAAAGATATTGCGGGTCCAGGGGGATCATCCCCCTGGTGGGGTCCAGGGGCAAAGCCCCTGGTGGGGTTGGGGGCAAAGCCCCCATGAGCCACAACAATCATCCAAGGTCTCAAAACGGGCCTTGATCATCGTTTCGGCCATTCCAGCCAGAACCCTGGATTCCCGCCTTCGCGGGAATGACGAGCGAATTTCGTGTCATACCCATTCCCATCATGCCCGCGAAGGCGGGCATCCAGGAGAGTTCGTGGACGAAACGACGATCAAGGCCTCAAAAAGGCACCACCCCCGGTCGCGGCGTCTCTCCCGCCTCCGGTTGTGCCGGTACGCCATGCCCTGTCACACCCGCAGACGGGTTGACTGCCGGTGGCAAGGCACTCTCAGGAATAATCGCTGCCGGGGCATATTGAACCAGCGAACGCTCTGCGATGCGAATGGGCCGACTGGGATGGGGGCATACCTCCACGCACACTCCGCATCCCACACATCCTTTAAGCACCACCGGTCGATAAAAGTTGGCAAAGACAAAGGTGATGGCCTCTTTGCCGACGGGGCAGACATTGGCGCAGGCACCACACACCCCGCGATCCACCCAGGGATAGCAGGCCGAACGGTCAATCTGGGCAATACCCATGGCCACTTCCCGTTTGGGGGTAGCGGTCAGGGCGTTGGTGGGACAGACTTCCATGCACCGCCCGGAGAGGATACACCCTTTTTTGGCGGGATTGATATACGGGGTGTTGACCTTGTTGCCCCCTTCCCGACCATAAAACCGAATGGCCTGCACCGGACAGACCTCGCCACACAAGCCACAGCCGATGCAGGCCTCTATAAAGGCGTTGTCATCCCGCAGGGCACCGGGAGGACGCAGATGGGTATGCGGTGCGGCAAGGGCCTCTGGGGTCATCACCCTGGCCAGACCATAGGGGGTCGCGGCACCGGCCACCAGGGCCGCTGTCGCGGTCAACTGTTGCAAAAAGGTGCGCCGTTCCATCAGGCCACCTCTCCTTTGGCGGTCACACGGACCGCTGCCCGCCGGTGGGCAGGCCCCTGGTGGCCTGGTCCCTGATCCGGCTGGTCCTGGATCCGGAGACGGAAAGTCAAGGCACGAGGAGGACAAACGGCCATGCAGGCCGTGCAATTATTGCATTCCTGGCCGAACGCATCCCGCATGGGGCGCAGGGCAAACGGGCACACCTTGTCGCACAGGGTACAGTCGTTGCAACGGTTGACCAGGCGTTGGATACGCACCAGGCGGTAGCGTCCCAGCAGGGCATAGAGGGCACCCCCCGGACACAGATAACGGCAAAATCCCCGCCTGGCCACCAACAGATCAAACAGCAGCGTGAGCAAAAAGAAGGTGGTACCGGCACCCACCCCATTGGCCGTCACCCAATACTGGATTTCCCGACCCACAATGAGGGGGGGATAGATGGCCGAAAAGACCACCGTTCCCAGGGCGGTGGACAAGCCCACCCCCACCGCCAACACCCCATATTTCAACCGCAGATCCATGCGCCTCCCCTGGGCGAGAATGCCGAGCCGGACGAGGCGGTGGCGCACGGCATCATTGATCTCGTACAGCAGGGTCGCCGGACAGATCCAGCCGCAATAAAATCGCCCCAGCAACAGGGTCAATCCCACGGGCAGAAGGGCCGTCAGCAGAAACGGCCAGTATAGTTTGAACTGGGCGGCCACTTGCCCCACGACCGCCAGGGGATCGGACAGTTTCAGGCCGAACAGAGTCCCGGACCAGGTATTGCCCTTGATCATGTTCAGATTATTCGCCGGATCCGAGCGGGCGATGGGCGCGGTGAGCCACTCCATGACATCATAAATGCGTCGTTCATGGGGGGTCAGCAAATCATAAGCATGACCCGCCACAAAATTTTGATAAAGGCTGATGTAAGGCAGCAGAATCAGCAGGCAAAACACCAACAGGAGCACCAACCGGCGTACTGTGTTGAGGTGTCGCCACAAAAAAAAAGGCACGGGAGAATCCGGTTGCTTTTGCACGTGTTGTTCCATCCGTCACACCTGTTGCCATCAAACCGGGAGAGAAGTCTGCCGATGGGGGAAAATACGAATGGCCTGGGGCATTTGCAGGCACGACCTTTCGCACAAACCACACCCCACACAGGCCTCCAGAACGGTGGGCTGTTCCAGCAGACCCACCTTGAGTGCCACATCCGGCAAGGGGCAGGCTCGATAACAGACACCGCAGGTCTTGCCCTGGTAGGAGAGACACAGTTGTTGATCGACCACCGCCTGGCCCATGTGAACCTGGGCGATAATCGCCTCGGCCTCCCGGGCAATCCGGGGAATGGCTCCAGAAGGACAGATTTCGCCGCACTTCATGCACAGAATGCACGCCTGCTCACGGGGAATGATGAACGGCGTATCCAGGGAATAAGGGCCATTTTCCAGGCCAAAATAACGAATGGCCTGATTGGGACAGACTTGACCACACTGTCCGCAACGAATGCACTGGGTGAGAAATCGCTCCTCCGGTCCCGCACCGGGGGGGCGGAGATAGCGCAGGTTGCGGGTGGCGGTGGGTACGGCACCTGCTGGATCCACGCCCAATGAGACCAATAAAAGGGCGAGTGTTTGCAGAAAAGTACGCCTTCTTTGCACCTCGGTTTTCTCCCCATGGCGCGTCCAGTGATTTGACAAAAGGGCAGAGACAACTGGGAAGGCGGCTTTCCCCTATTTCATCACATACATCGCAAAAAGCTATTATTCATGGGGGTCCGGGGGAGATTATCTCCCCCGGTGGGGTCCAGGGGCAACGCCCCTGGTGGGGTCCGGGGCGAAGCCCCGGAAAAACAAGACCCTGGTGACGGAGTCAACAAAATGTTGCTACTATAACTGTGCGCGGTCATCAACAACACGTCCTGTCCCGTCATGCCCGCGCAAGGGGAATCCATCTGGCCTGTTGACCCTCCTGGATTCCCGCCTGCGCGGGAATGACGCAGCCGCCCCATCCAGACAGGCGAAACGTTGTCCTGGATTCCCGCCTGCGCGGGAATGACGATGTCTGGGGTGCCACCTGGTGGCATAGGATAAAATCCCTGAATTTCCACCGGCACTGAAATTATTTTACTCATCGTCAATTGCAACCGTGCGCAGTATACGTCTTTTTTGATTCGTAGCCTTTTGATGCCCCAATTCGGGGCTTCGCCCCGGACCCCACCAGGGGGATAATCCCCCTGGACCCCTGCCAATATGAACAACCTTTTGAGATGTGTGTAACGGAATGGGTCTACCCGCCGCCCCAGAAGAGGGTTAGACCTTTTCCACCCGACACGCCAGTTTTTTAAAATCCACCTGCCCGGACACCGCATCCCAGATACGACTGGAGGTGGCATTGACCAGCCACTTGTTTTTCTTTGGATCGGCACTGTCCGCCACCGACAGATTCCAGGGACTGAACAGATACCCCCGTGGCACACTGTTGCGGGACGGCTTGATCAGGCTGTTGGTCCCCACCTGTGCCCTGGCCTGAAACTGCCCGCGCCGGGTGATCAGGTTGACCAGATCTCCATCATGGATGCCCAGCATGGCGGCATCGTCCGGGTGCATTTCGACATACTGCTCCGGCACCAGACGACGACAAGTGGGGCTGCGGTTGGATTTGGCCGTGTGAAAATGCTCGTATACCACGCCCAGCCCCAGCCACATGGGATATTTATCCTTGGGCACCTGATCCCAGATCTTGTTACGAAAGGCCTCATCCGGCAGGTCCGGCGTCATCGCCTTGTCCCGCGCCTCCTGGATAAGATCCAGATGGTCGATGGTGAACAGATTCTTGTCGCCATCCTTGCGCCCGAATTCCATCAGTTTGGCCGTCAACTCGGCCCGATTGGAATAATCCATGTTACACAGCTTGAACTGCATTTTCCCGTCAGGACGGCGGAACATGCCGTAAGGCTTGTTGTCCCATTTGCCTTCCTGGCCCATGTAACGCCGCTGGGCACCCCCCGCCTTGGCAATTTCGTAGGTCGGAGCCGGCCACTGCATCCCCCGCGTCTTGCCGTCAATGCTGCGAATCTGGTCGTAAGGCGCAATACCATCGCGCTGCATGACCTCCAACATGCCGCTCAGGTCACTGTCGGAACCCTTGGAGGCCTTGAGAAAGGCAATCAGAATCTCCTCGGCATTATATTCCCCGGTCTTGGGATCCCGCTGCCAGGGGAAAATCTTTTTGCCATCCAAACCCAACAGTTCGGCAATGTGACGCCCTTTGTCGATCACCATATCCATGTCCGGTCGGCACCCCTTGGGGCCCTTGGCCGCCTGATCCACCACATGCAGACGACGCTCGGAGTTGATATAAACCCCTTGCACCTCCCCCCAGGTCGAAGCAGGCAAGATTACATCGGCAAAGAGATTATTGGGCGCATGACGATAGATCTCCTGGGCAATGACAAAGGCTTTGGTCAGAGCGGGACGCACCAGATTGTTGGTGTCCGGCAGATCAATGTGGGTGGCATAGATCAAAAACATGGCCTTGACCTCGCCCTTTTGCGCCCGTTCCATCATGCCGACGGCAAACCCCGGATTTTTGGCCTGAGCCGCCGTCTTGAGATTTTCTTCGGGTACATTCCAGGCCTGGGCCATGTGGGCGCGGTGTTTTTCGTTATCCAGACCTTCATTGAACGGCAACCGACCGGTAAGCCCCCCTGTCAGACGCTCCCCCATGGCATTGGGCTGGCCAGTCATGGAAAAGGGCCCACAACCCGGTTTTCCCAGGTTGCCGGTCATGGCCATCAGGTTGATAATGGAAATAATATTGTGCTGACCATGGATATGCTGATTGTAGCCAATCCCCCACATGATGATCACCCCGCCCTGCTCCTTGCCTGCCTTCTTGCGCTCCAACCGTTTGCGGGTGGCGTTGGCAAAGAGCGTGGCTACCTGGCGGATCGTTTCTGGAGAGACCGGATGATTGGCACCACCCATGAACTGTTGCACCTGCTCGGGGCTGTACCGTTCCAGCACACCGTCGGTATATTCCTTCCAGCCATTGGTATGCGCTTTCATGAATTCCCAATCGATCACGTCCGGGTGTTCCTTGAGCAGGACATGGGCCAGGGCATTGAGAAAGGCAATATCCCCGTTGAGAATGGGTACATGGACGGTGTTTTTGGGATTGATGTCCATATAGCCTTGCGCGGTGCCGGTGCGACGCGGGTCCACCACCACGGTGGGAATGTCGGCCCGTTTTTTATGATCGGCAATGCGCCAGAAAACAATGGGGTGAGATTCACGGGCGTTGTGACCAAAGTGCATGAACATGTCTGACAGTTCGATATCATCATAGCACAAGGGGGGCGTATCGGACCCCAGGGTGGCAAAATAGCCCGTCACAGCCGAGGTCATGCACATGCGGGCATTGGCCTCAATGGTATTGGAACCCAGCACCCCTTTCAGAAACAGATTTTCCAGATACTGGCCCTCCAGGGTCAACTGGCCGGAGCCATACAGGCCAATGGAGTTGCCGGTATATTTTTTGGCAAAGTGGGCAATTTTGTGGGCAATCATCTCCCCAACGGCTTCGTAGGGAACACGGTCCCACAGGGCATCGTCAAAGGCTCCTTTGCTCCGGGAGACAAATTCCAGATCGCCATGACCAGGCTTGCTCCACTCGGCCCACACATCCTTGCGGACATAACAATCCCCTTCCAGACGATCCACATAGATCGGCTCGGCAGCGGTCAGTCCCTTGATGCACTGCAACCCCTTGTTGGTGGGATGATCCCGGTCGGGTTGCATGGAGACAATCTTGCCGTTTTCGGTCTGGATGATGGTCCCGCAGCCCACACCGCAGTACGGACAGGCCGCAAAAGAGCTTTTCTGGGTGGAGGACTGGACCTCCTTGGCTTCTGGTGCCGAAGCGGCCTCCACCAGTTCTGGATTGTTCAGCAACAGGCTGCCCGCCGCAGTGGCCATCGCCATGGTACCACTCCCCTGCAAAAAAGCCCGTCGGCCCAAGCTCATTCGATCGCGCTGCATGATGCCCTCCCTGTATTTTGTCAATTTTTATCTGGTTGTATGGACCAACCGGCGTTTTTCCTAATTCCGCAGGGATCGCAAATAAGCGACCAGCCCATCAACCTCCTCATTGGTCAGGTTGGCCAAACCGCCCGGACCGGAAAAACCGCGCATGGGGGTGTTGGAACGGCCATGCAGGATGATATACCGGATAAAGCCTGCGGAGGCCTTGCTCAGGAAACCGGGTTTGCCAATGGCCGTACCGGAACCCGAACTTTCATAGCCTTCCCCATTGGGACCATGACAACCCGCGCAAATCTGGGCAAACAACCGTTTACCCAGATGCGGATCACCCATGCCGGGTGGGCTGGCATCCAACTGATCGCCGATAACCGATGCCTGGCTGTAGGAACGGAGATAACCGATAATGTCCTGAATATCGCTGGCTTTTAATATTTCGCCGAACGGGGGCATGGGCGTGGGCGCACGACCCTCGCGGATGGTTGCGGTCAAAAAGCGATCCGATGCGGCCGTCAACAATTCCGGGTTGGTGAGGGAAGGGGCAAACCCCGGTTTTCCGCGGCCTTCCTCCTGGTGACAGGCCTCGCAATTTTCCTTGAAGAGGGTTTTGCCGTGTTGGACATCCGCTGTGGCAGCACGCGCCACAGTACCCCCCGGCACCCCGCCTGGAGGGGGTGTGGTGGTCGTCTTGCTCTTCTCCGGTGCCTCCGCCTGGACGCCCCCGACATGACCGGACAGGCAAAGCGTGGCGGCAAACAGCCCTATAATCACCTTGATTGGATAGTGCATACCCTTATCCCTCCGCAAAAATGTTCCAATGGGGACGACGACCAGACCTTCGGTACGGTAAACCATTCTGCGGAAGCATACAAGCGGGATGCGGGAGAAAAATTAACCTGGATCAAGGGTTTCCAGATTTTCTTTTGCAGCGGGCCGCACAAGACTGGCAATACGGAATTATATCCAGTCCGCCACAAACCGGGTAAAGACCGTCGCCTCAAGCGGACGACTGATCCAATAGCCCTGCAATTCGTCACAACCAATACTTTGCAGAAAATCCCGTTGCCGTTGATTTTCCACCCCTTCCGCCACCACCCGCAGGCGGAGACTCTTGGCCAGGGAGACAATGGCGGACACAATCGCCGCATCGTCCGAACCCACGATCAGATCACGGACAAAGGATTGGTCAATCTTGAGACTGTTGAGAGGAAACTTTTTCAGATAACTCAAAGAGGAATAACCGGTGCCAAAATCGTCCATGGCAAGACTCAAACCCATCTCCCGCAATCGCTTCAGGATGGCAATCGCCTGCCGCTCATCCTGCATCATCATGCTTTCGGTCACCTCCAGTTCCAGAAATTCTGCGGGCAGACCCGTTTCGTCCAGAATGGTCTGAATGGAGGTATGGAGATCCTTGTCCTGGAACTGCCGCCCGGACAGATTGACCGCCACCCGCAAGGAGGCCTGGCTGGCATCCAACAACCCTTTGTTATAGACACAGGCCATGCGCAAAATTTCCTGCCCCAAAGGCACGATGAGGCCGGTCTCTTCGGCGAAAGGAATAAAATCCAGGGGCGGCACCAGGACACCATTCGCCTGCCGCCAACGGACCAGGGCTTCCATGCCGACAATATGCCCGGAGAGCACGTCTACCTTCGGCTGATAATGCAGCAAAAATTCCTTGTTTTGCAGCCCGGCATGAAAATGGGTCTCCAGCATGGCCCGTTTGGCCGACTGGGCGTTCATTCCCGGTTCAAAAAACCGATAGGTGCCTCGACCACTCTCTTTGGCGTGATACATGGCCACATCGGCATTCCGGGTGATGAGGTCATAGTTGTTGCCATCGTCTGGAAAAATGGCAATGCCAACACTGGCCCCTATGTTGGCCTGATGACCATCCAGTTCCACCGGATTGGCGATGGCAGCAATAATTTTCTGGGCCACCGTGGCCGCTTCGTCCCCGTGCTGCAAATCTGTCAGGATAACCGTAAATTCATCCCCCCCCAACCGTGCCACCGTATCCGAGGCGCGCACACAAACCAGCAACCTTTTGGCAACCTCCACCAACAACCGGTCCCCGGCCGCGTGTCCTTGGGTATCGTTTACCTGCTTGAATCGATCCAGATCGATAAAAAATATGGCTCCCCGGGTGCGGTGACGATTGGCCCATTCGATGGCACGCCCCGCCCGATCCTTGAACAACATGCGGTTGGGCAACCGGGTCAGCGGATCGTAGAAGGCCAATTGCTCCAGCCGTTCCTCCGTCATCTTGATATGGCTGATGTCGGAAAAAATACCGACAAAATGAGTCGTTTGACCCGTTCCATCCTTGACGGCGTTGATGGTGAGCCATTTGGGATAGACATCCCCATTCTTGCGGCGATCCCAGACCTCGCCAGACCACTGCCCCTGGGTGGTAATGGCCGCCCACATCTCCTGATAAAACTCGGGACCGTGTCGCCCCGACTTGCCAATCCGGGGGTTGGCACCCAACACCTCCTCCCGTTGAAAACCCGTAATCTGCGAATAGGCCTGATTGACATCCACAATCACACCATCGACCTGCGTAATCACAATCGCCTCACTGGCGTGCGCAAACACTTTGGCGGCCAACCGCAAGCCGCTCTCGGCCTGTTTTTGTCTTTCCAGGCTGTCGATCAACTGCCGATTGGCTCCCTGCAGTTCTTGAGTGCGCTCCAGCACCCGCTGTTCCAATTCGTCATAGGCCGCCTGCAAGGCCTCCTTGGCCGTTTTTCGCTCTGTGATGTCATGCAAAATGCCGGTAAAAAACACCTGGCCACCCGAATGGAACGTCCCCACCGCAATCTCCAGGGGAAAATGTTCACCATTCTTGCCTACCCCCTCCACCTCACGGGTATGACCAATGACCCGTCCCACCCCGGAGGTCAAATAGGCGCGCAGATAGCCATCATGGGCCTGCCGATGCGGCGCGGGCATGAGCAGGCCCACAGGACGGTCGATCAATTCCCCGGACTGGTAACCAAACATGTGTTCGACGGCGGCATTGGCCGAATGGATGATGCCGTTGGCATCAATCGTTAAAATGCCATCCACGGCCGACTCGACAATCGCCTGCGTCTTGTGCTCACTCTCCTGCACCTGCTCAAACGCCCGCCGGTTGAGTCGATAGGAACTGATGACAAAATGAGAGCCCCACAACCAGACCAGGAGGGTTCCCACCCAGACCAGATCACGATTGCGCGTCGTGTTCTCCAGACGCTCGGTCAGGATACGCAACAATTCTGTCCGCACACCGTCGGTACACGCCTGGGAAACCTGTATGGCTTGCGTGCCCAATGAAAAATAGCGCGCCATCGTCTCCCCATGCGTTGTTCTCCGCAACAAGGAGGCACTGACATCCAGAAAATTTTGCACGGTGGGATGGAGACGATCCTGGAAACAGGCAAACAGATCTTGCAACGGCGGAACATAGGCCAGGATGGTGTGCTGATCGTGTCGCACCTCTTCCCAATGACTCCTGACATCCCCCAACCGTTCCTCAAAGCGCAACCGGTCGACATCGGACAACACCGACTGGGTCAACAAACCACTCCCCAAGCCCCTGACCCGAGCAATGGTTTCCTCCAACTCCGGCAACCCCGTGCCCACCAAGTTGATCAGGAAAGTGGATTGCAGATCTTCATCCAGCACCAGGTGGGAACGAATCAAGACCTTGCGCCGGAGGTCCACCACCCGGTTGATCAGATGTGTCTGTTTTTCGAAGACTGTCTGCGCCGACTGGAACGCGGCAACAGGGTGCACAATGCCGCCCAACCAACCCTCCAGCCGTTGCAAATCCGCCGCCATTTGGAAGGGATCCCCGGCCAAATCCCGGCGCATGAGGGCCAGCGCGTCCGCCAACGATGCTTCCAACGCCCGCAAACTGCCCGTCGGTTCCGCACCACCGCCCGACCCGCTGGCCCCCTGTTGCAAAGCCATCTGGTTGAGCCCCCGCATCTGTTGCAGAAGGGTGACCATGCCGTTCAATTGCTGAATGTCTGCCAGGCCCCGCAACTCGTTCCGAATAAAATCAATCGCCGAGCCCTGCTGTGTCAACACGGCCCCAACAGACGGAATAATCAGCAAGGTAGGCAAAAGAATAGCGACGAGGTAACGCCAAAAGCGCACCTGGGGAATGATGTGCATCTTAATCCTTCTCCCGCGACATCGGCCCCCTCCTGGACACGCATCGGCACACGGACCGCCCAGAAAAAAGACCGGAGCCAAGCGAACCTGCCGTTACCTGGTTTTGAACAGTGCCTCGGCGGCTTGTCGTGATGTATCGACCGGTTTTCTGGGACGCGGATTGGAAGAAGGGGGAACAGCCTTGAAAAAATCACAAAAGTTAGCCTGATCCTTTTCAACTACCCGTTCCGCCTGAATCTCACGACACTCGTTATAGCACAAAGGGTCATACAAAAAACAATTTTTACAGACTCGGGTATCCCGGTGACAACTCGGACACTCATCTTGCCGACCGAAAAGTTCAACAGCAAGAGACTCGCTACAATTCCAACAAGTTCCTGTACGATTGACGCGCATCATCCGATTTTCCGCTTTCGTTGGGTGGGTTATGGGTATGGAGGGGTCGAGAGACAAAACAGTCTCACCCCGTTCGCATCAATCTACTCCATTCTCACCCATTTTGAAAAAGAAAATTACGACCACGGGCCCTAATCTGGCCATGATCTTCATTTTGACCACCGGTCGCGCCAAAATTTGCCAAACAACCCACCCTGTTGGTCACAACACACCATGGCAATAGGCAGAAAAATCAGGTATCCTTTGAGTGTCTTTTTTCGCCAACCAATCGAGAATATCTGTCAGGGGATTGCCTTGTGTTGACTTCTGTATATAAAAATCAATTGGTTATGTTGTGTATAACCCTCTTTTTCTCCCTGTTTTGGCCGGCGGGCCACAGGCTTTGGGCGGCGGAAGACCCCCACGCAACCGACGGACGGGCCGCAGACACCACCCCACGCCACTTTACGCTGCTTCTGGAACCCTCGGAGGCCAAGGTGGAAATTTTAAACCTGAAGACCCCGTATCAGCCCAACATACTCCTGAAGCCAGGCCGTTACCATATTGTCGTCTCCGCTGCCGGTCACGAAACCGAAAAGGGTTTTATTGATATCACCGACCAGGATTGGATTGGCAAGGTGGTACTCCGTCCCCTGAACACACCCGCCCAGAAGGAAGAGACGGACGAGACCCATACAGCGGCCCGTCTGGATGAAGAGTGGCGCAAAGTCAAACAGGAACAAACCAACCTGGAACAGATGCGTCGTGCTCTCACACAGGAGAAGGAAAAACTCGATCTGTCCAGGAAAGAACTGGACACGGCCAAACAGGCTTGGGAGACGACCAGGAAAGAGTGGGACGAGAAACATGCCGCCTGCCCGGCCCAGACAGAGGCTCCACCAGGCGCGAGCAATAAACCGGCTGCCGACAACACGCCAACAGTGGACAACAAGCCAGCGGTGGACAACAAGCCAACAGTAGACAACAAGCCAGCGGTGGACAACAAGCCAGCGGCGGACAATGTACCGGTTGCCAACAAGCCCGTCGTAGAAAACAGGCGTGATCTGCCCATACCCACCCCATCCCCGCAAGTCGCGCCCAAGAGCAAAGCCAAGGCGGCCCCTCTTGCGGGTGAGACGACCACCCAGCAGGCCAAGACCGGGAATGAGGCCGCACCTCCCGCCAGCGAAACCGCTGCCGAACCGCCGCAGAGCGCGACCAAGGGCAAGGGCAAAACGACTGAGCCGCAGGATGAGATGCCCCCGCAACCAGCCATGACCGGGAACGAGACTGCGCCTCCTGCCAGTGCAACCACGACCGGGAGCACATCCCCATCGGTCGCCCAGCGGACTACGGCTGAGAATGGCGCAACGGCCGCTGCTACACCATCGACACCCGAAAGTGCCGCTCCCAAAGAGGAGGCCACTCCCAATGAACAGGTGGCAACCTTGCTGGCCGATGCGGTCCGTTATTTGAAACAGGCACGCCCCCCCCAAAGCGCACCGCCCCCCGAAGGCGCGGAGGCCTTGCGCAAATTACAGCAGGCACAACGACTGGATCCCCACAACCCGGCCGTCGAACAGGCACTGCAATGGTATGCCAAGCGATATATTGCCTATACAGGCCTGTTCAAGCAGAAGGAAAAAGCCGACGAGATGGTGCATCAGATCCAGTCATTGGGTATCGCTGTGTTCGAGCAACCCATGATCGTCAAAGACGAGCCTACCCTGCGCATCTGCATCGGTCCCTTCCTGACCCAGGAAGAGGCCGAAAGGGATCTGAAACGCCTGCGGGAAGAGCGGGGAATAAAGGACGCCATCTTGCGGATTTATAAACAGTAGTGGCGTGACAGAGCGGAGGGGTTGCGGGAGACCCCTTCTGGGGAGGCAGAAAATCGCCTCCCCAGACCCCTCCACCCTTTTTTTTGGACTATTTTTTCAAAATCTTCGGCACAATCGGGGCACGCAACCGGAACGTCTCCGGCATTCGCGACCCCAACAACGGTTGCAGATACAATTGAAAGGCATCCGTCACATCGGTGCCGGAGTCGCTGATAAATTCGTTGGGCATGACCTTGGTCTTGCCTGCCACGGCAACCAGCGGATCCAGCCGATATTCCACCGAATAATTGCCCACCCGATGGATGGTCACCGAGCCGCTGGCCCCATGCCATAAGGCAAACTGACAGGCCTTCTCGCCCACCTCACGGGCCTCGCGTTGATCCACATCGGACGCCACCCCCAGAAAAGAACGTTGCACATAGCCAAAGGTATCGCCCCGCACCCGCTTGATGCCCAGATTTTGCTTGATACTGTCAGTCAGGAGATCCGCCAGGGCACCCGTCCCGGAAAGCTGAATGTTGCCATGGGCATCCCGTTCCAACTGCCCGACCTGCCGCGCCAGCGTGGTCAGGATGGGAGAACCGGAGGCATCGTGAATCCCTTCGGAGACCGCCACGACACAGCGACCATACCGGTCATACACCCTTTTGACATCGGCCAGAAAAGGCTCGATGGCAAAATTGCGCTCTGGCATATAAATCAAATGCGGCCCATCATCGCGCGATTTGCGGCCCAGGGCGGAAGCCGCCGTGAGAAAACCCGCATGGCGTCCCATGACCACCCCCACATACACACCAGGCAGTGCCCGATTGTCCAGATTGAGACCAGAAAACGCATTAATGACAAATCGAGCCGCCGAGGGATAACCGGGAGTATGATCATTGATCACCAGATCGTTATCAATGGTTTTTGGAATATGAATGGTGATCAGTTCATACTGTTCCTTTTGCGCAAACTCCTGGACAATGCGGAGGGTGTCCGAACTGTCGTTGCCGCCGATATAGAAGAAACAGCGCACATTGTGCACCATCAGCACCTTGAGAATTTCGGCGCAATAGGCTTGATCGGGCTTTTCCCGGGTCGAGCCCAGGGCCGACCCCGGTGTGGCCGCCACCCGTTCCAGGTTATGCGTCGTCTCCTGGGTCAGGTCCAGAAAATCTTCGTTGACAATGCCCTTGACGCCGTACAAGGCACCATATACCCGTTCCACCAGGGGAAATTTTCTGGCCTCCAGTACTGCCCCCACCAGAGATTGGTTGATCACAGCCGTTGGGCCTCCTCCCTGGGCAACCAATACCTTCCCTGCTTTCATGATACGCTTCTCCCCTGCCAATCGTTGGTTGATCCTGTGCCCCCGCCATGCCCACATGGCAGACGGCTGGTTTAAATTGTCCCGGTCCTGCTGCCAAAAGCCTGCACAATCAGGGACTGCCCACGGTCTTTGCCATAATCCGCCCAGACTTCCTCCAAGATGACCTGCGCCGTGGCCTGGTCCAGGCCCAGAGCGGTGGCCGCCAGTTCATGAAACAGGACCAGGGCATGTTCCGCATCGGGATCACCCAGTGCCTGCGCAATCCGCTGGCACAATCCCAAAAAGCGCAAGCTGGCCAACTCATTGCCCTTGGCCTTGGCCAACCGCCCCAGTTGAAAAAAGGTGACCGCTTCGCCTTTCTGGTTGTTGGTCGCCCGCTTGATGGCCAGAGAACGCAGAAAACCGGTCAATGCCTGGTCAAAAAGCTCTTCACCCAGATCCATGATGGCCAAACGATGGTACAATTGTGCCTCCACAGCGGCACGATCGCCCTCCGTGCCGAGCAACTGCAAAGCCTCCTGGAAATGACGCCGGGCCGCCACAATATTGCCCACCCGCCAGAGCAGTTCACCCGTCCAGGGCAACAATCTGGCCACACCGGTTTGGTCATTCAAGGCACGGCACAGCATCAAAGCCTCCTCCAGATGGTTTTGCGCCACCGCCATGTCCGCCTGTTGCAACCCCCAGAACCCCAAATGGGCGTGGCAGACGGCCTGACCGGAATGGTCCCCCACCCGCTGGTTGATGGCCAGGGCTCTGAGCAGCTTCTCCTTGGCCTCTTCCGGGTTGTGCTGAATCTCCAGTGAGGCCAAATCAAACAGGGCCAGGGCATTTTCCCGGGGGAACAGGGCCTCCCCAAACGTCAATACCCGTTCGAGCAACTGGCGCGCCTCCGCCTGACCGTTGCGGCGCAACACGGCCATGGCCGTCAGATATAACGGACGGGGATGCTCCCGAATGGCCAGCAAAGCCCGATTGAGTCGCTCCTGTTCCCATAAAAAACCGTGCCGGGATAAAAAATCACTGACCGGACCGGCACACTCCAATATTCCGGCAAACCGTTCGTGCTGCCGACTGGTACTACAGTGGAGCAAATGGCCAACCGCTTCCAGGGCGAGATCCAACCAGGAGAGACCCAGGGCATCCTGCCGATTGCCAGCCGCCACAGCAAACAAATATTCACCCGCACAGGTCTGTTGTTCATCGGTACCGACCGGCTGTTGGTCGGCATCCAGAACATCACGCACGACAGGATGCAGAGACCACAAGGGATCGGTACCAGGCAGCGTATACGATTGTGCCAACCCCGTTTGCTCCAGAACCTGCAGCAAAGACTCCTGTTGGGCAACCGTGTTGTGCGTCACGGCACAATAACCGGCCACGGGGACCGGATAATGAAAGGTCGCCATGGCCGTCACCTGCGCCCGTGTGGCCGCATCCAGGGCACGGACAGCGGCCAACTGCGCAACCGTGCTGTCCCGACCGGGCGATAGAATCACCTCGCGAAAGAGGGTGGACGATGGGGTCACCTCCGCCACCACCGGAAAAATCTGGCTGGTGAGCACAACCCGGGACAGGCCCGCTGGCTGACGCAGCAGATCTGTCCAGAAGCCTGCCAGGGCGGCTTCCAGAAAATGACCTGTGGCCGGGTCCAGACTGTTGTCCAACCCATCCAACACCAACACACAGGCCAACTGACGACGCATGACAGCGACCATCACCCGTAACCGCTCTTCAATTCCCAGCAGGGGATTACAGACAACCTCCGCCTCAGCGGGCCGGTCATGCTGCACCAGGACGGTGGCAAATGCAGCCAGGAGACGGCCGGTACTCAAGGGTTGGCAGGGGGTGGCCGCCAGGGCCAAGGGCACCCAACCGCTTTGCCCCAACAACTGGGCCACACCCGAAGCCAAACGGGTTTTGCCACTTCCGGCCAGCCCACGCAACAGGACAACCTGCAATCGCCCGGCCTGCATCTCCGGCAACAACAATGGGATCTCCCCGTAAACCGGGTCATCGGGCCGAACAAAGCCGCCGGTCAAGCCGGCCAACGGCGAAAGCGCGACAGGAGGAGAAATGGATTGCATAAACATGGCCGTCGAACAGGTGTTGAACAGGAGTGTCCGGTTGGATCGGGCATACAAAACGGGCAATACCCAAGCCGGATATCCCGTTCGCACACGACCAGGCTGGATGGCGCACCGTGCCCGGCGCACCGCCTGATCAAGCGTGGCACCACCCTGCAAATTATGCAGGAATACATGAAAAAAATCACTGGAAAAAGGATCCGTCAGCAAACCCGGCCAGGCCAACGCCCAGGCAACCCCCTGCCCCACCCACCCCTGACACAAAGCCGCCACAGCGGCTATCGGAGGCGGACGGTTTGGTTCCCGTCCCGCCAGTATGACCAGATGGACACCACTGTCCAGCAAAATTTCTGTCGCCATCTCCCGGGCAGAACGAATATCGGCCTGACCCGCTTCGTCCACAAAGCCGAAAAAGCCCTGTTCGCCACTGATCAGCACCGGCCCGGTCAAATAAAGCACCTGCGGCTGAAACTGCTGCAACCGTTGTTGCAGTGCGGCAACAGTCGCGGTCTGCAGTACCGCACACTGCACCGGGGGGCGACAACCCGTCCCCCAGGATACCCATTGGCTGAAATCCCTGTCCACCGCCTGGTTGAAACCGTCAGGGGCCGACGCCATGAACAATATTTTCAGGGGCGCGGCAACGCGCATTGCGCCTGAGAGCTGGGGCAACGCACCATCACCCAGCGACCGACGGCGGAGGGCAACCCGTTCATCCAATCCCAGCAGAACACCATCCGGCCATTGCAGCACCTCCCAGGGGAGATTCAACACCTCGGGAGAATTGGCCACAATCGTCAACACCACCGCTTGCTGACGGGCAAGGATCGGTTCCAGCTCAAACCAGAACGGTGCCAACCACAGATGGAACAGTTCCACTCCGACAGAGTCGAGCAGGAGTTGTTGGCGCGTTGTGTCATGACTGGCGGGCAACCGGGCGGCTTCCCCTTCTCCCTCCTGCCACCCGTGCCGAAAACCATCCACCAGAAAATGGACCGCCTGATAGGCCGGGGTGGAACAGGTGTGACAGACACGGGGGCACCCATCCTGCACCCAGGTGACCTGAAAGGGTCGCCCCTGACCCTGGGTACGCACAATGATCAGTTCCAGAGAGAGGGGGGCAGCCATCATCGATTTTGCCAGGCATCGGACACTTGACACACCCGTTGCATCCGGGCATTGACTTCGTGGCGAATCTCTTCCTCATCCTCGACCCGACGGTTGCGCATCAACACCCGTCCGGCCACAATCGCGGTGTCCACCACATGACCCGTGGCGGCATAGACCAGATGGGAGACAAAATGGTGGTGCGGCGTCATCTCTGGCACCGCATGGCGCAAGAGCAAAAAATCCGCCTTTTCCCCCACGGCCACTCGACCGCTCTGGCCAAAAATGGGGGCCTGGCAACCCGTCGCCAAAGCCCAGGCCGCCTCGGCGGGCAACACCGTGGGATCCTGTTCGGCATGTTTTTGAATCAAGGCCAGCATTTTCATGTTCTGGAACATATCCAGTGTATTATTGGAAGCGGCCCCATCGGTGCCCAGGGCGATGGGAATCTGCCGGGCGGCGGCCTTGCGATAGGGAAACACCCCACCCACCGCCAATTTCATATTGGAAACCGGATTGGTCACCACGGTGGCCCCCCGCTGGGCAATCAAGTCCAACTCGTTGTCATCCAGATGCACCGCATGGGCCAGCACCATATTGGCATGCAGCAGCCCCTGTTGATCCAGATAGACGGCGGGACGCACGCCATGGGTGCGCAAACATTGTTCCACTTCGTGCTGGGTCTCGGCCAGATGAATCTGGACGGGCAGATCATGCCGGGCGGCAAACGCGCTCACCCAACGCAAACTGTGGGCACTGACCGTATAGATGGCGTGCGGCGTCAGCGAAAACCGCACCCGATCCGAATAGCCCTTGACCTCTGCGCAGAGCTTTTCGGCCAGGTACTGGCATTCTCTCGCCTGCTTTTCCCCTTCCACATCAATCATGACGGCACCCAAAGCGGCCCGCAGTCCACTGTGCTCCACCGCGCGGGCCACCCCATGAAAATGCCAATACATGTCGGCAAAACAGAGGGTGCCGGAACGAATCATTTCCAGACACGCCAGGCGGGTTCCCCAGTAGACATCCTCTTCGGTCAACCGGGCTTCGGCTGGCCAGATCCGGGTTTGCAGCCACTCCATCAGGGGCATATCATCCCCAAACCCGCGCAACAACGTCATGGCGGCATGGCTGTGACCATTGACAAAGCCCGGCACCACCGCCATCCCCTCTGCGTCCAGCCGTTCTGCCTCCGGTGGGGGCAACAGATCCGTACCCATGGCCACAATCCGACCCGCTTCCACCTGTATCTGCGTCAATCCCTGCTCTGGCAACCAGGCATTTTGAATATGCAGTGTCATATGACCAGCTCCTCGAGCAAAACCTGGATGGTGTGCAACAACAACGCCTTGTTGGCCTGGACCTGGGCCTGGAATGCGGCATAGGAGAGTTTTTCCGCGCGGAGGCCATTGGCAAAATTATCCACCATGCACAAGGCCGCATACGGCAGATCCAACTCGCCAGCCAGAATACATTCCGAGGCGATGGTCATGCCGACCAGATGGACATGCGGAGCCAGCAGACGAATTTCGGTCGGTGTTTCAAAGCGTGGCCCCAGGGTCTGCCAGTAAATGCCGTGGGAGCGTGGAGGGGGCAGAACGGTCTGTTGCCAGCTTTCCAGAAGATGCGCGCGCCACTGCGGATGAAATTCCGGCACTCGATGGCCGCGCTGGTCATCGAAATAGGAGATGCCCAGATGGGGGGCATAAAAATCATCCGGGACAACCAGAGTGCCGGGTGACAGGTCAAGACGCAGACTGCCCACCGAACCAACCGCCAGCACCCGTTCCGCCCCGGCTTGTTGCAAAGCGTAGAGGTTGGCGTGATGGTTGATGCGGTGCGGCGGGGTATAGTCTGCCCATCCATGTCGTTGCAAAAACAGGAGACCCGCCTGCTCCAACAGGGTAACGACACCGTAAGGGGTGGTCACCTCCACCGGTGTGGCGTGACGGAACGGGGTGGATTCCAGCAGACTCGTTCCCCCGATCAAAGCCAGACGCGACGATCTCGTCACAACCGGTTACTCCTTCCCGGACGACCAGAATCGCCACCAGGGATTGGCATTCGGCTGTTTATCGGTCGAACCTTCCGGTGCTGTCGGTGCGGGAGCGGTCGTCTGTGGGGCAGGCGTTACCGGCTTGGCTGGCTGATCAGTGGGACGTGCCGGTTCCGGTTCCGCTTTGCCCGATGACCAGAACCGCCACCAGGGATTGGTCCCCGGCCGATTTTCCGTCGCCCCTTGTACCCCGGACGAGGGGTTGGTTGTGAACGCAGCCGGTGTCATGGTGTCTGCCGGTTGCCCCCCTGTGGCGGGCCGGGCATAGGCACCATCCCAAAGCCAGGCAAACCAGCTTTGGGAGTTGTGCGCCTCGGGCAGGGATTGCGGATCGAGCAGTTCCTGGTCAAAATTGTGCTGAATATTCTTGACGACACCCCGTTCATCAAACGTGATTTCCACCCGGTTGATCACCCGGGCAAAGGTGCGTTGTATATTCTTGAACTGGCGATCCTGCACATAAATCCAGCGATCCTTGCGCAAACTGTTGACAATGGTGGGCACACCGAGCAAATCCTTTACCTGCGCCCGGGTTGTCACCCCGACTTGTATTTGGGCCACATTTTTGGGATTCAGCATCGAGCCTTTCTCGTATACCACCGCCTGGCAAGCGGTCAAGGCGAGAAACAGAGGCAGCAGAATTGCCAGGAAAAAAATTCGGGTCCATTTGACCATCGTGGTTCCATATCGGATAGAGTGATAATCTGGCAGCGCAATCGCAAGCCAATGCCCTCTGCTGAGAGGCAGAGACGGTTTACGGCTATGATAACCTTTGACGAGACGAGAGCAAAGTTTCCATGTCACGCTTGAGCAGAATATCTCCCAAAAAATGGTGGACGTTCCTGGCGCACATGGGCGGATCCTGGGCCCGTTCGGCAGACAAACGACGGCAAACACGGGCCTTGCGCGCCCAGGTGCAGATCTGGCACGACCGCATCGTTGACCGCGTCCTGCAGGTCACCGCCAACGGGCATTTGGACCTTGCGGACACCTTCAGCCTGCGTTTTGATGTCATGGTGTTCCTGGTATCCGCTGTGTTACGCCATCTGCACCGTATCGAAGGATCCCAGGAATCGTCCCAAATGCTGTGGGACATCACCTTTGCAGGGCTGGAAGAGAGTTTGTATGCCCGGGGTGTTTCCGATCTGCGCATGGCAAAGCGGATGCGCACAGTATTGCAAAACGCGACCGGGCGGCGCGATGCCTATCTGGCGGCCTGGGCCGACCCGGCGTCACCCGAGGCCATTCGGGTGGTCATTGCCCGCAATGTGTTCAATGGCACCGCCAGTACCGATCCACGCATTGACATTCTGCTGGGCAATCTGCCAGGATTTGCGGCGTCCGTTCTGGAACCGCCCAAACCGATTGCCACCACCGTTAAACAAGGAGATACCGCATGAAAAAAATGACCATCGAACAGATTGATCTGGCCGGAAAGCGGGTTTTTATCCGGGTTGATTTCAATGTACCCATGACCGGGGAGGGTCACATTCGGGAAGAGACGCGCATTGTTGCGGCCCTGCCAACGATTCGCCTGGCCTTGGCCAAGGGCGGGCGGGTGATTCTTGCCTCCCATTTTGGTCGCCCGGAAGGCAAGGTCATGCCGGAATATTCTCTCCGACCGGTGGCGGAACGTCTCGCGCAACTCCTTGGTCAGGCGGTACCTTTGGCACCGGATTGTGTGGGTGCCGAGGTGGAACAGTTGGTGGAAGCTTTGCAACCCGGTGAGATTCTGATGCTGGAAAATGTGCGCTTTCATGCGGGTGAGACCAAAAACAATCCCCAACTGGCCGATGCCTTCGCCCGTTTGGCGGATGTGGTGGTCAACGACGCCTTTGGAGCCGCCCATCGGGCCCATGCCTCCAATGTGGGGATTGCCCAGCGGGTATCGCCCGCCGTGGCCGGGCTGCTGATGGCCGCCGAAATCGATTATTTCAACAAGGCGGTCCGTCATCCCCAACGTCCGGTGGCAGCCATACTCGGCGGTTCCAAGGTTTCCACCAAGATTGCGGTGATCGAATCCTTGCTGGACAAGGTGGACCATATCCTGATCGGCGGGGCCATGGCTTTCACTTTTTTCAAGGCACGGGGTTATACCGTGGGGGCCTCGCTGGTGGAAGAGGAGATGCTGGAGGTGGCGCGGCGCACCGAGCGGGTGGCCAGGGAACGGGGGGTGGTGTTGTGGTTGCCGGTGGATGCCGTCATCGCCGAGTCACTCCACTCGGAAAAGACGCAAACGGTCTCGGTGGAGCAGATCCCGGCAGGCTGGATGGGGTTGGATATTGGGCCCGAGACGGTGCGTCTGTTTGAGCGTGCCTTGCGGTCGGTGCAGACCATTCTCTGGAATGGTCCCATGGGGGTTTTCGAAAAACCGGCCTTTGCCCACGGCACCGTGGCGTTGGCCCGCTGTGTGGCCAACAGCAGCGCGCTTTCTGTCGCCGGGGGCGGCGATACCGATGCCGCACTGCGGCAGGCGGGGGTGGCCGAGCACATCTCGTTCATCTCCACCGGCGGGGGAGCCTTTATGGAATTGCTGGAAGGCAAGGAATTGCCGGGGATTGCGGTGTTGACGGATGGGTAGGGGTTGCACGCAGTGAGGGCGGGTCCAGGGGAATCGTCCCCCTGGTGGGGTTCGGGACGGGGAGATATACTGCACGCGGTCATAAGTAGCATTTCCTGTTCCGTCATTCCCGCGCAGGCGGGAATCCATTGGGCTTGTTGGACCTCCTGGATTCCCGCCTGCGCGGGAATGACGATACGTGTCAATTGTGACCGTGCGCAGTATAATCTCCCCCACCCCCCCCATAAAAACCTACTACGACCGCCCAATTTTATCCCGCACCACCATCCGCCCATCGCCATGCAGCAGATCGGAGGGGGCAGTATTGCGACGCAAGGGAAGCCGAAACAGCAGCACAAGCGTCACCACAAACACCGCCAGAAAGACCTCCCCCATGGTCAGGAGAATGGGTTGCCAGGGCAGGGGCAAAATTTCAAAATCATACCCCGGTGGCAGCAAATCCTGATAATGGGTGATGATGCCCTTGAAACCATCATCCAGCAACAGCCGCAACAATGGAATAAACACAAACACCGCCACCGCCCCCCCCACGGCGGTCGCCAGCACCATTTGCCAAACCAGCTTGGCATAGATACCCATCCAGGTAAAACCCCGGCTGAGCAGAATGCCATAATGGTGCCGTCGATGTCCCACCAGCGTGCCGACCTGGGCCAACAACAAGGCGGACAAAAACAGCCCAAAGGTCAGCGCGTAGGCGGGCACCATGGTGGACAGCAGGTCACTGAGCAGATTGAACCGATTCAGGGCATCCCGATACATGGTCTGAATGCTCAGGGCGTGTACCCCATCCGGGGTGCGCAGGGCCAACAATTCCTGGATGCCCCGACTCAGATGGGTCGGGTCCGGGACATAGACATGAATCGCCGCGAGCGAGGCCCCGTCACTGGTGACATCCCACGGCACAAACAAAGGTGCCGCCGCCGTATTGGGCTTGGCCTCTTCGGGACACAACATGCCCCGCAAGGCGTTGGAACGGGGCAAACGCTGGCATGGCACCCATAAACGATTGTTGGTGTCATGGTTGAGCGTGTCCCATATCTCGTGTACGTTTTGCCCGCCTGTCTCGTAGCGGGAGAGCGGCGACAACGGTTTGTTCTCCACTTTGAGGGGACGCAAATCACCAGCGGACGGACTGGGACAAACATCCTCTTTGACCTTGGGCAGATCGGTCAAACCCGTGGCAGCGACCGCCGTATGCACACACCGTTCATACGCCGTCAGTGTCTCCCTGGGAAAAGAATGTGAGGTCAACCACCGATAGTGGTCCGGGTCGCCCCGGCCCTGCGTGAGCGGATCATAGCGCAAGTCGGGAAAATGATAGGCCGCCAGCAAGGCATGATAGGTGGACAATGGAAACAAAAAGGCCACCTGTTCCATGCTGGGAATATGGTGTACCCAGCGCACACGAAACGGGACCAACTCTTCCCGACTGCCCACGGTCACCTTCAGCCACAATGTATTCAACGCATTTTTCAACTCTCCTTGTGGCAGTTTGGCCGGGAGTCGGCGCAATTTTTTCTGCTGCAAGATCGGTTGAATCGCCTCTCGATAGGCCGCATAGTCAAACTGGTTGGCAAACAGCGATTCGCTCAGGACAATCGACAGGGGCAATCCCTGCCATCCCTCTCCCTTCTCCCCGGCGTCCCGGTTGTCCCCCGCAGACAACGGTTCTTTTTCCTCCTCCCTGGAGGCAGTGGTCTCTTTGTCCTGGCTCTCTCCCGACGCAGCCGCAGTTGAGGCCGCAGGCTGGGCCTGGTTGGCCCCCAGATTCCATAAAGGATCGTCGGCATAAACGGCCCAACCTACCCAGGGCACCCCAGAGGTCCAGACCCCTTCCACGGGCAGACGTACCTGCGGGCTGTTGTCCCCCAGGCGTCGATACGGATGCACGGTGATGCCGAACGACTCACCGGGCACATTTTTTTCCATCTCCTTCAAGCGATCCAACAGATTGCTCTGGATCCCCTCATGGTTTTCCCAGTGGGCGGTGACCCAAATCGGCACCCCGTAGGGTCGCAGGGTGCCGAGAATGGCATCCGTGAAGCGATCCACCAGACCAGCCCTGGTTCCCACCAGCAGCAGGGCCATGCTGATCACCAACGCCAGCAGGAGGGTCAGCCAAAAAAAATCGCGGCCCCCACTGACACAACCAAACCGGCCACACACAAAGGAACGCCAATAGGCGCGGCTCCCCATGACGGCCCAAACGGGAATAATTCGGCGAGATCTTGTCTTTTCCATGTCTTTATTTATCAGGGAGAGGCCAGTGATTTAAGATGATTGATCCATTGATTGAACAAGGGGCATTGGGCCAGGATGGTCTCCAGGCCGATTTCAAGGGCTGCCAGAGGACCATGTCGAGGCTTGTCATACGGGGAGAAAAGCTTCTCAATACGCTTGCTGGGGGCCGTATGGGGGCTGTCATTGATCGCCTCTGGAGAATCGAAACCATTCCGAATGGTGCGAAAATCGCTGGCCAGATCCCGCTGGCCAATCCCTCGCGCCAATCCGTCCGGGTCACTGAACAACAACCCCTCAAATTCATGCATTTGCACATAAGGGATAAAACGGTACCAGGAAGATTCCCCCAACTCTGCCTTGATTTTCTCGGTCAGCGCGTCGATAATACACATATATTTGTCGGATACAACCGTTTTTTGTTGCGCATTTTTCTTTCCCGGAAAATCAGGATGCAACCCATAGAAGTCAAAAAATGTGGTACAATACGCTGTACTATCTCCCAGTAACAACTTGCGCAGATCAGCATACAGCCGATCAAATTGAATATTTCCACCCTGGTGTCCTGGTCTGCCAATCAACTTGGCGATCAAATCAATGCCCTCATGGACAAAGTGTTCTTTCAGCAATTCATTGACGAACATTGTCTCTGTCCGTCCTTCACAAATAATGTAGATTCGAATCATGAACGGGGACTCTCATCCAAGATCTTTTTCGCCCACAGTTCACCCACCGAATATTCCTCCAACCAGGAAGCAAAGGCTTCCTCTTTGTGTCGCGTAAGGCGTGTTACGCCTTGTTTCCGTTCCACGATGATCAGGCTATCAATCGAAAATTCGTTTACCAGAAAAACGGACTGGGTGGCCACAATCACCTGCATGCGTTTGGAAGCGGAACGCAGCAGGGAACCCAACAGGGCGATGGCATGAGGATGAAGCCCCAACTCAGGCTCGTCAATAATGATGGTAGAGGGCGGATCCGGTTGCAGCAGTGCCGTTGCCAAACAGATAAAGCGCAACGCACCATCGGAAATTTGGCTGGGCCATAAAGTATAGTCACTCGCCTTTTGCTGCCACAATAACCGTATCTGTTGCTCACCTGAAGGCAGATCTCTGGGTGTAAGGATAAAGTCATCAAAAAACGGAACCGCCAGACAAACAGTCTTGCGAATTTGTTGATAAATATCTGGAAATTCCTCTTTCAGCCGATACAAAAACGCAGCGAGATTTGATGCGTCGGGACGCAAGCGTTCATCGTCATGCAACGCTCCCCAACGCTTCACACCCGCCGTTTCGCTGGTGTCATGGAAATGAAAGATCGTCCATCGCGAGATGGAACGGTAGCAATACTCTGCGACAACATCATGTGTTCGTTCAATTTTTAACTGCGATTCGCCATGCCCATTACCCAGGTTTGGTCGGGTTGGCCCCTGGAGTGGGCCTTTGCAATAAAGCTGTTCGGTGGCAAAAACAAACCCACCCTCCACGGTTGGTTCAAGAACTGCCTCGTAGCCATTTAATCCGAACCGGATGCTGAACTCAAACTGGGACGTCTGTTTTACACCGAAGGTTACGATGCGATCCGCTCCACCCTGTTTGGTCGTCCACAACTGCAAACGCTGTTCGATCAACTCTCTCAACATGATGAAAAAAGAAATAAAATTACTCTTTCCCGCCCCGTTGGAGCCAATCAAAACATTCAGGTTGCCCAACACCAATGAATCCAGTCCCTGGATGGACTTGAAACCCTTGATGGAAAGTGTCGAAATGGGATGGTTGTTCATGTTGACCTGCCTGGGTGGAATGTCTCTTCAGGGCGCACCGTTTTCGGGGCTTCGCCCCGGACCCCACCAGGGGCTTTGTCCCTGGACCCCACCAGGGGGATGATCCCCCTGGACCCCCATATGTTCAAGCCCCACGCGCCGCCGCCTCCACCGCCGCCTCCTTTTTGCCCCCCTTCAGGCGCAAAAGGCAACGGTTGTTGGCCACCATCAACCAATGGCTGACCCGTGGGTCAATCGCATCCGAACGATGATGCGTCACCCAGATCACCATGCGATCCCCCTTCGCCAACCAACGGTCCACCAGGGACATCACCTCCTGCCGGGTATCCGCATCCAGATTGCCCGTCGGTTCATCGGCAAACAATACATACGGATCATGAATCATGGCCTGCGCGAGAGCCACCCGCTGAAATTGTCCGCCCGACAACTCGTTGGGAAACCGTTCCAGAAATTCTTCGGGCGAGGTATCCTCAATGCGTACCCCATCCTCATCCCGCAACAAAACCCGATCCATCGCCGCATGAACCCGCCGATCCATCTCCGCATTGGAAAAGCCACCCAGCAACTCCAGCGGATAACGCAAATTTTCCCGCACCCGCAGATACGGGGTCAGCGTACTGCTTTGATAGGCAAACCCGAAACATTGTCGCCGAATCTGGGTCAGATTCAAGGTGGACTCTTCCCGATCCAACCCCTTGGGCCCCCAAACGGCCCGTTGACCATCGGGAAAGGTCCAACGGACAATCCCCTCAGTGGGCCGTTTGAGAAAGGTCAACAGATAAAGCAAGGTGCTCTTGCCACTGCCACTGCGGCCCAGCACAGGCAGACGACCCGAGATCTGGTCGCTGTCCAGCTTCAACCCACCCACCAGCAGGCTGAAAGCATTGCCCCACGTCACCGTGGCGGTCCGTATCTGCACCCCCCAACTCATGGCAGAAATTCCTGGGGAATCCAGTAACCCCGCCGCCCCCCCAACGTATGGGCATAATGGTAGGACTTGTCCGGTCCCAAGGATTCACGCTGAATCGCCCCCTCCACCTTGAGCAGGGCACGCCCGTTGGGTGTGGCATCGGGACAACTGCGGGCCTGATAGGGCGCGGCCTGGAAGACCGGCTTGGAAAAATCCCGCTCGATGACTTCCAATATTTCCTTCGATTTGATCGCCCAGAGAGCCAGACGGCGCAGTTCACACACCGGCACGGCCAATATGGGTTGGCCCTTGCTGTCGGACAGCGGTTTTTTCTCCTTGTCCAGCACGATCAACCGCCCATCCTTGTTGCGTTCCACCTCTTCCGCCGACAGCGCATTGACATTATAGCTCAACAAAGGCGAGTGCCGCCGCACAGGCAGACCACCTCGGCGTTGGGCATATTCCGCCGGTGTCTCGCCCGCCACATCAATCGGTGGCCGACGAATTTCCTGCTGCAACCCCAGGACCATGGCACTGATCAGGGCACGCCGCAGTTGCGTCTCCGGCAGATCAAAATAGCCTTCAAACCCACGGAGAATACGGATCCAGGACGAGAGTTCCCCGCTGTTGATCCACAACTCTTCCACCACCTTGTCATCCGCCTCGATATAAGCAATCTGGGTCGTGTCATACACCCGTTTTTCACACTGGTCCCCCAACTCGCCACAGGCCCCCTGCTTGAGAATGTGCCAGTAGACCCCCGGAATATCGACCCGTTCCCGGCGCAGACGTTCGATGACCGCACTCAACGCCGCCCCACCCCGCACGTCCAGGATAATCTCATTGATCAACTCCGAACTGCCCAGCTTTTCGACCGTCTGCACCATGCGGGAGACCAGGGCATGATTGTCTGCCGTCATCTGGCCCAACTGGAAAAAATGTTCGGTCGTCTTGCTGGAAGCGGGCAGACTGTTGGTCAACAGATAATTGGCCTGCGTGGCAAACAACTCATACGCCCCCTTGTAGGCTCCCGGATTTTTGGCCTGCTTGACCAGAAAGGGGGTACGGATAAAGAAGGGGATAATATTGTTGGTCTTGCCCGCCGCCACATCGCCTCCCCGCAGCAGTTGGGCCAAGGTATCGGCTTTGACAGGGTGCTTGTATTTGGGACCACGGATCGGGTGGTTTTCCTTGTAGCCACTGTCCCCGATCATGAAGAGCAATTTGAGATGATCCGGGCAGGCAGACATATCCTTCTTTAACGCCTGCTCCAACCCGCCAAAACTGTTTTCTTCATAGTCATCCTCATCGTCGCTGGTGACATGCACCTTGGCGATGGCCGCCTGAAACTGTTCCAAAGCTTTTTGTTGCTGATCGGCATCCATCTGACAGGTATCCGGGAAAGGCACCCCCTCGCCGATGCCATCCCCCAACCCACCGGGGACGCGATTGTCGGCATAGCTGTCCCGATACACCCGGAAACCAAACCGGAACTGAGTCTCCCGGAAACCCTGGGTATCTTTCAGGGAGTGAATGATCTCCTGAATGACGCCACGCTGTGCGTCCGTGCCACGCACGGCATCGATGGATTGCTCCATGCTGGCGGTGGCATCCAGCAGAAAAAAGATATCCACCTGTTTTTTGGTGCTGAGCGATTGAACCTGCGGCATCACCTCCTTGGCCAAGGAGGGTGCGATGGCTACCGTATCGGCATCGATCCGCCGTGCCACCAGACCGGGACGGGCCAGTGCCACCTTGTAAAAACGCCGCCCGGTGGCCGTGGTCGTACCGGTGGCCAATTCGGTGGGCGAGACATTTTCCCCTCGGGCATTGAGCAGATCCAGCACGGGAATCCGCAACGGCGACTGAAACCAGGCCGACCCCCCCTCCACCGGTTGACAGGTTTTTTGATCCTGGCTCAACGCATCGCTCAACCGTTCATACGTGCAGATGGTCCCGTTACCCTTGCCATCCGGGGCATGCAAATCTTCCCGTGGCCGAAGGCTGAAGGCATTGTTCCAGATAAACCCATCTTTTTTGGCCGCCCAACCCAGCAGCACATCGTCTTCCTCCAGACGAAAACGGTCGCCCAGCAGCACGGCACGATCCGTCTGGTCGAAGACAAAATACATGTGAAACCGGGAGGCCCCCTCCCGACAATTGTCCCGCCCCCCGCTGCACTCCTTGAGTTCGGGATCCTGAAACACCTGCACGGTGGGCTCTTTGTTCTCGTTGGTCCGGGCGACCGTATCGGTCTTGATAAAAAATTTCATCTCCAGGCCGGATTCGCTCTTGATGGGCGTGTTGCGGCAGAGCAGATCGCTTTTCCGCACCCAGCCAACAGTCGGTTCTTTCTTTTTGAACCGATGCGAGTGAATCTTGACACGATCTTTGGCCTCCTCGGTGAGATCCATCTGTTGATTGAACTCCAGGGTACCCTCCGACTGCGTCGCGCTGGCATCCGCAAAAATTGGGGCATCCTGCCGGGCCGACCGGGCGACCCCGACCCACTTCAGACGACCGTTTTCATAAAAACGCGAAAAATCTAACTTGGCACAACTGCCAGATGACTCCTCTTCCCCCCAGACCGGGGCAACCGGCAGGAGAGACAGTAAACACAATACGACCAAAATGCGAACGGTCAGACGACAATCCATGGGTGTCATTCTCACGGTAAGGCATCCCTCTCTCAATTTAAGGATGGGAACAAAATGGCGAGCGGTCTTGCATACCACCCGGTGCAGAATATTGGGTTTTGCAAATTTATTCAATGGTTGGTTTTCTCTGTCTGGTCGCCCTTCTGTGGATCGATCGGGGCAGAGTGCAACACCATGCGAAACCCGGCCACCGAAAACATGCCGGGCATACAGATGGGCTGGTTGCTCTGGGAATCAGCCCCCCAGTCCTCTTCACCCACCAGATAATATCCCACGGCACACGGGGAACGGGTCCACTCGCTGCCGCCCTGGAGCAATGATTTCAAAGGTGTACGGTCAAACGCATCACTGGGTTTGGGTAACGGCGCGCCTGAATTGTACAGATGAATGAGCGCGGCAAGCCACTCCTCGCGCGAGGGCACATCGTAGTGACAACCCGTTTTTTGCTGCAACCACTGGGCAAAATCCAGGGCGGCTTCATGAGAGATGCCCTTGACGGCAGGCGTGCTGGTCTCGCCCCGATTCCAGAACATGCCCAGATGAGAAACCAGGCGTTCCTTCTCCTCCCCGGCGGGCATGACATCGATGGAATCCGCATATTGCTTGAACAAGGCCTGGGTCACGGGCTGGTCTTGTAACCAAAAGGGTGCCTCCACGACAATGGTTTCCGCAGCGTGGGCATGGGTGAAGGGGTACAAGCCGGAGGTGGGGGTCGGCAAGGGATAGCTCCCCACGGGAATCGGCAGCAGAGTGAAAGCCGTTTGCGCCTGTTCCGCCAGCAGACAGGCCTGGCCAAGGTTTTTGTCTGGTTGTTGTTTGGGTGACGGCTGGCCGGGAGAGGAGAGCCAAGTCCCGATCTGGGCCATTTTCGTTGCCACAACGGACCAACCCGATCGCACCGCAGGCCAACCCAGAACCAACAAGACAATGAGCAAAATCGGGAGCAACCAGACGAGGGGACGACGGGAGGTCTCTCTTTTCGGGGCTGGGGCGGACACCCGCTTGACCCGGACAGCGGCGGGATAGGCCGATCGGACCCCATACGCACGGCGCGATGTTTTCGCAAAGGGATTGAACCGCGCTACCCAGTGTAAAAAATGGCTGATGTTCACTCTGTTTCTCCCCCAAGGTGGTCGACCGGAGGATGGACGCAGGGCACAACGCCCCGGCCCAGTGCCAGACACTTGACCATCCCATGATGAACCGCGTACAGTCCAGAACGTGTTAACCGACCACCCTGATTGCCATTGTGCCGGTCCATGCGTGGGCAGACAATGGCTCAAGATACCTCTTTTTCCCGGACATGGCCGAATCATGCAAATAGCGCGCCGACACATTGTGGTCATTCTGGACCGACCGGCCCATGCGGGCAATATTGGGGCGACCGCCCGTGCCATGGGCAATATGGGTTTGTCCCGTCTGCGTCTGGTCAACCCGAGACAATTTCCCCATGAGGATGCGGTGCAGTTTGCCACGGGCTACACAGAGGTGCTGGATCAGGCCGAAATTTTTCCTGATCTGGCCAGTGCGGTGGCCGATCTCAATTTCCTGGTGGCCACCAGCAACCGTCCCCGGGGGCAACGGCATACCGTCTGCACGCCGCGCCAACTGGCCCAGGAGTTGCCGACCATTCTGGCCTGGCCGGGCACCGAGGTGGGGCTGTTGTTCGGCACCGAGCGCACCGGTTTGGAGACCATCGATCTGGAACGGGCGGACCGGATATGCAACATTCCCACCCAGGGCGGCACGGGCTCGCTCAATCTGGGTCAGGCGGTCCTGGTGGTATTGTATGAGATCATGCTGGGCTTGGCTGAGGGCGAGACGTTCGCCTTTGATCCGGTCCGGGAGGGAGAGCGGGCCAATGCCCTGGAGATGGAGCGATTTTTTGACCATTTGCGCGAGGTGTTGCTTGCCATTGGCTTTCTGCGTAGTGAGCAAAACCGCCATATCATGGGCAGCATCAGGGCCCTGTTTCACCGCGCCGCCCTGGATCGGCGCGAGGTATCCATCTTGCGCGGCATTTTGAACGAGGTGACGGCCTTTCGGCAGCGGCAGGGGTAGCCAGTGCATTGTTCGAGGCCCAGGACCAGGAAAAACCGGACCGATAATCATCCCTCGCCAAACCAAGGCCACCTATGTACGATGGGAATATTCAAAAGTATATGAAGGTGTTTGGAGTGTTGTGATGGGAGAATCCATGCGTATAACACGCCTGACCTTGAAAAATTTCAAGAGCATCAAGGAACAGGTATACGATTTCGGGCAGTTTGATCTGCTGGTTGGCCGCAACAACAGTGGCAAAAGCACGGTGTTGCAATCCTTGGCTATTTGGCAGTTCTGCGTGGATCTGTTTCACCAATCCAAACGAAGCGGTTCCAAGGGCATTCAGGTAGTGTTGCCCAACTTTACGGCCCTGCCGTTGCCGGAATTCAACCTGCTTTGGAAGGACAGGACAGATCGGTTCTGGCCTGAAATCGATGGCAAAAAAAAACAAGAATATATCCAGATCCAGATTCTGGTGCGATGGCAATACGGCAATGGCGGAGAGGCGGAGTTCGGCGTTGACCTGCGGTATCAATCGCCCCAAACTCTTTATGCCATCCCCTCTGATGGATGGGAACCTTTTCGCGAGTATGAAACCCGTGGAATGCCTAAAATTGTCTATATTCCACCCTATTCCGGTCTGGAACCTGCCGAGAAGCGGCTGGACGTTGCACCCATTCGTCAGCAGGTGGGCAAAGGGCAACCGGGCAGTGTGTTACGCAACCTGTTGTTGAGTGTCTCTCCTCCCGTTGGTCAAGAAGGGGATGGCCGTGCCACCAAACGCCACCCACCCTCTCAGGATTGGCAGGAATTGGCCAGGATGATCAAACTGTGGTTTTCGATGGAGATTCACGAACCGATCTATGATGCGTCCAGAGATGTGCATATTCGGGTCGAGTACAAACAGAACGACAAGAACTATGACATCATCGCCGGGGGGAGCGGTTTTCATCAAACATTGACCTTGCTGGCTTTCCTGTACGGTTATCGACCCACCACGATGCTGATCGATGAACCAGATGCCCATTTGCACGCCAATCTGCAACGCGAACTGCTCGATTATTTCAAACAAAAATCCAATGAAACAGGGATGCAATGCCTGATTGCCACCCATGCGGAAGAGTTTTTGCGCGGCGTGGATGCCAGCCAGATTGTCTCCCTGCTGGATCAGGTACCCAGGCGCATTGAGTCCACGCCACAAGTGGTGCGGGCACTGGCGGATGTCTCCAATGAGGAGATTGATCGGCTCCGGCAGTTTCCTTGTATCCTGTATGTGGAAGGTGCCAGCGACGAGCGTATTCTGCGTGCCTGGGCCGATTCATGTGCTGCTCAAAGCGTTATAAGTAAATCATTTTTCAAGAAGATGGGTGGCGGCAATAAAAAAGAAATGAACGAGATGGCCAACAAGCACTATGAGGCATTGCGTCAGATCATCCCGGATATGTCGCGAGTGGTGCTTTTTGATTATGACAGTAACGATAGCTTCCACCCCGGCATGGATAATCCTGCTCTGGCAGAATGGGGGCGCAAAAATATCGAAAACTATCTGCTGGTGCCGGATGCCTGGCGACGGGCAGCCCATAAAAAGGCGGGACCGTTATTTGCCGCGCCTTTTTTGGCGGTGATCGATCACTTTTTTATGGAACAAAATTTGACCTTGCCCCCCAACAAAACCTGGCGGAATGTGACCGCGAATATATTTCAGGTCGTGGATGGCAAGCGCATCCTGTTTGAAGACGACGACTCGCTTTTCCATCAATTGCAGGATGCAGACCCATCGGTGACTTTTCTTCGAGAAGATATTGCCTTGGGCATGGAAGCCGACGAAATTCACGATGATGTGCATCGTTTCATCGACAAACTGGCAAAACTGGCTGGAACCTCCTGATGGTAGTATTGGAAAAATCAACCCCAAGGATGCCTCATGGAAAACAAAAACACCACGCCGCTGCATGTGCGACCCAAGAAGCATAACCCGGAAAAACCGTTCGATGGCGACCTCTTCAACCGCCAAAAATTAGCCGAGCAACTCACCGGCATGGTCGAGCGCATGGCCGATGGTTGTGTGTTCGCCATTGACGCACCGTGGGGCGAGGGCAAGACATGGTTTGGCGAAAACTGGGTTTCCAAGTTGCGTGCGGACGGTTTTTCCGTGGTGTTTATCGATGCGTTCAGGCAGGACTACGTCGAGGATCCCTTTTTAATGGTCTGCTCGGAAATTTTGGCTGCATTCAAGGGAGGTGAGGCCAGGAACAAGCTCACTGATGCAGGAAAAATGGTCGTCAAGAGGCTCCTGCCAATCACCGCCAAGTTAGCAGTGCGTTTTGTCGGACACAGGCTGCTCGGTTCAGTCGATATGACGGAAGAGTTCCGTAAAACGGTCGAGGAGATCGAAAAAGGCGCGGAGAATGCCCTTGAAACACAACTGGCCAAGCGTCTTACCGACCATGCCGAAGACACAAGCAGCGTCGAGGGATTCGCAAAAGTTCTCGAGGAACAGGCCAAGAGCCTCAAGAAACCCCTGGTGGTCGTCATTGACGAACTGGATCGCTGCCGTCCCGATTTCGCGGTGCGGACGGTGGAGCGCATCAAGCATTTTTTCGATGTGCCCGGCGTGGTGTTCGTGCTGCTTGTGAACCGTCCCCAACTCGAAGCCGCTATACAGGGCGTCTATGGGACTGAAGTGGACGCAAAGACGTATCTGGGCAAGTTCGTCCAATTCTGGCTACGCCTGCCCAAAAACCGCCCCAACGCATTGAGCGTTCTGGATAATAACTTAACTTACTGCAAAGAGTTGGCTCGCCGGTTCGGCCTGGATAAAACACCGGAGCACAGTGGTTTCCTGGAGGTATTTGCTAACCTGGCGAGTCTGAAGGGGCTTTCGCTGCGCGATCTCGAACGCGGGTATACGTTATACTCACTGGCTCAACCTGTCAGCAACGCAAGTGCTTTTTTCGGGTGGGCAATCTATCTGAAACTTGTCCGGCCAGATGTCCATGCTGGAATCCTCGCCGGGGAGCCTGCGGCCCACGAATCCGCCAGGGAGGTACTTGCCACTATGATCGAAACGGCACCGGGCTTGCCATTACTAACAGCCCTAGACGATTTGCATAGATCCCTGGTCGATGAGGACAACCCCTCGCTTTCCGAGCAAACGAAAAGCATCTTTATGCAATGCGGCAGTTGGGGCATTGTGCCTGCCCGATTCCTGCCATGGCTCTACGGCAAGATCGATCTGCACGTGGGAAACTGAGCGCGCAACTTCGGAAATTTCGCCGCAATCGGTCAGGCTCGAAAACGGGCGCAACCCAGAATGGACACCCCCTGCATTCCCCCAAAACACCCCGAAAAATCGAAAAGAAAGGGTTGCCCCGTGCCCGATCCAGCCCCCTCTGGATCACATCCCCCCGTTGCTGAAATGCGATCACCCTGACGAACAATCGTTGACGAATTGGTCAGATAAAGGGATACTGTCCGTCCGGGAAAAAACTCGATCGGTTAGGAGTGTGTCATGGCTTGGAATGATGGTGGTGGTGGACCCCAGGGACCATGGGGAACGGGGTCTGTGCCGCCGCAACCACCCGACATAGATAAAATTATCGAACTGCTGCGCGAAAAATTGGGCGGCAAAATGTCGGGCGGGCGGTTTTGGCCTTTTTTCGGGGGCGTCGTCCTGGTGTTGTGGATGGCCACCGGCATCTATCTGGTGGCACCCGACGAAAAGGGCATTGTGGTGCGCTTCGGTCGCTATGTGGAAACGACCGATTCGGGGCCCCACTTCCACCTGCCCTACCCGATAGAGGCCGCCTATACCCCCAAAGTCACCCAGGTGCAACGGGTCGAAATCGGCTATCGCACCCGTGGTCGTACCTCCGTGGCCGTGGCGGAAGAGTCTTTGATGCTGACGGGTGATGAAAATATTATCGACATCAACATGAGCGTACAATATCGCATCGAAGAAAATGGTGCCGCCAACTATTTGTTCAATATCAGAAATCCCAGCAGCGATCCCCATATGCTCGTGCGCAACGCCGCCGAGGCCTCCATTCGCCAGGTGATCGGACGCAACAGCATCGATACCGCCTTGACCACCGGCAAGGAAAAGATTCAGGCGGATACCAAACAGACCATGCAGGCCATCCTCGATAATTATCGCAGCGGGTTGCGCATCGTCGCCGTGCAGTTGCAACAGGTGGCCCCCCCGGAAGAGGTGGTCCATGCCTTCAAGGATGTGGCCAGTGCTCGCGAAGATCGGGAACGGGCCATCAACGAGGCCGAGGGCTATGCCAACGATATTTTGCCCAAGGCCAAGGGCGAGGCCGCCAAACAGGTGCAAGAGGCCGAGGCCTACAAAACAGCCCGAGTGACCAGAGCCGAAGGGGAGGTGCATCGCTTTTTGTCCCTGCTGGCCGAATACAACAAGGCCAAAGAGGTGACACGTACCCGTCTCTATCTGGAAACCATGGAAAAAATTCTGCCTGACATCAATAAACTGGTTGTCCAACCGGGTGGAAGTCAGGGGGTGTTGCCCTATCTGCCCCTGAATGGCAAAACCCTGCCTGCTGCTGAACCGGCCCCCAAGGGAGCAACGCCATGAAACAAAACCATCTGGTCAAAGGGTTGGTGGTGTTGGTCCTTGCCGTCCTGGTGTTGATTTCCCAAGCGGTGTTTACCGTGCATCAGGTGGAACAGGTCTTGATCGTGCAGTTGGGCAAGCCCATCCGGCCCATCACCGAACCGGGTTTGCACTTCAAGATTCCATTCATGCAGGAGGTCTTCTCCTTCGAGAGACGACTGTTGATCTTTGATCAGGATCCCCAGGAGGTGTTGTCCTCGGACAAGAAAAATCTCAAGGTGGACAACTATGCCCTGTGGCGTATCATCGATCCCCTGAAATATTTCCAGACGGTGCGCAACGAGGACGGTGCCACCTCCCGTTTGAGTGATATCATCTATTCCAATCTGCGTGAGGTCTTGGGCCAGTATACCATGATGGAGATTGTGGCTGGCTCGCGGGCCGATCTGGTGACCCGCATCCGAGATCAGGCCAGTCTGCAAGCGGCCCAGTATGGCATTGAGATTGTGGACGTGCGCATCCAGCGGACCGATTTGCCCCCGGAAAACTCCAAGGCTGTCTTTCGTCGCATGCAGACCGAACGGGAACGGCAGGCCAAAACCTATCGCGCCCAGGGAGAAGAAGAGGCAGTCAAGATTCGCTCCCAGGCCGCCCGTGAGCGTGAGGTGCTGTTGGCAACCGCCTACAAAGAGGCCCAGGAGCTGCGCGGACAGGGCGATGCCGACGCCACCCGCATCTATGCCGAGGCCTATCGTCAGGATCCCGAATTTTTTGAATTCAAGCGGATGCTGGATACGTATGAAAAGGTCTTTGCCAAAGAGACGACCATCATTCTGGAGCCAACCGGATTTTTCCGCTATCTCCAGGATGTGGATTTTCCTGAGAAGGGCGGTGCAGGCACCCCCCGGTCGGATGGAGCCACCCCCCGGCAGGATGGTATAAGCCACAGTGAATGATTTTTTGACAGCCATCGGCCTGGTGATGATTCTGGAAGGGATTCCCTACTTTGCCGTTCCAGAACAGATGCGTCGCATGGTGATCCATGTAGCCGAACTGCCCGATGGTTTTTTGCGCAAGACGGGACTTGTTCTCATGTGTGCGGGTCTGTTGTTGGTCTATTGGGTCAGAGGATGAGGCGTGACAGACACCCATGACATAGCCGAAAACAACCTCCCCGATGGGTCGGCAGCGGACGATGCGGCCCTGCGCGCCCAGGAGAAGCAAAATTTAAGCGAAGCAGGGATTGACTTGGAGGGGGTTCGTCGGTTATTTAAGCAATTCCGTGGTTTCGTTGCCACGGCCCAACTGACGGGATTGTCGTCCGAGGTCAAACCCGAGGCAGAGGCCGATGTGGCCCTGACCGCCACGTTCAACGAACGTCTGTTGCGGGTGCAAGGCGAAGTGGTCTGTCAGGTACAACGGGCTTGTGCGCGTTGCCTGACCGATTTTTCCACCCGGCTGCTGGCCGAAGTGGATCGGTTGTTTGTGCCGGGTCCAGACCCGGCGGAACCCGACAGTCAACAGGAGATGGTCGCCGAGTTGACCTACCTGCCGGGTTATCGTCTTGCCATCGCGGCTGTGGTGGAAGAGGAGTTGTTGCTGGCCTTGCCCATGATCCCCCTGTGTCACCCGGAGTGTCTGGGACTGTGTCCCCAGTGTGGTGTGGATCTGAACAAAGAAAAATGTCTCTGTGTGGAAACAGCAACGGAAGGACCGTTCGCTGTATTGAAAAATTTAAAATGATGGGATATCGGGAGAAAGAAAATGGCTGTACCCAAGAAAAAAAGTTCCTCCTCGCGCGGTGGCCAGCGTCGGTCGCATGATGCCATTCAAGCCCCGCATTTGGCCGTCTGTGCCAACTGTCAGGAAATGCGTCCCTCTCATCGTGTCTGCCCCAAATGTGGCTGGTATGACGGTCGCGAGGTTGTTCGGATAGAAGAATAGTGGCTCAGCCAGGCTGATTGGACAATGCGAGTCCCTTATTGGGGGCTTTGCCCCCAAACCCCCACCAGGAGGGGATAATCCCCTCCTGGACCTCCTTAATAATGATTGAAAAAAAAGGGTGGAGGGGTCTGGGGAGGCGGTTCTCCGCCTCCCCAGCAGAGGCAACCAATCAGCCCGGTTGGTCTCCAACAGTCACCCATTCATTCCTTTATTCGAGGTCATCCACCCATGATTATCCGCATTGCACTGGACGCCATGGGGGGGGACAATGCCCCCCAATCGGTGGTTGATGGTGCGTTGCGTGCCATTGCGGCAGGCAGCCAGGCGGAATTCACCTTGGTTGGTCGCGAAGAGGTTATCCGGGCAGAGTTGGAACGGGTCGGCGCGAAGCATGATTTTCGCATCCAGGTCGCCTCCCAGGTTGTGGGCATGGGCGAAAAACCGGCACAGGCCATGCGCAGCAAGAAGGACTCGTCGCTCCGGGTGGGAGCCAATCTGGTCAAGGAAGGCCGCGTGGATGCGTTTGTCTCGTCCGGAAATACGGGGGCATTGATGGCTACAGCCCGCTTTGTCCTCAAGACCCTGCCCGGCATCGACCGACCGGCCATCGCCTCGCTCATGCCTTCCATCACGGGTCAGGTCTTGATGTTGGACCTGGGAGCCAATGTGGATTGCACCGCAGACCATCTGTGTCAGTTTGCCTTGATGGGTGAAGTCTTTGCCTCTTCTGTACTGAATCGGGACAATCCCAAGGTGGGATTGCTCAATATTGGTTCCGAGGAGGAGAAGGGTAACGAAGTGGTCAAAGTGGCGGGTGAACGGCTCAAAAAGATCAGCCGTTGCTTTGTCGGTAATGTCGAGGCAACCGGCATCTTTCAGGGCAAGGTGGATGTGGTGGTATGCGACGGTTTTGTGGGCAACGTCAGTCTCAAGACAGCCGAAGGGGTAGCCAGCATGTTGGTCCATTTCTTGAGGGAGGCCTTCAACCATTCGTGGTTGGCCAAACTGGGATATCTGCTGGTACGACCCGCTTTCAAGCGTTTTCGGGATCGGTTTGATCCACGGGTATATAATGGTGCCATGCTGTTGGGGTTGAATGGGGTGGTGGTCAAAAGTCATGGATCGGCGGACGGCTTTGCCTTTTTTCATGCGATCAAGGCGGCTGAAGAGTTGGTGACCAACCGTGTCAATGAAAAAACCCAAGCGATTGCCTTGAAAATGCAGGCGATGGCCCAGCTGGATGGCAATAACCAACGCGATAACGACAGCCGGGATACAACAGTGGCAACCAACGGAGACGTACACGGGTGACCATTCGCGTTGCGCGTATTATCGGGAGTGGATCCTATCTGCCGGAACGGACATTGACCAACGCCGAACTGGCCAGCAGCCTGGATACCACGGATGAGTGGATTCGTTCCCGGACCGGCATTGCCGAGCGGCGGATCGCCGCGCCAGGGGAATGGACCTCGGATCTGGCGGTCTTGGCTGCCGAGCGGGCCTTGGCTTATGCAGGTATCGCGGCGGATAGCCTGGATTTTATTCTGGTCGCTACGACCACGCCTGACCTGATTTTTCCCGCGACGGCCACCATCGTTCAGCGCAAGCTGGGGGCCACGCGGCGGCAAGTGCCTGCATTTGATATTCAGGCCGTGTGTGCCGGCTTTATCTATGCGTTATCCATGGCGGACAGCCTGATCCGTTCCGGGGCGGCACGGCGTGTGCTGGTTATTGGCGCGGAGACCATGAGCCGGATCATGGACTGGCGTGACCGCGCCACGTGCATCCTGTTTGGTGATGGGGCCGGTGCCGTCATACTGGAAAGCTGTGCGGAGCCGGGTCGAGGCATTTTGTCCACCCACCTCCATGCCGATGGTTCCTACGAGGAGTTGCTGCGCACCGACGGGGGACTTTCCCGCGGACTGCTGGTCGATGCCGCCTCCGGACGTGGTTTTACCCACATGCGGGGCAACGAGGTATTCAAGCAGGCTGTCAAGGCACTGGAAGGATTGGTCGATGAAACCCTCACCGCCAACGGCCTGGAAAAATCCCAGATTGACTGGCTGGTGCCGCATCAGGCCAATATTCGCATCATCCACAGCACCGCCAAACGGCTGGGCATGGCAATGGATCGGGTGGTGATGACGATAGACCGGCACGGCAACACCTCGGCGGCCAGTGTACCACTGGCCCTGGATGAGGCGGTGCGTGACGGACGCATCCAGCCTGGTCAATTGCTGTTGTTGGAGGCCTTTGGGGGTGGGTTCACCTGGGGTTCTGCCCTGGTGCGGTGGTAACCTGGGGACGGGCGGACAGGTGCCGCCAAGCCCCAAGCCTGTTGCTGTTTATCCTTTATGTCCGAGCAAATTCCGCAATCAACAGGCCGCCCAACTCCTGCGCCTGTTCCACCGTCAAATGTTTGATCACTTCCATGCAAATGGAGTGATAAAACAGCATGAACCCAGAAAACATTTTATAGTCATGCAGATAATATCTTGTTGTCACATAGAACAGTTCCAGAGGCATATCAAATTTCAAGAAATTTTCCTGTAATTTCTTGAATATATATTCCGGAAACCAACCTGCAAACGAAAACGAGCGATCACTGCCTTCGGGTGCTGGCCTGCCATCCACGTCCACATCCTTTCTGGATATGATCAACTCACCATCCATCAGGGTGATTTTCCCCATTGCATCGCTGGTGGAGAAAACAAATCTGTTATCCTTCAACGATTTTACAAAACCTTCCAATCCATACAACTCTCTGAGAATGAGAAACAAGGCTTCATGCGGTTCTGCACCCTCTATGATGCGCATGATATTTTCTTTGTTTGCATAAAAAGGTTGTTGTACTTCCATTTGATTGACTCCCCATCGGTATATTCTTAACTGGTACCAGGCAATCGGCCCTTAGATTTTTTGTATACGTGTATGCAGAGATTACTGGCTGCTGTTGCGAACCATCCAGACGGCAAATGTCTGCATGGCTCCACGCAATGTGTTGGCTTCCGGGGAGGCCAATAACCGTTGCATATCCAGGTCCAGGTTAAAATCGGTTGCCAACTCCTGCACCAAGTGTTCCAAGGTCCCCTGGACCGTTTGGCAGGATTCATTCAGAATTTCGTCAATGGCACATGGCATCGCAAACAGACTCCCTGGAAAAAGACCACCCAAAACGGGATGACTTTATAGGAACTCACTGCTAAAATAAAGCGAAATCTACGACTGGGCCGATGCTTTTTTAGGCTGTGCGCATTGTGTGGGTCACCCACCAGGGGGATGATTCCCCTGGACCCCTCATAATGATTGGAAAAAAGGTCACGACGGTGTTCAGTCGTCATCTGCCCCCGACCATGAGGGCTGGCTTTCAGACGCCAAACAAGGCCATAATGCCAGATCAGACGACATCTCTCTCACTCCTGGAGAACACCCGCGACCATGGAAACCTACAAGCTGGTACTGCCCGAACATCTGAATCACTATGGCTACCTGTTCGGTGGTCAACTCTTGAAATGGGTCGATGAAGCGGCCTATATCGCGGCGCGGATGGATTATTCAACCTGCGAATTCGTGACAGTGGCGATGGATCGTCTGGAATTTAATGAGCGGGTAAACCTGGGGGCCATTCTGCGCTTTGATGTCCATCGCACCCGCGTTGGCAAGACCTCGGTCAATTATACGGCAACCGTATACGATGCCCTGTTCCAGCAGGATAAGGCCAAGGTCATCTTCTCCACCAGCATCACCTTTGTGCGCATCTGCGCGGACGGCAGCAAACAACCTCTTCCCCCCCTGGCAACACAACAAAGCTGACTGGCGCGGCATCGGCCTCAACACTGTATCCAAGGCAGCCCACGAAAACGCCACCCGTTGATACTGGAGCGATGCTGGTGATTGTCCTGATCCCCTTCAAACCCCTCCAATACATGGTAGACAAGCTGGAAGCCTTCCTGGATCAACAAATTGCCCGCATCAATCGAACGGTGCCCCGAACGGCAGATCAAGAGGACAGGACGATCCTTGCGCTTGACCACCTCCAAGACTTCCTGAACAAAATCCGGGTTTATCTCAAAGTCCGGGGCATCCTGCCAGGGAATGTTGATGGCCTGCGGCGGACAACCGACAAAAAAATGTTCCGCCCCTGAACGAATGTCGATAAAGACAAAGTCCGGGTTGGACACGAGTCGAAACGCCTCATCAGGCGTCACCTCATGCAACTGCGGATCAACCGGACTGTGGGGGGCAGACGGCAAGGTATATATCGGTTCGTGTGCTTTTTGTTTGGCTATGCTCATGAGTTATTTCCAAGGGGCTCCAGAGGGGATTATCCCCCCCGGTGGGATCCAGGGGCAAAGCCCCTGGTTGGGAAATCAGCCGTGTTGACCCACTAGCTGTAATCCTCGTTCAAAGCGGCACCCACCGGGATACGACCCGCCTGTGGAACATTGCTTCTCTGCTCTGTACGGAAAAAGGTGATGGATTCAGAGAGATGCTGGGCTTGATCGGAAAGTTCCCCAGCCGCCGTCAACAGATGTTCCGCCGTATGGGCACTCTCTTGTATCGTTCGATCCAAATGTTGTACCGCATCATTGATCTGTTTGATACCCTGGCTCTGTTCCAGACTGGAAGCGGCAATTTCTCTGACCAACTCCGAGGTGCGCTGGATATCTGGTCCCAATGTTTCGATAATGCTCCCCGCCTGCTCCGCCACGAAAACGCTGGAGGCAGAAATCTGCATGATCTGGGCGGCGGCGGCTTGGCTGCGTTCCGCCAGCTTGCGCACCTCAGCCGCCACAACGGCAAACCCTTTGCCATGCTCGCCTGCCCGGGCCGCCTCAATGGCCGCATTGAGGGCGAGCAAATTGGTCTGCCGGGCAATCTCTTCAATCACCGAAATCCGGCCCACAATTTCCTTCATGGCCGCCACCGCCTGTCCGACGGCAGCCCCGCCATCTATGGCTCCCTGAGAGGCCTTTTTGGAAATTCTTTCCGTCTCCTGCGCATGTTCGGAGTTTTGATGGATGCGGGAGGTCATCTCTTCCACCGAGGCCGAGGTCTCCTCAATGGAGGCCGCCTGGGAGGAGGCCGCCTTCGCCAAATTACTGACCTGCTCCGTCATGTCTTCACTGCCTGTGGTCACCGCTTCCGAGGCATGATGCACCCCGGTCACCACATTGTGAAATTGTATCACCATGGTATTGAGCGAGCGACCGAGCAGGCCAATTTCATCCTTGCTCTCCGTATCGAGACGGCAACACAAATTCCCTGCGGCAATCTGCTTGGAAAAATCCACCACAGCCGTCAATGGCGTAATAATGGAGCGCGCCAACAACCAGGCCAGGGCGATGAGCATGGCCACCCCCCCGGCGTAAACAACCAACATCTTGCGGGCCTCGTTCCAGAAGATATCATGCAGATCGTCCATGTAAAGTCCGGTACCGACGATCCAGCCCCAAGGGGTAAACCCACGCACAAAAGAGAGCTTTTGCACCGGTTTGTCCAACCCCGGCTTGGGCCACATATAATCCACAAAGCCCTGGCCATGGGCCTTCACTTCCTCCACCATGGCCACGAACAAGGCCTTGCCTGCCGGATCCTTGGATCCAGAAATATCTTTGCCATCCAATTCCGGCTTGAAAGGATGCATGACCATGTTGGGATGCATATCGTTGATCCAGAAATAATCTTTTTCCTGGTAACGCAATATCTTGACCGCCTCTATGGCGCGCTTTTGCGCCTCTTCGCGGGTCATTTTGCCAGCCTTTTCCTGTTCGTTGAACTGGTTCAACACACTATAAGCCACATCGGTCAACTGCTGGATCTTGGCCCGGCGGCTGGTTGTAATCTCTTTATCCAGGGTATAAAGACCCAACACCTCACGTCCGGTCAAGAAAACAATTGCCAGGCAGATCAATAACCAGATACGCATATTGACACTGATATTTGACAGAAGATCTCGTTTCACGACTGTTCCTCCCTCTCTCAGGATGCCCAAATCGACAGGTACCGGATCCAGGCAAACAATTAATAGAGTTTTCTGATGTTTACCGATCCAGACACAAAGAAGCGGCACCATAATGCCATTTGCGCAGCACAGGGACAAGAAGAATTCAGTTACAATACAAAGAAAATGGGTGGGATTTACGGGAAATGTGCTTATAATCCCCCAGGCGCGTGGGGTAGGGTTGACCGAGCAAGAGGGGCTTTTCTCCCCCCGAGAGGGGAAACCGGGGACCAAGGGATGCGACACAGGCTTATGAGATGTCACGGTGCAAATAGAACAAGGGAATCGTCATGACAAAATCGCGCACGTTATTACCGGATGAACCCGTTGGGGCGGAGACCGAATCCCCGGTGGATCTCCCCAGTCGCCATTGGTACAAGGCATTGGCGCAGGGCATCATCAACAAGGATCCCGTACAGGAGACGCTGCTGCCCCTGCTGGACCAGGTGGTCACCGATCTGAACGCCCCGGTGCAGCGCGTTCCCTGGCGCGGCGTGGAGGTGTGGCGCGCACCGACGACCCACATTCCAACCGCCCATGTACCGGTCACCTATGTGCCCGCCACCCACGGCGTCTACTTGTATGGCGAGGTTGGGCGGGGCAAGTCTCTGCTGATGCAAATGATTTTTGACAGTGTCTCCGTCACGGAAAAACGTCGGGTCCATTTTCATCCCTTCATGGAAGAGTTGCATCAACGCATGCACCATTCCCGTCCCCCGAAAAATGTGGATTGGATGCTGTATGTCGCCAGTCAACTCTCTGCGGAGGCCAGACTGTTATGTTTTGACGAATTTTATATCACGACCATCGCCGATGGCATTCTGCTGGGCCGCCTGTTGGAAGCCCTGTTTTACTGTGGTGTCACACTCTGCGCAACCAGCAACTGGGCACCTGATCATCTGTTTCAGGACGGATTCAATCGCAGCAGTGTGCTGCCCTTCATCGCCCTGCTCAAAAAACGGATTCATGTCTGCGAACTGGGACACGGCGTGGACTGGCGACGCCAGACCCCGCCCTCCGACAAAGCCGCCGCCACCCCGGAAGGTCTGTTCACCCATCTGACCAAAAGCCGACCCCACCCCACCTCCATACTCCTGCGCCATGTCCCTGTACCGGTACAGGGCATGGCAAACGGGGTATTCTGGTTTGAGTTTACCGAATTGTGCAGCAGAACGCTCGGGCGGGCCGAATACATGAATTTGTGCAACCAAGCCAGAGCAGTCATTATTTCCGGACTGCACAAGCTGTCTGCCGATGGGGCGGACATGGCCATGCGCTTTGTGGTATTGGTGGACCTGCTCTACGAGCACCAGATCCCCTTGCAAATATACAGCCACCTTGAATTGGAGGAAATCTGCCAGGAGGGACCGGCGGCCTTTGCCTGGCGTCGGTCGGTGTCCAGAATCCACGAACTGAGCCGCCTGCACCACAGCGATCATGAATAAGAATCAATCCGCCACCCAGGCAGGCAACAGCAGCCAACCATCCTATTCCAATTCGGTGGGCTTGCCCGCTTTCTTGCGGACGGCATTCCACTCCGCGCGGGTGATGGCAGCCTGCTCACCGGAAATGCTGCCGATATACTCAAAATAATCCATCCGGTATTTATCCTTGAGTATCACGGACTCTGGATTGCCACGCACCGCATAAATAGTCTGGACCGATTGATGGTCAAAGTCCCGCCACTTTTGCGGATCCTTGAGCAGGGTGTATTCATGGTTTTCCAGTGCCTGAATGACGGCCTTGGTCTCGAAAGATTGGGCGCGTTCCACAGCCGCTTTGTATTCATGCAGAATGGTATAGGCCGAGGCCCCCGAGGTGCCCGGATAACGATTATAGCGGGCCGTAAATTTTTCCACAAAGGCCTTGCCGCGCGGATAGTTGTACTGGTAGGGCACCTTCCAGTCCCAGGGCAGGGCACCGATCACCCCCTCCATGACCTTGGTACCCGCCGCCTCGGCCATGGTCAAGACCATGTTGGGCACCACAATCTGGGTCGTCTTCTTGATACCGGCGGCAGTGGCCAGGCGCACACCCGTCGCCATATCCTTGCCGAACAAAACCAGGACCAGCACGTCCGGTTTGGCCTCCTTGGCCAACGCAATCTTTTCTTCAAAATCCCGCTCGGTGGCACCAGGAAAGGGGGTCAACACCCCTGGATGGAGAGAGACATCTTCCGTCCCCGTCGCCTTGCGCAAAGATTCCTCGGTGGTCCGCCCCCAGGTGTAGTCAGAAGAGATGTAAAAATATTTTTTATTAGGGAAGTTTTTCGTCAGATAGGCGGCCAACACCTTTGCCCCCATCCAGGAGTCGTTGCACTCACGAAAGGTGGTCCTCCAACCGTCCTTGCCAGTGGTGTCCGTGGAATAGGTCATTGTGCCAAAAAAGGGCACCTTCATCTCATGGGCGGCAGTACCCATCGCCACCGCCACCGCACTGGAGGCCCCGCCAAACAACATTTTGGCCCCCTCGCTCACCAGTTCCCGGGCATTCTGGACCGCAACATCCGGCTTGGACTGGGAATCCCGCCAGATCATCTCCACCTTTTTGCCCAGGATACCACCACCGGCATTGATCTCTTCCACCGCCAACCGGGCGGCATTCCACTGGTCAGCACCCTCGTTGGAATAAGGACCGGTCTTGGGATAGTTCAACCCCACCTTGACCACTTCTTCCTCACTCAGGACAACCCGAGGCACAACCAGCCACAATAAACACACTATGCACAACAAGAATTTACGCATAAACATCTATGTTCTCCCAGGCACGACAAGCCGACCATACCAGCCATCCACGTCACTCCAGGACAACAAGCACCGCTTCCGAGGTCTCCTTCATTCAATCTGAAACTCTACTGATCCGGGTCTGTAACATGTCATTAAATTCTATGACACACTATCAAAGGATGTCAATACATTTTCAAAAAAGCAGGCGGGGTATTCTCACGGAGCTTCGGCAGGCTTTTGCCTGCGGCGACTGGCGCGCTGGAGAATACTGCGCCATTCATCCAGAGAAACGAAACGATAATTGGCCTTTGCCGCCGCTTCCACAATGGCTGGCATGGCTTGCAGGGTGGCTGCGCGCGTGCTGTGAAAGAGCAGGACGGCACCGGGATGAAACCGCCGAATGACATTCCGGGCCATGGTGGGTGCCGTGACACCCGCCCAGTCCCTGGAGTCAATCGTCCAGAGGATGGTCTCCATCCCGTGTTCCTGGGCGGTCTTGACCACCTGGTCGTTAAAATCACCGTATGGGGGACGAAACCAGGTCGGATGGACCCCCTGCCCCGCCAAAATCGCCTGGCCCTGCTGGAACTCTTCCGTCAGACGGGACGGGGAAAATGCACTCAACTTTTGGTGCCGATTGGAATGATAGCCGACCGTATAGTGGCCCGCCAACATCTCCCCGACCATGCCCGGCATGGCCGCCACCCGGCTGGCCACATAAAAAAAGGTGGCCGGAATGGCATGTCTGGTCAGCAGGGCCGCCATCTGCCGATCCCGTTCATCCGGGCCATCGTCAAAGGTCAGGACCAGGATGCGTTCTTCCGGCAAGGTGAGCCAATCCACCGACATCTCCACCCCGCCACTCGGCAACAGATACCGGGCATTGAATGGCATGGTGCCATATTTTGCGACATGCTGGCTCTCTGCCGACGGTTCACTGCCTGCCAGGGAGATAAACTGGGTGAAAAACAGGATGGCCAGCCAGCCAGTCCGCTGGCTGGACCGTATCGAAAGGGTCATGCGCGGACCGATCCCGTCTGCTCCGACCACAAAGACCGGTTTTCCTGCAACAAGCGGGTAAAATCGTCCGTCGGCACGGGACGACTGTAGTAGTAGCCCTGGATTTCGTCGCACTCGTTGGCGGTCAGGAAGGCGAGTTGTTCCGTGCTCTCCACCCCCTCGGCCACCACGATCAGATTCATTTTATGCGCCATGGAAATGATGGCCGAGACAATCGCCACATCTTCGGCATCGGTGGGCAGTTCCATGACAAAGGAACGGTCTATCTTCAAGGCATGCAAGGGAAACCGCTTCAAGGCACCCAGGGAGGAATAACCCGTCCCGAAATCATCCAGAGAGATGCGCACCCCCATGGCCTGCAACTCCCGCATGGTGGCAATGGCCTGTTCCACATTTTCCATCACCATGCTTTCGGTAATCTCCAGTTCCAACCATTCCGGGGAGAGACCCGTCTCGGCCAAAATCGAGGCCACTGTATCAATCAACTCCTCGCCCTGCTGGAATTGGCGGGCCGAAAGGTTGACGGCCACCCGCGCCCTGGGATGGCCTGCCTCTATCCAGATCTTGTTTTGTCGGCAGGCATTTTCCAGAATCCAGGCCCCCAACGGCACAATCAGCCCGGTCTCCTCGGCCAGTTGAATAAATTCCCCCGGAGCCACCATGCCGCGTCCCGGTTTGTCCCAGCGCACCAGGGCCTCCATGCCCGTGATGCGACCGGAACGGCAACACACCTTGGGCTGATAATAGACGCGAAACTCCTCGCGGTCCAAGGCCTGGCGCAGCTCTTTTTCCATCTGCACCCGCAGCATGGCCTGGTCCTGCATCTCCTGGGTAAAAAACCGGAAGGTGGAGCGACCCTCCTTTTTGGCCTGATACATGGCACTGTCGGCATTTTTCAGCAGGCTCTCCGCATCGGCGGCATCATGGGGGAAAAAGGTGATGCCCATGCTGCCCGATACCGAGACATCTTCCCCGAACAGTATGAACGGTCTGGCCAATTGTTCGAGAATCTTGCGCGCCACCAGTTCGACATAAAAAGGGCTGGTCAGGTGTTGCAGAATGATGGTGAACTCATCCCCACCCAGACGGGCCACGGTATCGGAAGTACGGAGACAGGCGGTAATCCGTTGGCTCGCCGCCTGCAACAGGCGATCCCCGGCCTCGTGCCCCATGGTATCGTTGACCAGCTTGAAACGATCCAGATCGATAAAGATCAGGACCACATCCCGACGGTTGCGAATCGCCATACTCAGGGCCTGGTTCAAACGATCATGGAACAGGGCACGGTTGGGCAAGCCCGTCAACGCATCAAACTTGGCCTGCTGATCGAGTTGTTCCTCCAGGTTGCGACGGTTGATCAGCCCGGTGATCGTGCTGGCGGCTGTACTCAAAAATATCCGCTCTTCCGGGCGGGGTTGATGACCGGCAGGCACATAGAGATTGAGCACCCCCAGACACTGGTCACGATCCATGATCGGTACACAATAGTGTCCATGCGGTTGCATCCCTTCCCAGCAGATTTCATGTCTGGCATCCACCCCCGGGGAAAAAAGGATGGCTCCACCCACAAACGCCTTGCCACACCAACATTGGCCTGGTTTGATCCGGGTGCAGGCCATACAGTGGGACACCTCGAACCCCTGATGCGCCGACAAGACCAGTTCTTCAGCGGCACGATCAAACAAAAAGACCGCCCCCCTGGGCTGCAAATCAAACCAGGGCACGGAAAAAATAATATCCAACGCAACCGTCAACTGTTCCTTGAGTGACACCGGATCCAGCATGGTCTCCAACAATTGGTTGATGGCCAGGCGCGATTCGTAGGCAATGCGGAGTTGTTCTTCCTTGTCCATCAAATCGGCATTTCTCTGCTCCAGCGTCTGATAGGCTGCGCGCAGGGAAAGATGAGTCTTGACCCGCGCCAGGACCAAAGTCGGACTGATCGGTTTGGTGATAAAATCCACCGCGCCCAACGCCAGACCGTGAATTTCGTCCTCTGATTCATTTTTCGCCGTAATAAAAATGACGGGGATATGCCGGGCCGCTTCCATCTCCTTCAGTTTGGCACAGACCATAAAACCGTCCATCTCCGGCATCATGATGTCCAGGAGAATCATATCGGGCGGCTCGGACAGCACAATTTGCAAGGCCCGTTGACCACTGGTGGCCGCCACGACCTCATAGTCGTTACCCAACGCCAGGGCCAATATTTTCAGGTTGGTCGGCACATCATCGACAATCAAAATGATCGGTTTGCGATCCCTGTTGTTGATCATGGTTTTTTCATCCATGGCAAAGTAATGTCAATGGCATCAAAGAGAGAAGCCAGGCGATCCTGCGCCTCTTCAAAATTATAATTTTCCAGGGCAGATTCCACCGGTTGCAACCATTTCTCCACCAGGGTACCCTCCAGGAAAGGTTGCAGATTTTGGCACTGTTCCAGAGCGTTTGCCCGGCTTCCCCGCACGGCATCGGCCAACTCGATCAACCGGGGGGAGATCTCCTGGACCTTCTCCGGGGTAAGAGCCACCACGGCGGACGCTTCCCCGCGCGAACCCGCAGCCTCCTCCACCGGCAGGGCCTGAATGGCATCGATCACCTGCTGCAAGGCGGTAGCAAACTGCTGCTGCAACACAGGCCACGCCTCCTGCCGGTTTTCCTGGATGGCCTGCTCCAGCACCATGGCGGCATGGGCCAGGCCCTGGGCGGAAAGGTTGCCTGCCATGCCACGGATCCGATGTACAGTCTGTCTGGCCAGTTCCCAATCTCCCTGGGCAAACGCCGCACGCACCGCATCGGCCGCCGTCGCATGATCCCGCTGAAAAGCCTCCAGCAATTTGCGCAACAAAACCTGGTTGCCCATGACCCGACGCAGGGCGGATTCCCGGTCGATGCCGGGCATGGGTGGCAACCGGGTTGTCTCCTCCCCCGGCATATCGCGCCTGGACCCCTGGCGGACCCAATCAACCGGCAACCGATCCCCCGGCTGGATATGGGTCAGCAAGACCGAAAACAACTGTTTCAGATCAATCGGTTTGCTGATATGGTCGTTCATGCCGGCAGCCAAACATTTCTCCCGGTCACCGCCCATGGCATGGGCGGTCATGGCAATGATGGGCAAGTGTTCAAAGCGGGGATCTTTGCGCAGGAGGCGCGTGGCATCATAACCATCCATGACCGGCATTTGGATATCCATCAGCACGGCGTCATAAGGGTGCGCTTCGACCATGCGCACCGCCTCGGCCCCATTCTGGGCAATATCCACCAGGAGACCCACCCCTTCCAACAATTCCTGGGCCACCTGCTGATTGATCGGCATATCTTCGGCCAGCAAAAGACGGGCACCGCCGATTTTGTCGATGACAGAGGCAAAATCGGACTCTTCCCAGGCACCCTCATACCGCCGGGTCACAGTCTGGCCAAACACCTCCATGATGGTATCCAGCAGGTGGGAACGGCGGACCGGTTTGTCCAGAAAGGCCGATACCCCCGCCTGTTTGGTCAGCGGGGCCAGGGTCTCTTCCCGGCCATAAGCCGTCAGCAAAATCATCTTGGGCAACGGGTGAAAACCATTGCGGGCAGCGGTCTCCATGATTCTGCGGGCCGTTTCGATCCCATCCATCTCCGGCATTTTATAGTCCAACAGCACCAAAGCGTAGGGTATCCCCTCGGCCATGGCCAGATCCATCGCGACCAGAGCCTCGGCACCGGAAGCCGTCACCGTTGGGGTAAAGGTGAACGTTTCCAGGGTCGAGCCCAGAATTTCCCGCGCGGTTTCGTTGTCGTCGACGACCAGCACTTTCAGCCCCTTCAAGGGTTCCGGCAAAACAGGCTGCTCTCTGTCCGCCCCCGCATATTGCTCAAAAGGAACGGTAAAGCGAAAGAGAGAACCGGCCCCGAGTGTGCTCTCCACCCCGATCTGCCCCCCCATCATTTCGACCAGGCTTTTGCAAATGGAGAGTCCCAGGCCGGTACCGCCATATTTGCGGGTGGTGGAGCCATCTGCCTGCACAAAGGGACTGAACAGTCCGGCAATCTGGTCCGGCGACAGACCGATACCGCTATCCTGGACCACAAATTCCAGAACCACATGGGGAGATGGCTCAACCCCATTGCCCCCAGGCTCTGCATCCGGCGGCAGGGTGGCGGGGACGACCTCCTGGATCTCCCTGGCCCAAACATACACCTCCCCGTGTTCCGTAAACTTGAGGGCATTGCTGGTCAGATTCATCAAAACCTGTTCCAACCGCAGAGGATCCCCACGCAGTGCCTTGGGACAGCCCTGGGTGACCACCAGAATCAGTTCAATATTTTTTTCTGCCGCCCGGCTCCGAAACATGTCCGACAGACGGTCAAACAGATCCCCCAGGTGAAAATCAATGTGCTCCGGCCGCATCTTGCCGGCCTCAATCTTGGAAAAGTCCAGAATGTCGTTGATAATGCCCAACAGTGACTGGGAAGCCCCCTTGACCTTGAGCAGATAATCCCGCGTCTTGGGGACCAGGTCCGTGCGCAGGGCCAGATCGGTCAGCCCCATGATCGCATTCATCGGGGTACGGATCTCATGGCTCATGTTGGCCAAAAATTCAGACTTGGCCCGGTTGGCTCCTTCTGCCCGTTCTTTGGCTCCTTTCAGTTCTTCGTCCACCCGTTTGCGCTCGATCACCCCGGCCAGGGTATGGGCGATGATGGCCAACAAGGCCTCCTCCTCCCGACTGTGGCGATGGTTGTCGCTGAGTTGCAGGGTAAAAACCCCCAGCACGCGCCCCTGGGAAAGAATGGGGACACAATAATGGCCATGCGAGATGCCCGCCGAATGGGCGATAACATGCCGCACATCCCGACTGCCCGCAAAGACCATTTCACCCGTGGCCAGGGCAATACCACACAAGCAATGGCCAGATGCCACCTGCGTACACAGGTGTTGCTCCTCGGGGGAGAGGCCAACCTGTTCCACCAGACGCAAGGCCGCCGTCTCCTCGTCCACCAGAAAGAGGGCGGCCTTGTTGTTCCAGACCTTGAGCCAGGCAATGTTCAGGATAATCTGCAAGGCCGCCTTGAGATAGGCTTGCAGGGTCAAGGGCAGCAAAGCGGTTTCCAGCAGGGCATTGATCGCAATGCGCGACATCAGGGCATGCAAATCGGCAGACTCCAGCCGCTGCAAGGTCTGCGCCAGGGTATTGACCGCGAGGGCGATATGTTCCAACTCGTCGCCGTTGCCCTCCAGCGGGATACGATGGGCATAATCGCCCTCGGTACACCCTTGCAGGACGTGCGCAATGCGGCGGGTTCTCCGCATCAGCCAACGCAGGAAGAAAAAAATGGCCGTCACCATGACCATCGGAGCCAAGGCCCCCACCACAATCAACATCCACCGGTTGGTGGCCACCACTTTTTCCGCATCGGCGGTAATTTCACTCTGCATCATGCCGGCGGGTGAAGAGAGCAACTCCACATCCTGCATGACCTGGTCCGAGGCCTTGTCCCGGCGCAATCGTCTGCCGCGCAACTCCTCCCCTTCGACAAACGCCATCTGCAACAAGGCATACAGAGAATCCTCCCGCTCCGTCAACAGCGGGGATATTTTCAAGAAAATGGCTTCCAGTTCCTGGGTGAGGGGACGCAATTCGGAATCCTCGCCCACCTTCTCCTTCAGGAAAGCCAGCGAATCACGAATGACCCCTGTGGCCTGGCTGATGCCATCGAAGCGGATACTGGGCAGCAGGTCTGGACGCCTTTCCATCATCAATTGCCGACTGAGCATGGCCAACACGAAGCCGCCCTGGCGCGCCTTGGCCGCAGCGTATTCGATATCCGGTCGGGCATCCTCCACCTGTTCCCGCACCAGGGCAGGCCAGATGACACCCGGTTGGTTCTGTTCCAGAATATGCCGGATCCGCCGTTTGCTGAGTTGTTCTGCCAGGCGCGTCTTGCCCACCAGGGCTTCCGCCCATTGCACCACCTTTTTAGCATTCTGCTCGATCTCCCGGGTACGCTCTTCCAACTGGACCGTCAACTGTAGTTGTCGCCAGCGTTGTTCGGTGCAACTGCCATCCGCTTCCAGCAACTCAGCAAAATCCTGATCCAGTGCGGTCAACAATGCCCGGGAGGCGGGAAAACGTCGCAGCAACCCATCCAGGCGTTGCCGCTCCCGGTAAAAATCCAGTTCCAGGGGGGCCAGAGGGGAGACCGCCGCCAACTCATCCAGAGAAGCGGCATTGATCGCGTCGTGTTGCCGATCGTTGAGACGCACAACCGTATTCATCATGCCACGCACGGCACGGCTCACCGGAAAGGCATTTTCCAACAACTCTTTCTGGAATTGTTCCATGCGGTGACTGGAGAGTATGGCAATGGCGCACAACCCCAAAATGGCAAACACGCCCGTCAGGGCCAAACCCAGCAACATACTCCGAATACTCAAGGTCAATCCACGGACCATGCGCTTTCCTTTTTCCGGATCAACTGCGCTTGCCAAGCAAACCAACCAGTGCCTTGAAAAGCCTGAACACTCTGTCTGCCAATGACCCAGCCAACAGGGCCAGCAGACACGCACCATACAGGTTCAGCGAAAATTGCAGATCATTGGCCTGCCCGGTGGCAAACAGATCACGACCGCCTTTGATGATCAAATAGACAATAAACCCCATCACCAACCCCGAAATCATGCCACGCAACAAAAACGGGGGTTCGACATCCGAGCGGAAATAACAAACCAAGGCTCCGATCATGCTGGATAAAACCAGTGAAAAAGCCAGCAACGAATTGGAGCCATAATTGCCAACAAAACCGAAAAATACATCGTTGAAATTATCTATGAACAGATACATGCCGCGAATCCCGGCCAACACCGGGGAATTTTCCAGATATTTACTTTTATTAATGGCCGATTCCCCATGCAGGATGGAAGACAAAACAGAACTGCCCGGAACAGATTTGGCCTTCAGGATCACCAGATCCCGAAAAGAAAACAGATCCCCTTCCAGTGGAATGGCCCCGTTCGCCATAATGACATGGGCGGACTCCCGGAATCTTTCCAGGGTGCTGATTTCAGACAGGAGGGCTGGTCTGGCCTTTTGGGTGGTATCGGTTTTGGGCGGACTCTTGTCCAATTCCACCAGGTCCGTTTTATGCTTGGCAATTTCTTTGTCCAGCAGTGCGACAAAATCCATCCGGTTGGAAATTTCAAAGGTGGAGACAATGGTGGCGGGTATCAGAATGATCAACACAAAAAAAATAAATAAATAGGAGAGTATATCGGTTGTTTTGGCTGGCGTCACTGCCGCTCTGGGTTCTTCTGTCTCTGCCAGATCCGGTGACTCTGCCTGGACAGTATCCGCCTGGGGAGCGTCCCAATCGGTGGGTTCCACGCTGGGTTCCGTGTTCTCCCCTTCAGGAGCCGCCGCCTTGGCTGCCTTGCCTTTTCCCCACCACCGGCTCAACGTCTGCATCATCTCTGGTACTCCTCGACCCGTTTTGCAATCGAACGGGTTCAACAGGGAAGAAAAATTTATTAAACATTTGAATTTAAACACTAAAATCAATAGATACCAACCAGCCCCGACCCAGCCAACCCCACAGCTTTGGGCAATAGTGCCAGAGAGAGAAAAGAGAAGTCAATTTCTAATTTTGTGCGCCACTCTTTTGCCTGGCCGCTGCCGGGCAAAAGAGTGCTCAACATATTGAAAGTTTTCTGATTTTATCGTTGTTTGTCTACTGGTTTTCGGTAATGCAACGGCCCATACAAACGGATCGGACGCGCTTTTTTGCGGAGCAACAGACAGGCTTGTACCATGCACCATCGCGGTCACAGAGGCGATTGGGCAGGGTCACTTGTGGAGAGGCAAAACCACCTTGACCAGGAATCCCCCGGCGGCGGGCAGTACGAACCGGATTTCTCCCCCATGGTCATGGATGACGGAATGGGCGATGGCCAGCCCCATGCCAACCCCGCCGGTATGACGATTGCGTGAGGGTTCCAGACGGCGAAAAGGCCGCATGACATTGTCCCACTCCGCCTCCGGGATACCCGCACCGGGATCCTGAATCTGGATGTCCACCCGGTCGGGCGTGCTCGTGATCCGCACATCGGCGCGACCACCATACTGGATGGCGTTGTCGATCAGGTTGACCATGGCCCGCTTCATGGCCATGGGCCGACAAAAATAGGGCAATTTGTCCCCCTCATCAAACTGGACCAGGGCTCCGGCGTCCACCATGTCGCTACAGATGGCCGCCAGCAGACCACTCAGATTCAAGGATTGTTTCGGTTCGGTGGCGGCCGAGTCACGGGCAAAAGAGAGGGTGGCGGTAAACATTTTTTCCATCTCATCCAGGATGGCGATCATGCGCATCCTCTCCTCGGCGGAGGTGCTGAATTCGGCCATCAGGCGCAGTTGGGTAAGAGGGGTGCGCAAATCGTGGGAAATGGCGGCAATCATCTGCAACTGTTCCTCGACGAAGGCCCGGATTCGTTGGTTCATGCGATTGAAGATGCGCGCCGCATGGACAATCTCCGTGGCACCCTCTTCGGGCAACGGTTTGGCATAGACATCCTGGCCGAACACTTCGGCGGCTTGTATAATTTTTTGCCAGGGGCGGGTCATGTGGCGCACCATGACCAGGACAAACAACAGGATCGCCACCGACATGATGAGTACCGAAAGGGTGGCATGACGAAACAGAGGCACATGATTGCCTGCTGGCAGACTGGTCAACAGGACCTGTTTCTGGTTGGGCAGTTGCACCACCACATGCCATTCCTGATCAATGACCTCGGTGTGCATGGCCCGGATGATCTGCATTTCGATCCAGAACAGCCAACGATGCAGGGTGCCAAACGCATGATGCCAGTCTGGTTCCTGGATATGTACCGCCAGCACATGAACCTGGGTACGGCCGATCTGTTGTTCCAAAGCCTGCCGCAGGGATTCGATGTGATTGGGATATATTGGAGCAGAGCCATTGGCAACATAAGTCACATCGATAGGCACCCCGTCCCGGTTCATGGCGGACAGGATGGGTGCGTGCAAGGATTCCGGGGCGTCACACAGCAGACGGGTGAGGATTGCCATGCGTTCCAGCAGTTGTTGTTCGCTGGTCAGGACGGCGGTTTCCATTTTTTCGCTGGTGAATACCAGGATGCTGACGATATGGGACAGGGTCAGACCGATAAAGAGAATCAACAGTGTCCGACCGGCCAAAGAGCCAGGCATGAGCCGTTTCATGTCCCGCTCACGGCCAGGGTAAACATGTACCCGCCGCCCCAGACTGTTTTGATAATCTGTGGATCTTTGGGATCGGCCTCGATTTTGCGTCGCAAACGCATCACCTGGGTATCCATGCTGCGATCATAGTTGTCTGCCGTGCGCCCCCGGGCCAGGTCCAGGAGTTGGTCCCGGCTGAGCACCTTGCGGGGATGATACAGAAACGCCAGCAACAAATCGAATTCGCCATTGCTCAATGGTTCGATCATGCCCTGGCGGTCCACCAATTCCCGGCGAGCCACATGCAGGGTCCAGTCGGCAAAATGGATGACGGCCTCGGGACCGGAGCGGTCTGGGCAATCCTGGTGCTGTGACCGCCGCAAGACGGCCCGGATGCGGGCCAGCAATTCCCCCGGATCGAAGGGTTTGGTCAAATAATCGTCCGCCCCCATTTCCAGACCAACCACCCGATCCGTATGGGCCGACATGGCGGTCAGCATGATGATGGGCATATTGGACTGGCTGCGCACCTCCCGACACAGCGTCAGACCATCCACGCCGGGCAACATGCGGTCCAGCACGATCAGGTCAATCGTGGTTTTTGCCAGCACCGCATGCATCTCCCGCCCATTGACGGCAGGAGAGGCCTGGAGGCCGTGTTCGTGCAGGTAGCGAATGATCAACTCGCGAATGTGACGGTTGTCTTCCACGACCAGGATATGGGGTTCGTTTGTCATGGAGAGGATTATTCCATGCTCCCGTTCATGCGGGCAAGCATTGTCACACTTTTGTGACACTTTCGGCATGATTGTGCCATAAAGGGCGGTCAAAATGTACACACATCGCAAAGAGTCGTTCCTATTTGCAGGGGTCCAGGGAGATTATCCCCCTGGTGGGATCCCTGCCCTATGCACACAACTTTATGCTGATAAAAAATCCGAAGCATATTGTGCAGTTACAGGGGTCCAGGGGGATTATCCCCCTGGTGGGGTCCAGGGGCGAAGCCCCTGGTGGGGTCCGGGGCGGAGCCCCGCGAGGCATACAATAGCGACCCAGAAGGAAAACGGCCCGCAAAAGCCACCACTGGAACACTGTCCCTCCCGGGCCGCCCTATAAGAGGGCGT
>JADFYM010000200.1 GCA_015233035.1 Magnetococcales bacterium
AGGGCTTTACGAAAGGTTTCTACACCGATTTTTCCATTACCGGCTGTGTCGATGGTACCGTATCCCTCCAGGATTAATCGCAACTCCTCTTGGATAGACAACTGGTCTTCTACAATCAAAATTTTCAAGTTGATTCCCCTTTTGCACCTGTTCAAGTCAGTTTCTCTTCCAGAATCTTCTGGACTGAGATGCACTCTGTTTCCAATTGTTCCAACAACCCGGTAGTTCCTTGGATCGCACCGATCCTCCCCATGGACTGCATCTCTCCGCATTGACGCAGCATCCGTGTGGCATGTACCACTCCACAACATCCTTTGAGCGCATGTGCCGCCTCCAATATTTTCGTCGCATCCTGTGCTTTCACTGAAATGCGCAGCGTATCCATATTTCTCGTCATATCCTGGAAAAAGGCGTGGACCAGCCTACCCATACGCTCTTTGCCAATCTTGCGGATCTTTCCGTCCAAGGCCGCTTCGTCCATCGATCCATCGGTGATCGTTACCGATGCCATTGCCTGTTCTTCCTTCTGACCAGGTTCCGTTTTTGGCGTGTCTATGGTCGGGGTGGTCACCAACCAACGATGCAACACTTTCAACAGGGCTTGGTCATTTACCGGCTTGGTCAAAAAATCATCCATGCCCGCCGCGAGACAGTGTGCTCGATCATCCTCCGTGGCACCGGCCGTCAAGGCAACCACCGGTGTACGTCGTGGTTTGCCTGTGGATTCTTCCCAGTGGCGCAGGGTGCGGGTTGCCATAAAGCCATCCATCACTGGCATCCGACAATCCATCAGAACAAGGTCAAAGGACTGCTCTTGCAGGCGTTCCAGAGCCTCTTGCCCATTGCAGGCCAGCTCGAAGGAGTCAATCCCCAACAAAGGCAGGGTTTCACTGAGAAACATTCGGTTGATTGCAACATCATCCACCACCAGCAGATGGCAATGGTCATGGAATGGCGTTGACGGCTGCTGTGGATCAGGTGCGTGGATTGCCTGTCCCGCAGTAAGGGTCGACAGGGTGAAGGTGGCGGTGAAATGGAAGCAACTCCCTTTTCCCGGCTCGCTGTCCACCTGAATCTCGCCCCCCATGAGTCGTACAAGGTTGGTGCAAATGGAAAGTCCCAACCCCGTACCACCAAATTGGCGTGTGGTGCTGATGTCTGCCTGGACAAAAGGTTGAAAAAGGGTTGCCAGCCTGTCTGGCGAAATGCCGATTCCGGTGTCCCGAACCGAAAATTGCAACGTGACAGATTCCTCCAATGTCTGCACCCAACGCACATCCAGGTCGACTTGACCTTGTTGGGTAAACTTGATGGCATTGGCAACCAGGTTGAAAAGCACCTGGCGCAACCGGCTGGGATCCCCGCAGATGACGGCGGGTACTTCCTCGGCACACCGCAACGCGAGGTTGATCCCCTTGTCTTGGGCGGACAGGGAAAGCAGATCGAGGGTCTTGGCCAGCAGTTCTTTCAGATCGAAGGCAACATTCTCCAGGCTCACCTTGTTGGCCTCAATTTTGGAGTAGTCCAAAATATCGTTGACGACGGCCAGAAGATGTTGTCCAGACTGTTGAATGATCTCCAGAAATTGACGTGCCTTGGCGTCCAATGACCTTTTCCCCAACAGATCGGCAAACCCCAGGATGCCATTCAGGGGGGTACGGATCTCATGGCTCATGTGCGCCAGAAATTGGCTTTTGGCCTGGGCGGCCTGCAGTGCCTGTGTTTGCGCCTTTCTCAATGCCAGGTGTGTCTTTACCCGAGCCAGCACGACAGACTTGTTGATGGGTTTGGTGATGAAATCCACCGCCCCCAACGCCAGTCCATGGGTTTCGTCCTCGGTTTCCGTCTTCGCGGTAATGAAAAGCACCGGAATGTCCCGTGTCGACGCCATGGACTTCAGTTTCTCGCAGACCTTGAAACCATCCATCTCTGGCATCATAATGTCCAGAAGAATCATGTCTGGAGGTTCGTCCGCCACGACTTGCAAGGCTTCCTGGCCACTGGCGGCAACCACAACGGTATAGTCGGGGTTCAGCACGGTTACCAGTACCTTGATGTTGACTGGCATGTCATCCACCACCAGGATGATTGGTTTCTTGTTTTTGCTGGTCATTTCACTCCAGATGATCATCGGAAAAAGTTCGCGCCACATCACGGAACGAATCAGCGATCTCCAAAAAGGCCTCTACCATGTCGGGATCAAAATGGTTTCCCTTGCCCTCGGCGATGATGGCCACCGCCTTTTCGTGCGGGAAGGCTGGCTTGTAGACCCGTTTGCTGATCAGCGCATCATAGACATCCGCAATGGCCATGAGACGACCCGAAACGGGGATCCCTTCTCCTCTGAGCCCCTCTGGATAACCACTGCCGTCCCACTTTTCATGATGGGTGTAGGCAATCTCCTGAATATATTGCAAAAATGACACCCCGTTGCCCAAAGAGCCAACAGAAATAGTGATGGCATCCCGACCCAGGGTGGTATGGGTCTTCATGACGGCAAACTCTTCGTCCGTCAGTTTGCCGGGTTTAAGCAGAATATTGTCCGGTATACCCACCTTGCCCATGTCGTGCAGGGGGGCAGACTTGAACAACAATTCTATGGTTGCCACGTCAAGAAAATCGCGGAATTTGGGATAATCCCGCAACCGTTCTGCCAGCAACCGGACGTAATGCTGGGTACGGCGAATGTGATTGCCCGTTTCATTGTCACGAGTTTCTGCCAGGGAAGCCAACGCATTGATGGTCACGTCCCGGGTCAGGATCAATTCCTGGGTACGCTCCGCAACTTTCTCCTCAAGAAAATGGTTGTGTTTTTCCAATTGGTGCTGGGCTTGAATCAGGGCCAGGTGGGTCTGGACCCGCGCCTTGACTATGGGGAGCGAGAAAGGCTTGGTGATGTAGTCCACAGCCCCCAGGTCGAACCCCTTGGTTTCATCATCCACCTCGACCATGGCAGTAATGAAAATGACCGGTATATTAAGGGTTTCACCATCGTCCTTCAATCGGCGCAACACCTCGTATCCATCCATCTCTGGCATCATGATATCCAGGAGGATCATGTCTGGAGGATCGTCCGCCACGATCTGTAGTGCCTCCTGCCCACTGGTGGCGATGGCAACAGTGTAGTCATGGCTCAATATGGTAACCAGTACCTTGAGGTTGACCGGCATATCATCGACTACCAGAATGATCGGTTTCTTTTTTTCGTTGGTCATGATTTTTTCACCCGTGGCGGAGGGATGTCGAGTGCGTTGAAAAGGGCGTAAAGATGATCTTGAGCCTCCTTGAATTTATAGTTTTCAAGAGATGCGTCCACTTGTTTCAACGCTTGTTCCACAATGGTGCCATTGAATAATGGTTGGAGCGTTTTGCAACATTCGACGGCATCTGCCCTGTGCTTCTGGATGGCATCAGCCAACGCGATCAAGCGGGGCGCAATTTCCTCGATAATCAATGGTGTCATTTCCACACTGGGCGTTGCATTTTCTGCCGGTTGCATGGTACCAATGGCATCCACCACTTGGGTCAAGGCGGTTTCAAAAGTGTCCAATAACAGCGGCCAGTCAGCCTGCCTGTTTTCCCTGATGGCTTTCTCCATGGCCACAGAGGCATGAAACAGTTCTTGTGCGGAGAGGTTTCCGGCCATTCCCTTGATTGCATGAAGCAAATGTTGGGCGGATTGTATATCGTTCTGACGCTTTCCCCGCAGGGCAATGCGAACCTTTTCTGCCGTTTTGTCAAAATCTTTCCTGAATTCAAGCAATAAAAACCGATACACCTGATGATTGTCCCCCAGGCGGTCCAGTCCGCTTGCCACATCTATACCGGGAAGAATGGCTGGCACTTGTCCCAATCCCGCCGTGTGCAGTATGCCGTTCGCAGTCGGCACGGTTGTCACCTGGGGCCTGTCACCGGGTTTGATCCACGCCATCAAAGTGGCGTACAGGTGTCTTCGGTCAATGGGCTTGGTGATGTGGTCAACCATCCCGGCATCCAGACACTGTTGCCGATCGCCGTCCATGGCATGGGCCGTCATGGCGATGATCGGCAGTTGCTCGTACAGGGGATTGCCTCGAATCTGGCGACAGGCCGTATAACCGTCCATGATCGGCATTTGAATATCCATCAGCACCAGATCGAATGGGGCTTCCATCACCATCCGGGTGGCTTCCAAACCGTCACCAACCACCGTGACGACCAGTCCCACATTTTCCAACATTTCCCTCGCCACCAACTGGTTGATGGCATTGTCCTCAACCAGCAGCACCCGGGCACCACCAATATTTTTGGTTACCCCGGTCAAGTCCATGGACTCCCATCCCGGTCGGTGAACCTTGGTGACTTCCTTGCGGAAAAGTTCCATGACGGTATCAAACAGCAAGGAACAGTTGATCGGTTTGGGCAGAAGGGCTCGGACCCCCATGGCGTTGGCCCTTTGTTCTATTTCCTTTTCTCTGCTGCAGTCGGTCATCAGGATGATTTTGGGCAGGAGTTCCCCCGGTGAGGCACCCTGCGTGTTCAATTCCAGAATCCGTCGAACCGTTTCGATCCCATCCATCTCTGGCATCAACCAATCCACCAAAACCAGGTGATAGGGATTGTTTGTCAGAATGCCTTGTTGTATCGCTGCCAGAGCCTCTTGACCAGAACCGATCGCTGTCGTCAAAAAACCGAAAACGTCCAATAACGCCTGCAAGGCATGCCGAACGCCCGAGTTGTCATCCACCACCAGGACTTGCAGGGCATGCATATCCTCCGGGAGCATCATGTCACCCTGCTCCTCTGTCTCCCGGCGTGACAACAAAACGGTGAAGCGGAACACGGAGCCGGTACCCGACGTGCTTTCCACCCGGATTTTCCCCCCCATCAGTTCCACCAACCGTTTGCAAATGCTCAACCCCAACCCTGTTCCCCCATATTTGCGGGTGGTGGAACCATCGGCCTGCACAAAGGGAGTAAACAGGGTGTCGATTTGCGCCTGACTCAGACCGATGCCGGTATCCCGGACAAAAAACTCCAGTAAAGTGTGATCGCCCTGCTGTTCAACCAATCGCACCCCGACCCCGATTTCTCCCTCTTCCGTAAACTTGATGGCATTGCTGATCAAGTTCATCAGAATTTGTTCGAGGCGCAAGCAATCGCCGGTCAAGGCGTATCGGCACCCGGACCCAACCTGCAAGATCAATTCAATACCTTTTTCGGAGGCCTTGTAACGAAACAGATCGACCAGGTGATCAAACAGATCACGCAGCAGAAAATCAACGCTCTCCAGTTGCAGCCTGCCCGATTCTATTTTGGAAAAATCCAGGACATCGTTGATGATGTGTAACAAAGAACGGGATGCCTGGGCAATCTTGGTCAGATAATCTCGCGTGTTGGGCGGCACTGCCGTCCGGAGTGCCAAATCGGTCAACCCCATGACGGCATTCATCGGGGTACGGATTTCATGGCTCATGGTAGCCAAAAACTCCCCCTTGGCCTTGGTCGCTGCTTCGGCCTGCTTCTTGGCCTCACGCAAAGCACTCTCCATCCGCTTGCGCTCAGAAATGTCCAGCCCCATGCCGATCAAGTAGGACACGCCGTCCAGCTCAATGCGCTGCCCAACAAAATAGTGAGGGATCGCCGCACCGTCTTTGGAAACAAGACTGGCTTCGGCGACGGCATATCCGTGGGTAAAAACTTCTTGCACTCGTTCGCAGATGGTTGCTCGTTCCTCGCCTTGAAAAAAATCAGCTGGTGACGCAACCGCAATTTCCTCCGATGTGTACCCGGTCAATTCCTCAAGTTTTCTGTTCCACAACTGGAACCGTCCCTCTTGATTGATCAGATAGAACGTGCCTGGCAGGGCGTTGACGACTTCGCGGGTAAAATCCCGCTCCTTGCCAGCCGCCTCTTTGGCCGCCCTCAGATCCATGGCCATCTGCTCCATGGCGTCACGACGCCGTTTCAGTTCCACCTGATTCCTGACCCGGGCGGTCACGACGACCGGATTGAACGGTTTGGTGATATAATCAATGGCTCCGAGCATCAATCCCTTCGCCTCGTCCTGCCCGCTATCCCGAGCCGTCAGGAAGAGGATCGGTATCTCCTGGGTGTTTGGATCGGCCTTCAGTCGGGTACACACCGCGTAACCATCCAACTCGGGCATCTCGATGTCCAACAGAATCAAATCCGGCTTGCACTCCGACGTCGCCTGCAAGGCATTCTGACCATCGGTGGCAACGGCAATCTCATAATCGTCTGCCAATATCGCGATCAGCAGGTGAATATTGCCGGGGGCATCATCGACAATCAAAATTTTTGGCTTTTCAGTCGCTTCTGTCATGAGCATTCCTTGTCTTCCTGTTTCTCACTGTCGTTGCGGTGACGTCACCATACGCCTGCCAACTTGCTGGATGACATCCAGGAACGCCTGCTTTCGGATGGGCTTGGTGAGATGGTCATTACACCCGGCGGCCAGGCTCTCCTCTCTTCTTTCCTGGGAGGCATGGGCACTCAGGGCCAGTATGATCAGCGGGGAACGCCCTGCTTCCTGTTCCATCTTTCGAATGACCCGGGTTGCCGTATAACCATCCATGACAGGCATTTGGAGATCCATCAAGACCAGATCAAAAGATTCTTCCTGCACCCGTTTCACTGCCTCCATGCCATCGTTGGCAATCATGAGGTAGTGCTGCGTTTTCTTGAGATAGGTTTTGAACAACATTTGGTTGTCCGGGGCGTCCTCCACCAGCAGGATGCGCAAACTCAGTGAGTCATCCTCCGCAGGCATGATGCTTGATGAGACCGGTGTTGGAGGGGCGGTCACGATGCGTATGGGCACAGTGAAAAAAAAGGTACTGCCCTGGCCCTCCTGGCTCTCCACCCACATCCGGCCGCCCATTGCCTCTACCAGTCGCCGCGATATGGCCAATCCCAGCCCTGTTCCTCCATAGCGTCTGGTGATCCCTTTATCAACCTGAAAAAACTTGTCAAATATTTCTTTTTGGTATTCCTCAGCTACACCAATACCCGTATCAGTGATACTGAAAAGCAGTGATCCCGGTTCTTGGGGATAGATAGTCAGTCGCACGCATACGCGTCCCCTGTGTGTAAATTTGATCGCATTGCCCAGCACATTGAGCAGAACCTGACGCAACCGTACTCCGTCACCCGAAACCGTTGCGGGTATATCGTCCGTTACCTCCACATCCAGGGTGAGGCCTTTTTCCGCAGCGGAAATCCGCATGAGATTGGCTGTTTCTTCGACAATCTGACAAGGCAAAATCGGACTGTCGTTTAATGTGAAGCAGCCTGCATCAATACATGAGAAATCCAAAACATCGTTTAGAATAGACAACAGGGCACCGCCGGAATGATGCATCGTTTCCACATACCGGCGTTGCTCGGGGGTCAGGTCGGTTTCCATCAACACCCCCGTCAACCCCAGGACCACATTGATGGGGGTACGAATTTCGTGACTGATGGTGGCCAGAAAATCACTCTTGGCTTGATTGGCCTTCTGCAACTCGCTTGTTCTTCTGGCCACCTCTTCTTCCAGGTGCTCCTGATAGACACGGTTTTCCTGGATCAGATGAAACCGTTCCATGGCCTTTTCCACGACATGTCCCAGAACCAACAAGCTGTCCAGTGGTTTGCTGAGATAGTCCCAGGCCCCCAGGCGCAGTGCCCCAATCACGTCGTCCACCTCTCCTTTCCCCGACACAATGATAACAGGCGTATCAGGAGAGTCCCCTCTGATTTTTGTCAGAACCTCCAGTCCATCCATCTCCGGCATGCGCAGGTCGGTCAGGACCAAATCAGGCCTTTCCCGTTCGAAAAGCTCCAGACCGGTTCGACCATTTTCTGCAACCAGCACGATGTAATGCAAATGCTCGAGATATTTCCGAAAGACATCCCGGAGATGTTGTTCGTCGTCAATGACCAGCACCACAGTTGGCTTGTTTCTGGTATTGCTTGTGGTCATTTCTTTCAAGCCTGTCGTAGGGGTTGATTAAGAAATCACATCCTTCAGTTCTCTTAAAAGTTCCACCATGGAAACCGGTTGGACTGAACGGCTGCGCCGTAGCTGTGGTTTAACTCTGGCTCCTCCATCTACTCCTATCGTCTCGCTGGCCGATGGGTTACTTTGCTTTCCCCCCTTGATCCCTGTCTGAGCTATACTCCCTC